>JAGWWI010000011.1 GCA_018970465.1 Patescibacteria group bacterium
CCGATGCCGACGTTGCCGGATACGATGAGCCCGTTTGACGGCGCGGCGGTAGTCCCTGCGTACGTCCCTATCGCTTCCCCGCCGTTCACGTCCAGTTTTGACAGTGGCCCCGTCGTCCCGATGCCGACGTTGCCCGCCGCGGTGATGGTTTGCATCACGCCGTTGCTGGTGCCGAGGTAGAGCGGGCCGGCCTGTTCGTTGATGGCGTAGGCGGCGTTGGGCGCGTGGTAGGTGCTCGCGGAAACGCCCGAGCCGTCGAAGCCCATCAAGAGGCCCCACGCGCTTTGCGTATTGGTGATGTTGATCTGATTGCCGAGGCCGGAGCCCGATCCATTTTCCGAAGAAAAGAGCGCCGTGTATCCCTCATTATTATTGTTGCTGCCTGTCACCGCGAATATTGCGCCCGGCGATTGCCCGCCGACGCCCACGTTGCCGTTGGCCGCCAAATACAGCTGCTTATTATTGACGCCGATCGAGCCCTGCATGCCGAGCGTGGCCTGCGGGCTGGTGGTGCTGATGCCTACTTCGCCATTGTCCTGAATAGTGAAGAGCGGCGTGTTGCTGGAATTTGCCGCGATGAAGGTGTAGCCGGTGCCCGTGCCCGCGCCGGTTACCGAGAGCTTGGCCCATGGGGTGGTGGTGCCTACTCCCACATTGCCGCCGTCCGGATTCAGTGCAAGAGTAGTTGCTCCAATCGTACCAAGGGCCGCAACGCCACTTCTTATACCCTCAAGCACGCCCGCTGAGCCGTTGATCGTTGCGTTCGTGATCCATCCGTTCCCGTCGCCACCCGCAAAAATGTTATGCCCTGATAGTCCCGATGATGTCGTTGTCCCGAACAAGGCGTTTCCTTGTACCATTAAGCCGTTGCTCGGAGCAGCTGTTCCATAATTTGCTCCCACTGACAATCCGGTGACGACGCTCAGATTCGAGCCGGGCGTCGTCGTCCCGATCCCCACATTGCCCGCGTTGGTCACGGTGAAGAAATTATTCGCAGTCGAGCCGTTGCTTGCGGTGGAAGAAGCGACCGCGAAGAGGAGCGGCTGCGTGAGGCCGTACTGGTTTTGCACCGCGAAGGTGGCATACGGGCTGGTGGTGCCGATGCCGACGCCGAGGTTGGTGATGCCGCCCGCGCCGTCGGAGAGGCCGTATACCGTGAGCGCGGGATTGCTGTTCAAGTTCGCGGTGTAGCTCTCGATGGTGCCAGCGATCGACGCGGAGGTCACCGGCATGTCGAACCAGCTCACCTGCCCGGAGTCGGCGTCGAAGTTCAAATTTCCCACCTGCAAGGCGGCGGCGGAGGTGATGCCCGTCGAGGAGTTGTAGAGCAATCCCCCGTTTCCGACATTGAGGCCGCCGGCGATCGTCGTGGTCGCGGTCGTAGAGGCGATGTTTACATTCCCGCCGTCATCGATCGCGAAGAGGGTCGAGGAGGCGTTGTTGGAGACGAGGAATGCGTTGGTGCCGGTCAAGGCGTCAGAGCCCCAGATGGTGAGCTTGCTGTACGGGCTGGTGGTGCCGATGCCGACGAGACCGCTTGAGAGAATCGTCACCGCCGCGCCCGAGACACTCGTAAGACTGCTTCCATTCCCGATATTGCCGCCGAACGCCATGTTCCCACTGGAATCTACGGCCAGAGCTGTGTTCGAACCAACTTGGAGTGCGAAACGATTAGCGTTGGCATTTGTCGAGTTGCCGTATGACAGGTAGGCATGCTGGCCGTTGTTGGCCTGGAAGTCTAGATTATTCCATCCGCCGCTGTTCTGGTTGGCGATAAGGAGACCGTCTCCGCCGCTAGCTGTATTGAGACCGACAGTAAGCACTGCGCCAGGCGTCGTCGTTCCGATGCCGACATTTCCTGAATCTAGAATGGCGACCAGATTCGCGCTGTTTGCGGCATTATTGAAGATGTAGCCGCCGCTGCCGCCGTTGAATTGGAGTTGGCTTGAGCCGTTCTTCTCAATGCCGTAGGGGGCGCTTGCGCCATTCGCACTGAAGAAGAGTTGGCCGCCCGCGTTGATCGCTCCGTTGAGATAACTTCCACCAACGACGGAGAGAGTTTGCGAAGGGCTCGTCGTCCCAATCCCCACATTCCCGCTGGAGGCGAGCGTAAGCGCGGTTGCGCTCGAGGTGGCGGAGTAGGTCGAGGTCGCGACGTAGAGATTCCCGCCCGCTTCGCGGAGCGTCCACTCGTTCGCGCCCGTGCCGGTGATGGCGAGCTGCGGGCCGGAGGCATTCGCGACGGTGAGGGGCCAGTTGGGAGTGGTGGTGCCGATGCCGAGCTTGCCGCTATTGGTGAAGGTGAGCAGGCTCGCAGCGGCGGAGCCGTCGGCGGCGGTCGAGGAGGAGATGGTGAAGAGGTTGGTGTTGTAGTTGCCGTAGGGGTTCTGGAGGGTGAGGAGGGCCGAGGGGGTCGAGGAGCCGATGCCGACGCGGAGGTTCTGGACGCCGCCCAGGCCATCGGCTTCGCCATAGGCGGTGAGGTCGGCGAGGCCGCCGATTGCGATCGACTGCGACTCGGGCGTCCCGGCCGAGACCTGCGCGTCGACGGGGATGTCGGAGAGGTTCACGATCCCCGCGTCGGTGTCGAAGGCGAGGTTGCCCAAGGAGAGGTTCGCGATCGTCGTTGAGCCCGTCCCGGCGTCGACCGAGAAGTAGTTCGCGCCATTCGTGCCCACGTTGAGGAGCCCGCTGTTGGAGACGGTGAGGAAGGTGTTGGCCGAGGAGCCGGTCGAGGAGGTGGAGGAGGCGATCGCGAAGAGCGTGGAGTTCGTGGAGCCGTAGTTGTTCTGGATCGAGAGATTGGCGAAGGGCGAGGTGGTGCCGAGGCCGAGGTTGCCCGAGCCGTCGATCCGCAGCCGCTCGAGGCCGCCGGTCGAGAACGCGAGGAGGTTCGCGCCGGGCGACCAGAAGCCGGTGGTAAGATTGCCGCCGAAGGTGTAGGCCGGAGCCGCCGCGGCGCCGAGATTGGAGGCGATGAAGTTGAGCGCGGTGGTGGTGGCGGTAATGGTGAGGGTCGAGGTGGCGGTAATCGCGCCGCCGACGAAGAGGTTCCCGGAGACGTAGCCGTTGCCCTGCACGGCGAGCGTTTGCGCAGGCGAGGTGGTGCCGATGCCGACAGAGCCGGAGGAATTGACGAGGAAGGCGTTGTTCACGTTGAGCGTATTGGCTGTCGTATTGAGGACGCCAATGCCGAGGCCGCCGGTGAAGTACCCGTTCCCCGCGACCGAGAGCGTGGTGGCGGGCGAGGTAGTCCCGATGCCGAGAGACCCGTTCGGATTGATCGTGAGCGCGGAGGCGGAGGAGGTGGCGCTGTAGGTCGAGGTGGCGAAGTAGAGGTTGCCGCCCGCCTCGCGGAAGGTCCACTCGTTCGCGCCGGTGCCGGTAAGCGCGAGCTGGGGGCCATTCGGGTTCGCGAAGGTCGCCGCCCAATTAGGCGTCGTCGTGCCGATGCCGACGTTGCCGAAGATGTCCATCCCGCCCTGGTAGATGTTATTGGCGGCGAACGGGGTCGTCTCCGCCTTGCCGGAGGTCATGGCCTCGATGCCGGAGCCCGCTGAAGAGACCGCGACGAACGTGCCGGCACCGTAGGTGACGCCGCTCCAGTTGCCGGTCGGCGTAGCGCGCGAGGTCCAGGTGACGCCGTCGGGCGAAGTTATGGCCAGGGTGTTCGAGCCATAGCTCGCGACCGCGACGAACGTGCCGTTGCCATAGGCGACTGACTGCCACCCGAAGCCCGACGGCGTGGTGCGTAGCGTCCAAGCGCTGCCGTCGGGCGAGGTCATGATGCCGCCCGTGCCGCCGTCGCTGTTAGCGGCGATGAAGAGCCCGTTGCCGTAGGTGAGGGCGTCCCACGTGCTGTCGGCGGCGCTCGTGCGGCTCGTCCAGGTGACGCCGTCGGGCGAGGTCATGACGCGGTTGCCCGAGCCGCTTGAGGCAACGGCGACGAAGGTGCCGTTGCCGTAGGTGACGGCGTCCCAGTCATTGGCGGAGGCGGCGGATCGGAGCGTCCAATTCACGCCGTCGGGCGAAGTCATGACGCTCCCGGTGACGCCGTCGTTCGCGACCGCGACGAACGTGCCGGCGCCGTAGGTGACGGAGCTCCAGTTCAAGCCCGCGGCGGCCGTGCGCTGCGTCCAGTTCACGCCGTCGGGCGAAGTCATGACCAGGTTGTTGGTCACGCCGTTGTACGAGGCGACGGCGACGAATTCGCCAGCGCCGTAGGTGACGGAGAGCCATGAGAGGTTGGCGGCGCTCGTGCGGCTCGTCCAGGTGACGCCGTCGGGCGAGGTCATGACGCGGTTGCCCGAGCCGCTTGAGGCAACGGCGACGAAGGTGCCGTTGCCGTAGGCCACCGAGTTCCATAGGTTGTTCGAGGCGGCGGTACGGCCGGTCCACGCCGTACCCTTCGACGTGATGTCGCCCACCACTTCGAGCGCGGTCGAGGGATTCGCGGTACCGATCCCGACCGAGCCGCCGTTCGTGACCACGAGGTCGGTGCTGGTCGAGCTGCCCACCGCGAAGGCGGGGCCCGCGAGGCCGTTCGGGTTCACCGAGAGCGCGGCCCAGGGGCTCGTCGAGCCGATACCGAGATACCCCTGGGAGGTGAAGGTCGAAGTCGCCGTCGCCCCGAACCACGCGTTGTTGAAGACGGAGAGCTGGCTCGTCGACGCGTTCGTGAAGGTCGAGAGCCCGTTCACGTTGAAGGCCGAGCCGAAGGTGCTCGCGCCCGTCACGGTGAGATTGCCGTTCACGGTCGTGGTGCCCTGATTCACCGAGCCGTCGGGGCCGATCGAGAAGAGGCTCGCGCCCGAGGAGGAGGCGACGTTGACGATGTTTGCCGTCTGCCCCGCGACGCTCGCGAGCGCGAGGGTCGGGATGGTGGTCGAGCCGGAGGCGTTTTGGATGTAGAGCGGCTGGTTGAACTCGAAGCGCTTCGCGTTCCCCGCCGCGTTCCAGCTGAGCAAGGCGTTCGGCACGACGGTGCCACGGAAGAAGATGAGCTGCGCGCTCTCGGCGTCGGCCGTGGCGTTGTTGGAGTTGATCGTGAAGGAGTTGTCGGAGGTGCCGCCGATCGTGGTCGAGGCAGCACTGATGTTGTTCACGTTCAGGTTCGCGACATATGCGTTGCCCCAGTAGAAGGAGGGGGAGCCGAGGTTGTAGGTATCGTTCTGATCCGGAACGATGTCGGACTTGATGTGCGAGTTGATCACAAGGTCGCCGGTGCTGCTGTTGCCGATGACCGTCGAGTTGCCGAGCACGGTCGAGTTGCCCGTCACGGTGAGGTCGCCGCCGATCCACGCGTTCCCCGCGGTCTGGAGGACGCCCGGGGTCGTGGTCGCGACGCCCACCCCCAAGGCGCCGGTGAGGTATCCGTCGCCCGCGACCGAGAGCGCGGTGCCGGGCGAGGTGGTGCCGATGCCGACGTTGCCCGTCGCGCCGTCGATCACCATGCGGGTCGCTTGGCTCCCGAGCCAGGTGCCGCTCGTGTTGAAGGCGATGCCGTTCCAGGCGCCGAGATTGAGGTACCCGCCGCCCGCGGTCGTGCCGAGGCCGCCGCGGAAGATGCCGTTCGTGTAGTTCCCGGAGCCGGTGAGGGTATCGCCGAGGTCGATGAGGCCGGCGTCGTCGGCGGTGCCGACCCGGACGACGCCGCCCACCGTAAGCGTCTCGCTCGGCGCGTTCGTGCCGATGCCGAGCCGCTTGTCCGCCGCGTCCCAGAAGAGATTGTTGTTGTCCTCGGTGAGATTCGTCCCGTTCGCGAACGGGATCGATCCCACCTCCCACGTGGTGGTGCCGGTGCCGCCTGAGGCAGTCCCGAGCGCGTGCGAGAGCGTCAGCGAGCCGTCCGCGGCGAAGGTCGAGGTCGCGGTCGCGCCGAAGTACGCGGGGCCCGCGACGGTGAGGACGGTCGTCGAGGCATATGCGGTCGCGAGGGTGCCCGAGCCGATCGTGGTGTTGCCCACGGTCAGGGTGCCGACCGAGGTCGCGCCGCCGACGGTGAGCGTGTCGAAGGTGCCTGCTTGCGACGTGATCGAGACGCCGTGCTGGATGGTGTCAGGCTCGTGCGCGGGGCCGACGTTGCCGATCGCGCCGTATAGGTTCAGGCGGAGCGAAGAGAGCGCCTGGTCGAGGTCGGCTTGGGTGATGCCCTGCGTGACGTACGTGTTGTTGGTGACGTACGTGGCGGGGACGTATGCGAGCGCGGGAGCGGGAGCTGCGGTTGGGGCAGGAACGGGAACGGGGGCCGGAGCGGGAGCGGTCGTGGTGGCAAGGGCGACGGGGGGCTCGACCGGGAGCGGCGTCTCGATCGGCGGCGCCGTTGGCGTGAAGACGTCTGCGAGATAGCTCGTGGTCGAAGCGATGAGGCCGTGGATGGCGAGATAGGTGGAGAGGGCGGCACGCTCGCCAAGCGAGAGGTTCGCGAGGGCGGCGGCGGCGAAGCCCCGCGTCGAGGCGAGCGAGGGGAGCGCGAACGATGGCAGGCGCGGGAACGCGGGCAGCGCGAACGCGAACTGCAGAGGCGCGAGCGTAGGCACCCGAGGCGCGAGCGCGGCTGCAGCGGCGAGAGCGGCACGCGCGCCCTGTCCGGCCGCCGAGAGCGCGAGCGCGGGGAGGGCCGCGGCCGTGCGCCCAACCGCCGCGCCGAGCGCGAGTGCGCCCTGCGTCGTGCCAAGGGCTGCCTGCGGGAGGACGGTCGCGTATGCGTATGCAGCACGCGTCTCGCCAGTGACGAGCGCGTGCGTGAGGGATGCTTCGCCCTTGGCGAGGGCGAGCGGGAGGAGGGCGAGGTCGGCGAAGGTGGCGTTCGGGATGGAGGTCGACGTCGTCGCGAGGGCGAGCGGCGCGAAGGTCGGTGCGGTTGCGCGGGCGAGGATGTCGCGCGGCGGGAGGAGGGCGAGGTCTTGCGCGGGGATGGTGTCGGTGCCGAGGGTGATGCGATCGCGCGCGTCGTCGGTGCGGGCGGTCGCGTCTGCGAGATGCGCGTCGATGTCTTGCTCCGCGCCCTGCGTCAGGAGGCGGAAGCCCGTTGCTGTCTGCGCCGCGACGAGCGCGACGCGGTCCGCGACTGGCGACTCTGCGGCGAACGCGCCTGTCGCGACGACGAGGAGCGCGATGAGCGCATATGCAGCCTGGCGCGCCGCGGTAATCGCGCGGATACCGCGGATTGTCGCCGCTGGTTGCGCAGATGCCGAATCCTTGACAACATATGATTTCTCTATTTCGACGATTTGGGAGGATCGGTACTCGGCAATGCGCTCTTCGGCGAGCGCGCGCAAACGCTCGTCCTTGCGCGTCCCCTGCGAGCGGGCAAATTCCTCAAGCGATACGGTCTCGACAAACCAGGCGCGTCCGACGCGCTTCGTCTTCAACACGCCCGAACGTGCGAGCCTCGCGATGTAATCCGCCGAGTAGCCGGAGAGGCGTGCAGCCTCTTTCGTCGTGATGAAGTCTTTAGGAGGAAGGATCATGTCGGATGACCGGAATGATCAAATAATAGCTTGCTATTTCGCTAGAATTTAGTTTTCCCGATCAAATATATGTGGATAAAGATCGATCGTTATTTTTCTGTGCATCTAGTCCAAAAGTGCGTTCGGATATTCAAACTCTGCACGCTACGGTTCGTCGTCAGGCCCCGAGGTCACGCTGTCGCGTCGGATCGCACATAAATCGCGCACAAGGCGCAGAAAGATCGCAAGGCAAGGACTCTTGCGCCGTCAAAGATGTTCATCATCGGTCGCCTACAGGTAGAACCTTCGTACAATATATCTTCCTACACAGATATATAAATGTATGAGTTAGCGATGTGATAAGGAAATATATAGTTATTCCGGCTAATGCAGCCGGACATCTATCATAGTAAGCTGCTACGGAACTAATTTGGTCGTAACGATGGAAAAATCTTGATAGGGATCTCCAATTCTACTCAGATTACTGAACGCAATATCCAAAATGCCAAACTAGTTAAAGATTTTTAATTATTTTAAATCTATTTCAAACAAGACGAGATATTATTTATTTACGCTATTTATTATAGATCATTACGCCGCTGATAACGCTTGCTTGTTGAAGCGAGGTGATAGATCCATCGAAATAGCCTGATCCGATAGCTGCCACGCCAACCGCGCTTAGAGCAAGGACGAGCGCGAGAGCCGCTACAGCGATGCGCACTCCCCCCACACCCCTTGGCTTCACGACTATCGCGGCGGGTGCGGGCATACGCGGGGCAACCACTGGAGTTTGATGGGACAACGCTCCTTCGTAGGGGCGATAGGCCCGTTCGATCGGCTCCTGGCGCGGCTCATCCTCCTGATCCTTCTGCGAAAAGAATCTAATAGGGACCGATACTTCATCCTGACCGTCTTCAGGAGCCTCTGCGTAGCTATCAGAGGCGCTTTCTTCCGCCATTTGCTCATTTTCGTCCTGAAAGCGGGCATCTGGAGCCGAATGTTCCACCGGTTCAGGCATCCGGAACGCGTCGAACCAGCTCTCCCAAGTCTCATGGAGCGCAATCGGTGCCTCATTTTGCGGTACTTCTGTGGGCCCTCCCCACTGAGGAGCCTCCGCGACCTTAGGAGCGAGCGTAATAGCAGGTGCCGAAAGCGCCTCGTACCGAGGCGACTCTCCTGTAGGAACTGCGGATGCCGTGGGCGTCGCGCCGAAGCGGTGATCCTTGATGGCCGACTCGAGCACATACCAGCTGCGGCCGACGCGCCTGCCCTCTACATACCCCTCGCGGCAAAGCTGGCCTATGTAGTCCTTGGCATAGCCGGTAATCTGGGCCGCTCGCTTCGACGAGACATACTTCTTGTCGTCCAGAGTTATCTCTTCCATAGCCTTGATTATAAAGGATTCTCGGCTCGTGCAAAACTATACGACGCGAATACGTGTGGAGAACGCAAAAGACGCCCGCGGGGGCGTCTGTCGGGGCGAACGCGCTGGCTTAGCGGCTCTCTGTGAGCCGGCTCGCTATGAGCTCCCGCAGTTCGCCTGGGTCGCCCGCGCCGCGGGAAGCTTGCATCGCCTTCCCTACGAGGTACTCGAGTGCCGCCTGCTTCCCTCCCCGATACTCCGCGACCGCCCCCGGCTCTGCGGCGATCACCGCGTCGGCGAAGCCCTGGAGCGCGGCCGCATCGCGCAGGAGAAGGAGCCCCCGCTTGGTAGCGAGCTCGCGCGGGTCTCCGCCCTCTTCGACGAGGAGCGCGAGCACGTCCTTGCCGCCGCGCGAGGAGAGCTCCTTCGCGGCGATCATTCGCACGAGAGCCGCGAACGCTTTCGGATCAAGCGCAGCATACGACTCGCCGCCGCGCTTCGCGTAGATGCCGGTCAAGTCGGAGACGAGATAGTTCGCGGCGATCTGCACGAGCGCCGCATCGCCCGCGAGCTCGCCGGCGAGTGCGTCGAAGAACGCGCTCCGTTCGACGGAGTTCACGATGTGCTCGATGTCACCCGCCTTGAGCGCGTACCGCTCGGCGTAGCGCGCGCGGCGCGCGGCAGGCAATTCTGGGAGCGTCGCCGTGATCGCCTCAGGCGTGAGTTCCGGATTCTCGGAGAGGCGGAGCGGCGGGAGATCCGGATCGGGGAAGTAGCGGTAGTCAGCGCTCCCCTCCTTCAGTCGCTGCGAGAATGTCTGCTGCCGGCCTTCGTCCCACCCGCGCGTCTCTTGGACGACCGCACCGCCCTCCTCGATGACGCGGGACTGCCGTTCGATCTCGTACGCGATCGCCCGCTCCACCGAGCGGAATGAGTTCAGATTCTTGACCTCGACCTTCGTGCCGTAGACGGACGAGTCGCGGGAGACGGAGATGTTCGCCTCCACGCGCATCTGCCCTTTCTCGAGATTGGCGCCCGAGGCGCCGAGGGTCCGCAAGAGGAGCTGCAGCGCGCGCGCGAAGCGGCCCGCCTCCTCGGCGCTCTGGATGACCGGCTCGGTGACGAGCTCCATCAGCGGGACCCCCGCACGATTGAAGTCCACGAGCGTGCCCGCCGGCGTGTGCGTCGAGCGCGCGGTGTCCTCCTCGAGGTGCACGCGCGTGATAGCGACGCCCGCGAGCTCCCCGCCCGCGACCAAGGGGTGCTCGTACTGGCTGATCTGATACCCCTTCGGGATGTCGGGATAGAAGTAGCTCTTGCGGTCGAACTCGCTCTGGCCAGCGAGCGCCCCGCCGAGCGCGGCACCGACGCGGAGCACGTGCTTCACCGCGTCGCGATTCACGACCGGCAGCGTGCCCGGGTGCGCCATGCAGATCGGACAGACGTTCGCGTTCGGGCGCTCTTCGTCCGGGTCGTTCTTGGAGCGGCAGAACATCTTGGTCGCCGTCGCGAGCTCGGCGTGAATCTCGAGGCCGATGGTGGGGGTGAACGCCATGCGGGCAGTATGCCGCACCCGCCCCCGCGCTGCAAAGCGGCACTAGCCTCCCGCGAGCCGCCGGGAGAGCTCAGCCGCGAAGCGCTCGAGGATCTCAGGATCTTCGGCACTCGCGAGCAGGACCTCCCGCCCGGCCGCCCGCGCGAGCTCTGCCGCCCGGCTCTCCCGCTCCCCTTCCGGGAGGAGGTCGGCCTTCGCAAGGACGAGAATCTCGGATTTCTCGGCAAGGCCGCCGCCGACGGCTTCTATTTCTCGACGCACTTCCCGATACGCGGCAGCGAGGTCGGCTTGGTCAGCCGAGACAAGATGTATAAGCAATTTCGTTCGTTCTATATGCTTCAAGAACTTGGTACCGAGCCCCCTCCCCTCCGCGGCCCCTGCAATGAGGCCTGGAATATCGGCGAGGATGTAGCCGTGGTAGTCGCCGAGATTCGGCTCGAGAGTCGTGAAGGGGTAATCGCCGACCTTCGCCGCGGCACGGGTGAGCGCGTTCAGGAGCGAGGACTTCCCCGCTGACGGGAGGCCGATAAGGCCCGCGTCCGCTATGAGCTTGAGGGACAAATGGATATCCCCAGCCTGGCCCGGCTTGCCGTCCGTGTGCTCGAACGGATTCTGGTTGGTCGAGCTCTTGAAGCGGGCGTTACCCTTCCCTCCCGACCCGCCCTTGAAGATGGTGACGCGCGCGCCCTCCTCGAGAATCTCGTATTCCGTTCCGTTCTCCTCGACGCGAGCGAGCGTGCCCACCGGCACAAGGAGCGTGAGCGGCTCGCCGTTCGCGCCGCGCTTCAAGTCGCCTGCGCCTGCGCCACCATCCTCGGCGCGGAAGTCCTTCTCGGCGCGGTAGCGCGAAAGCGCAGCGAGGTCGCGCACGCCCGCAAGGACAACGTCGCCTCCGCGGCCGCCGTCGCCGCCCGAAGGACCGCCCTTCTCATTGCCGCGCAGGTGGAGCCAGCGCACGACGCCGTCGCCGCCCTTCCCCGCGGCGGCGCGAATCGTCACTTCGTCTACGAATGCCATAACAATAGCCAACAGTACACAGAAAACAGTCTACAGTCGAATCCTCCCAAATACGGGGACATACGGGGACTTCGTAAATACCCATATGGCGATGACCGTATACTGGAGCGATGGGGCTCTATCATGCGCTTAATCGCGGGGTCGACGGCCGGCTCTTGTTTACCGACGATAGTGATCGGGTTCGTTTCGTACATGACCTGTTCGAATTCAACGATGGCAAGCCTACTCCGCATGCACGGGCGTCCGGCAAAATTGGGGGTTTCGTAAATCCCCACATGAGGGAGCAGCTAGTGCTTATACATGGGTGGTGCCTAATGCACAATCATTACCACCTCCTGCTCTCGGAGCTCGTCGAAGGCGGCCTGATCCTCTTCTTGCGCAAACTGAATGTCGGCTATGCGAACTACTTTAATGAACGCCATGTTCGGGCCGGCGCCCTCTTCCAAGGTCGTACTAAGAAAATACTGGTCGAGAACGATCCGCACTTCCTCTATCTCCTGCATTACATCCATCTGAACCCGCTCGACTATTTCGAGGGGGCGCAAGGATGGCGGGCACGCAGCAAACGCGGCGTACGCAACGCGCAAGCGGCACTGGCATATCTGGATACGTACCGGTGGAGCAGCTATCTCGATTACACGGGCAAGCGAAACTTCCCCTCTCTCGTATCGACATCCTTATATGACGAGTCGTTTGGCAACTACGGAAAAGACCTGCGCGAGTACGTCCGCGGAGCGGAAGCGGACGGCCTTACAAACCTTCGGCTTGAGTGACCGACAAACGGGTATTTCGTAAATACCCATTTGCGGCCAGTGATCACTGTGCAGCGCGGAGGAGGTTCAAGCCGGTGGCCTCATCGTGGGCGCGGCGAAACGGGGTATTGAAAGTGGTGAGGTGTATCTCGCACGCGCCCGAGACGCGGAGCGAGAAGAGGTGGCCGCCGAACGTCGAGAGGTCGCGCCGGCCGAAGGTGCCGTGGATGTGGAGAAGCTGCGCGCCGCGAAGCTCGCCGAGATTCCCGACGAGCGAGAGGATCTCGACTTCTTCACCGACCTCATGCCGCTCGTATCGCTTCTCGCCGAGGTGATAGTACGCGAGTTCGAGGCGGTCGGCGGCGCCGAGACCCGTGCAAGTCGCGCTCTGGATGCCCTCCTGCGCCGCCCAGCCGAGAAGCGTCGCGAAGAGCTCCTCGCCGCGCTCCAGGTTCAGTACCCACTTCCCCGCTTCGGCGGCGACGATGCGCATAGCTCGCTACTCCGAGACGAGAGCCCAGCCTTCCTTGAGGAGCGGCTCGGCCTTCTTATATTTGAGCGTCTGCGTCTCGCTCCCTCGTCTAATCGTGACGAGATCGTTCCTGCCCGGCGTCTTGGGGCGCGTTGCGGGCGCGGCGGGCGCGTTCGCCGCGCCGCCCTCCTCAGCGCCTACCGCGCGCATGGCGGCGCGCACGCGCTCCTCTTCGGCGCGGATCCGTGCGTCGTCGGCGGGCGCGAGCGAGGGGAGCGCGGCGGCGAACGCGGCGGCGATGTCCGCCTCGAGGCCGCGGAAGCGCGCAAGCCCTTCGCGCCGGTACTCGATCAAGGGGTCGCGCTGGCCGTAGGCCCGGAGCGACACGGAGCGGCGCAGGTACTCCATCGTCTCGAGATGCTCGAGCCAGAAGGTATCGATCACCTGGAGGAGGAGCCGCCGCAAGAGGCCGGGGAATGCCTCGCCGAACGCGGCGCGCTTTGCTTCGAAGGTGGCGATCGCCGCCTCCTCCGCGAGGAGCTGCCGCGCGAGATCCTCGAGCTCCGCGACCGAGCCGAGCAAGGCCGCGCGGCGCTTGGCGTAGATCGCGAGGCGCTGCGTATTCAACACGTCGTCATAGGCAAGGACCTGCTTGCGCGCGTCGAAGTTGAAGCCTTCGATGCGCTTCTGCGCGGTCTCGAGGGAGCGCGTGATCATCGAGCTCTCGATCGGCTCGTCCTCGGGGATGCCGAAGCGGCCCATGACCTTCTTCAAGGTCTCGGCCGCGAAGACGCGCATGAGCTTGTCCTCCAAGGAGACGTAGAAGCGCGTGCACCCAGGGTCACCCTGGCGCCCGGCGCGGCCGCGGAGCTGGTCGTCGATGCGCCGCGCGTCGTGTCGCTCGGTGCCGATGACCGCGAGGCCGCCCGCGTCGACGACCGCCTGCCGCTCCGCCGGAGTGGCGAGCGCGCCGCCGAGCTTGATATCGACGCCGCGGCCGGCGAGATTGGTCGCGACCGTGACGCGGCCCGCCTTGCCTGCCTCTGCGATCACCTCGCCCTCGCGCTCGTGGTTCTTCGCGTTCAAGACCTCGTGCGGGACGCCCGCATCTTCGAGGTAGCGCGAGACGACCTCGTTGTCCTCGATCGAGACGGTGCCGACGAGGACCGGCTGCCCCCGCTCGTGGCGCTCCCTGACCGCCTTCGCCACCGCGCGATACTTCCCTACTGCGCTCTGGAAGATGCGGTCGTCTCCGTCGATGCGCGCGACCGGCTTGTTGGTCGGGATCGCGACGACCTCGAGCCCGTAGACCGTGAAGAACTCCTCCTCCGAAGAGAGCGCGGTGCCCGTCATACCCGCAAGCTTGCCGTACATGCGGAAGAGATTCTGGAACGTGACCGAGGCAAATGTGCGCGTCTCCGCCTGGACCGCGACGCCCTCCTTGGCCTCGATCGCCTGGTGGAGCCCCTCGCTCCAGCGGCGGCCCGGCTGCAGGCGGCCGGTGAACTCGTCGACGATCACGACCTCTCCGCCCCGCACGACGTACTCCTTGTCTTTGCGGAAGAGGGCTTGCGCGCGCACAGCAGTCTCGAGGTGATGCGCATATTTGACGCCGCCTTCGGTATAGAGATTCTCGAGGCCCAAGACCGACTCGGCCTTATGGATCCCCGCCTCGGTGAGCTGGATCGCGCGCTGCTTCTCGTCGACCGTATAGTCTTCGCCCTCCGCGAAGCGGGCGACGATGTCAGCGAAGCGCTCATAGAGCTTCTCCGAGTCGCCCGCGGGGCCGCTGATGATCAAGGGGGTGCGCGCCTCGTCGATCAAGATCGAGTCCACTTCGTCGATGATGGCGTAGGCGAAGGGCTCCCGGCGCTGCACCATCGTTGCGGCGTCGTAGGCGGTGTTGTCGCGCAGATAGTCGAAGCCGAGCTCGTTGTTGGTGGCGTAGGTGATGTCGGCCGCGTAGGCCTCCTGCTTGGTCGCGGGCCGGAGGTAGTCGTAGAAGACGCGGAAGGAGCCCTCTTGGTCGCGCTCCGCGTCCTCGCCGCCGGCGACGTGCGACGCGTCATATATATAGGAGCCGGTCGAGGTGACGACGCCCACTGAGAGACCGAGGAAGGCGTACACCTGCCCCATCCACGCGCCGTCGCGTCGCGCGAGGTAGTCGTTCACCGTGACGACGTGGACGCCCTTGCCCGCGAGCCCGTGGAGCGCCGCGGAGAGGGTCGCGACGAGCGTCTTCCCTTCTCCGGTGCGCATCTCGGCGATCTTGCCCGCGGCGAGCGCGAGGCCGCCCATGAGCTGGACGTCGAAATGCCGCTGCCCGAGGGAGCGCGTCGCCGCCTCGCGCACGAGGGCGAAGACCTCCGGGAGCTCGGCGTCGAGGGAGTCGGGCGCTGCGGCAAGGCGCGCGCGCGTTGCGGCAGCGCGCGCGCGGAGCTCTTCGTCCGCGAGCGGCGTAAGCTCTTCGCCCACGCGCCCGATCTCGCGCAGGACGGGCGCGGCCGCCTTCGCGAAGGCGGCAGACTGGTTGCTCGAGAAGAGGCGGGAGAGGAGCCCGGACATGTGCCGCACTATACCTAAAATAAGCGCCTAGGTAAAACAAACGCGCTCCCCTCTCGGGGAGCGCGTTTGTGTTACCAAACTAGCGACGGCGCTTCGCGGTCTTCTTCTTCGCGGTCTTCTTCGCGGCCTTGCGCTTCTTTGCTGCCATGGTGGTTGCGAGATTTAGTTGGGCTGATAGGTCGACCCATCTGCGCACGAATGTATTTTTGTAGAAAATATTCGCGTGCAAATGTTTCTGTGCGTATTATCGCGTGCAAAAAAATTTTTTGTGCGAGAAATATTTTTTCGTGTGGATAACTTTTGCAAAAAACTTTTTATGCGAACGTTTCGACTTCGCGCGTGAGCGCGATGCCGAACGCGTCCGCGACGCGCGCCTCGATCTCGCGCGCGAGCGCTTCGACATCTGCGGCGCGCGCGCCCTCCGACGCGACGACGACGAGGGGCTGCCGCTCGAAGAGCCGCACCGGCCCCTCCGCGTATCCTTTCAGATGGAGCGCATGATCAAGGAGCCACGCGAGCGGGATCTTGGCGCCGCCGCCAACGGGATACGCGGGCAGCTCCGGATAGCGCGCGCGGAGCTCGGCGAGCTTCTCCGCGCGCACGATCGGATTCTGGAAGAACGAGCCCGCGCACCCGGTCGCCGGGAACTTCTCCGCGCGAATGGCGCGCACGGCGCGCGCCACTTCGACCGGAGTCGCGAGCGAGACGCCCGCCTCCTTGGCGCGCGCAAGGTCGGCATACGCGAGATCCGGCACGCCCTCTGCCGCAAGACTCATCGCGACGCGCACGATCGCGAGATCGCGGCGGCTCTTGAAGCGGCTCGTGCGGTAGCCGAGCGCCGCCTCTGCGGGAAGTACGCGCCGCTCCTCCCCGCTCGCAAGGTCGACGACGTCGGCGTAGGCGAAGACGCGCGCGAACTCGGCGCCGTAGGCGCCGATGTTCTGCACCAGGGCCCCGCCCGCCGAGCCGGGTATCCCGGCAAGATTCTCGAGCCCCCACAGGCCGCGCGCGGCCGCAGCGTCGACGAGTGCGTCCCAGCGCGCGCCCGCTTCCGCGACGACGAGCGTTCGGCCCTCGCTCCCCTCCTCGAATGCGACAGCGTCCATCACAACACGCACGACGAGTGCCTCGACGCCCGCATCCGGCACGAGGATGTTCGTCCCGCTCGCGAGGAGGCGGAGCGGGAGCGCGTGGGCGCGCGCGAAATCGGCGAGCTCCGCAAGCTCTTCGACAGAACGCGCCTCGGCGAAGAAGCGCGCCGCGCCGCCCACCCCGAAGCTGGTCAGGGGAGCGAGCGGCACGCGCTCCGCAGGCGTCATGGCGCCGGCGTCGCCTGCATCTGGGTAATGATATTCTCGCCAGTCGCAGCTGCGTCCGGGAAGAGGGTATCCGCCTGGCGGACGGTCGCGATCGCCTGCGGGAGGTTGTGCGCGAGGTAGTACGCGATCGCGAGCGAGAAGTACGTGTTCGCGGAAGCGTTCGCGGCGCGCGTCCGGAGCTGCCAGAGCCGGATGAGGCGCGGCCAGTCGTGCGTGCCGTTGTAGGCGCTCTCGAGGGCCGGGTTGTCGACCGTCGTCGTGCCGAAGGCGGCGAGAAGGATCTTGTCGCCCGCGGCCGGGTCTTGGTCCGCGTACGCGCCTGCGGCGGCGTAGGCGGCAAGGTCGCTGCTCGAGGGGTCGAGCGCGTATGCCTTGTCGTAGTCCTGCCGCGCGGTCGCCGGGTCGTTCGCATTCCAAGCGAGCGCGCCTGCCGTGAGCCAAAGGTTCTCCATCGTCGGCGTGAGCGTGAGGGCCTTGCCGAGAGCCGCGCGCGCGTCCTGCGCGTCGCCGCCGGCCGCATATGCGTAGGCGAGCTCGAGGTAGCCGCGCGTGTCGAGGGGGTGCGCGGCGACCTGCGCCTGCATGCCCGTGACCGCGAGCTCCGCGGCCTGCTGCTTGAGCGCGGCGGAGGCGTTCTGGTCGGACTGGATATTCTCGGCGTACTTGACGAGCTCCTCGCGCACCTCCTGCCCCGCGAAGGACGGGTGTGCGAGCAGATTCGCGAGGACGGTCGGGTTGCCGGCGGTCGTCTCTCGCGAGGGCGAGATGCCGACGATGAGCTCCGCAGCGACCGCCATGCCCGGCACGTTGACGAACCAGACGACGAGCGCGAGGACGACCGCCGCGACCGAGAGCACCGCGACGCGCGCGTCCGCAGCAAGCGCCGGGAGGCGCTCAAGCACGCGGATCGGGCGGGCGACCTGCGCGTCGATCAAGGCGAGGATCGCGAAGAGATAGACGTAGGAGTAGAGATTATCGAAGATCACGAGATTGTGGATCGCGTAGCCGACCAGTGCGGCGGAGAGCACGATCCGCTCCGGACGCGAGAGTTCGGAGCGCCGCCAAAGGAGCCAGAAGGCCGCGCCGAAGAGCGAGATGTAGAGCAGGAATCCGGGAAGGCCGCCCGCGACGAGCCAGTCGAGGAACGCATCGTGCGCCCGGTCGAACCACGGCTCCTGGCCGTAGAGCCCGGGGTCGTAGAAGCGGTCGAAGGGATAGATGAAGCCCTCTTGGCCGTAGCCGAGAACTGCGGTCTTGGGGCTCGCGACGAAACCCTCCCATGCCATGTGCCAGATGCGGAAGCGCACCTGCAGATCCGAGAAGGAGATGGTGGCCACGCGATCGAGGAGCTCGTTGCTGCGGACGAAGGACGAGTCGCGCGCCAGGTAGAACCCGCCCGCGAGGATGGCGAGCGCGATGAGGCCGCCCGCCGCCCACTGCCGCGCGCGCTTCCCTGCCGTGAGGAGGGTCAAAAGCGCGATGAGGCCCAGGCCCGCGCCCCAGCCGACAATCGTCCCGCGCGTCTCGGTGAAGAAGATGAGCACGGACTCGACGACGGCGAAGCCGATAAGCCACCACTTCGCCTCCTTCGCCTTCGCGGTCATCGCGAGCCAGAGCGCGAGGAAGGTGTTGAAGAGTAGGTAGATCGCGAGGTAGGCGGAGTTGCCGAAGGAGGCGTCGATACGGCTCGAGCCCTGGTGGATCGGGAAGTCGGTCGGATCGACGAGCTGCAAGAGCGCATAGAGCGAGACCACGACGCCGACGCCGAGCGAGGTCAGGAACCACGCGCGCCACTTGCGCTCGACGCGAAGCACGTTCGACGCCGCGAAGAAGAGCCCCGCGAGGTGCACGAGGAGGACCCAGCCCTCCATCCGCTCGAAGTTCGACCAGAAGGCCTTGTGCGCGTTCACCGCGAAGCTGTCGACGACGAGCATCCAGAGGACGAACGCGAGCACAGCTGCGCCCGCAAGAGAGAAGCGCGGGCGGTACTCCTTGTCGAGGAAGCAGAGCACCACCCAGCCGGCGACCGCGACCTCGACCAGGATGCGGAAGAGGAACGCCTTCGCCGTGATGAACGGGAAGTAGAACGCGACCGGCCAGATCCACGAGCCCGCGACGACGAGCGGGATGACGGGGACGAGGAAGAGCGCGCCCACGGCCGCCGAGCGGGCGATGTCCCGTACGAAGCCGTCCTTCATGATGCGGGCACTATACCACGGCGAAGCGCCGCGCCCACGGCCGCGAGGATATCCTCGTCGGCGAGATAGTAGACGCAGCGGCGGTAGGGCTTCCCGGCTTCGAACACTTCGCACCGTTCGCCGGGGATGCCGCAGCGGCAGTGCGCCTTATCGAAGAGGAGCGTCGCGTTCGGATTGTAGGTCGGGAGCCAGAGGGGCTCGTTCTGCTGAGCAAGGACCACAGAGGGCGTGCCGAGCACGCCGGCGATGTGCGTCGGGCCCGTATCGACGCCGAGGTAGAGTGCTGCCTCGCCGATGACGCCCGCGAGCGCGCCGAGCGGGAGCCCGATCGCGAGATGGACGCGGGGGCCCGCAGACCGCGCGAGCGCTTCGGCGCTCGCGCGGTCGACCTCCGCGCCCGTCACGACGATGCCGTATGCGGGATAGCGCGCGCAGAGCGCGCCGATGAGGCCCTGCCAGCGCCCGAGCGGGAGCGTCTTCAGCGTCGACAGGTGCGGGAACGGATGTACGACGATATAGCGGTCGGCTTCGTACGGGAAGCGCGCGGGGAGCGCGCGGGCGATCCGCAGATGCGGCAGGGCGCCCCGCTCCGCGGCCGCGAGCCCCGCACCCTGCGCGGCGCGGCGGAGGTTATCGAGATAGCGCTCGCCAGGGTCGTGTGCGACGACGCGCGAGTACGGGAGCCGCGTACCGCCATCATCGAAGGCGACGACGGTATCCCCGCGCAGCCGCGCAAGGAGGCAGAGCGCCTTCAGCACGAACGGGCGCGTGCCCCAGGGCGGCGGCGCGACGACAATCGCGCGCGTGCCGAGGACCCGCGGCGCGAGCGTCGCGAGGGCCGGGAGCGGCGCGTACGGCACCGCGACGACCTCGACGGCGGGGTTGGCCTTCACCAAGTCTGCGATCGCCTCGGCATTGCGCCGGACGAGATACGTGATCGCGAGACCGGGGTGGCGCGCGGCAAGCTCCTCGAAGAGCGCGGCGACCATGACTGCGTCGCCGATATGCCCCCCGGTCGGGAGCCAGATGAGCCGCGCAGGGCGCCGCATACGCAGCCGATGATACAGTATATCCATCCATGAGAGAACGCCTCCACGCCGCCTCGGTCCGCCTCCTGCGGGCGACCGAGCGCTACACCAAGACCGACATGGTCTATCTCGCGAACGCCGGATTCTGGACGAACCTCAACGTCGGGACGACCTCGCTCCTCGCGTTCGCCCTCTCCATCGCGTTCGCGAACCTCGTCCCGCGCGACGCGTACGGCCTCTACCAGTACCTCCTCTCGCTCGCGGCGATCGTGACCGCGCTCACGCTCACGGGCATGAACACGGCGGTCGCGCAGTCGGTCGCGCGCGGCTATGAGGGCGACCTCGCCGCCGCGCTGCGCGTCCAGCTCCGCTGGAACAGCGTGCCCTCCGCGCTCGGACTCCTCGGCGCGCTCTATTACTTCGCTGCAGGCAACGCGCCGGTCGCGGCCGGACTCGCGCTTATCGCCGTCCTCGCCCCGCTTACGAGCGCGTTCAATACCTACAGCGCATTCCTCGCTGGCAAGCGCGACTTCCGGCGCGCATTCCTCTACGCGTTCGCGCTCAACCTCGTCTACTACCCGGCGATGCTCGCGACGATGCTCGCCGCGCCCTACGCCGTGGCGCTCGTGGGCGTGAATCTCGCGACGAACGCCGCGGCCGCGTGGTGGCTCTATCGGCGCACGAGCCGCGTCTATGCGCCCTCCAGCGAGGTGGACCCAGAGACTGTCCGCTACGGCGCGCATCTCTCGGTCATGAGCGCCTTCGGCACCATCATCACGCAGCTCGACAGCGTGCTCGTCTTCCACTTCCTCGGCGCGGCGCCCCTCGCCGTCTACACCTTCGCGACGATGATCCCCGAGCGGCTCGCGGGGCTCTTGGGCTTCATCGGCGGCGCGGCCTTCCCCAAATACGCGAATCGCTCGATCGGCGAGCTCAAGGGGAGCATCCTCGCGCAGACCGGCCGCGCGGCCGCGGCCGGCGCGGCGCTCGCGGCGGCGTATGCGCTCGCGGCGCCACTCCTCTTCCGCATCGCCTTCCCGCGCTACCTCGACGCGGTCGGGTACACCCAAGTGTACGCGCTCGTCGTCGTGCTCATGACCGCCAACCTCGCGTCGGTCGCGCTCCAGGCGAAGCGCCGGCGGACCGAGCTCTATATCACGAGCTTCCTCAATCCGGTGCTCCTGCTCGCGCTCCAGATCCCGCTCCTCCTCGCCTACGGCATCATGGGCATGATCGTCGCGCGCCTCATCTCCGACGCGCTCGGCATCGCGCTCGGGCTCGCGCTGCTCTACCGGACCGACGAGGAGCCCGCGCCCGCTACGATTTCTTGAAGAGGAAGTTCTCGCCGCCCCCCGGCACAAGGAGCGCGGAGAGGTCGCCCGCGACCGGCTGCGGCTCCCCCGCCTCGTCGAGACGGTAGGAACGATACCCGAGCGCGCGCAGCTTCTCGACCGCGTGCATCGAGAGCTCCCACTGATTGCCCTTGCCCCAGACCTCCATCGCGATCGTCGGCGCGTGCGCGCTAAGGAGTGTCCGGCCGCCGTCGATGATGCGCCCTTCTGCGCCCTCCGCGTCGATCTTGAGGACGGTGGGCGGCGTGTGCGTCGCGACGTATTCGTCGAGCGTCAGGAGCGGCACCGTGATGGCCCCAGCGCTCTTGCCCGCCTCGCGCAGGCGCTCCGCGACCGCGGAGTCGAGGGTGCCGACCATGGTCGAGCGACCCGTATAGAACGTCGCGGTCCCGCTCGCGTCCGAGAGCGCGGCGGCGTTCACCGTGAGCGACTCGCCCAGCCGGGCGTTCGCTGCGATCGTGGCGGCGAGACTCGGCACGGGTTCGAAGGCGTGGACCTCGCGTGCAAGCTCGAGCGCGAGGTAGGTGTAGAAGCCGAGATTGGCGCCGATGTCGTAGAAGACATCGCCGGGCCCAAGCGTGCGAATGAGGAATCTCGTGAACGGCGTCTCAGAACCGTAGAGGCCGCCGTACATCGAGAGGATGAGCACGTCGTAATCGGCGAGCGGGATGCGCACGCGCCGGCCCCAGAAGAGCTTGACGGGCGAGGCGTAGAGGCGCGCGAGGCCGAGCTTCGCCGAGAGCACGTACGGCAGGTAGATGCCGGGCGCCGTGAGCGCGCGGCGGAGCCAATTCCCAGCGCCGCCGCCCTCGACCGCCTCGAACCGCCGCGCGCGCGCCGCGCGCGCGGCGAGGCGCTCGCCCGCGAGCGCCGCCTCAAGATCTGCGCGTTTTGTCATTCGACCAGTATACGGCACGCGCATGCTATAGTCCCTCCAACCCAGCATCTGTATGCGATCGTTCTTCCACAACAAATACCGACGGCTCGCCTACCTCCTGCGCGGCGTCCGGACCGTCTGTCCGCAGCTTAAAAATTGGTGGCTTTTTGTCCTCGACGCCGGCCTCCTGCCGCGCGGAAAGATCTACGTCTTCCACTACAAGAACGGTCTTTCGATCGCGTTCCGGGCGCGAACGAGCGACGCGATAATCAACGAGGAAGTATTCGGGGGCGGCGCGTACGCCCTGTCGCTGGGCGGCGACGCGCCTCGCCTACGTCGGTGCATTGACCTCGGAGCTCAGACGGGCGTATTCACGCTCTACGCACTCTCGCAGTGCCCGAACCTCCGCGTCGTGAGCGCCGAGGCGACGCGCGAGAACTTCGCGCTCCTCAAGCGGAACATCGAGACGAACGGCTTCTCCGAGCGCGTCGATCTGCGCCATCAGGCAGCGTGGAGCGCGTCTGGGCAGACGATCCGCATGCGTATGAGCAGTCGGAACACGGGCGGCCATTCGGCGGTCGAAGAAGGCGACGAATTCGCAGGAGCCGAATCGGTCACGACCGTATCGCTCGCCGACCTAGTGGGCGATACGCCCTGTGACATTTTAAAAATCGATATCGAGGGCGCCGAGTACGAGGTGCTCCGCAAAGCGAGTTTCGATACGCTCTCTCGAATTGCGCGTATCGTGGGAGAGCTCCATGGCGAGGAGGCGGAAAAGTCGGGGCTGATTGAATACTTGCGCGCAAGCGGTTTTGCCGTGTCTCGCAACGGCGATCTCTTCTTAGCAGAGCGCCTAACGAACTAGACTTTCACGACGAACACTTGGGAGGTCGCGTACGGCTCAACAAGAATCTCCGGCTTACCCTCGAAGAATTCTTCGAGGCTCTAGACTAGCTAAGCATCTGGTATCGTTTGAAATGTGTTGCAACGGCGCCCTCGTTTGTCCGTCCGGGCGAGACGCAAACTGCTCGCCTGTTTTGCGAACGATTTGAGCGCAACGCAGACCGCCGCCCTCCTCTGCATCAACCGCAACACGGTGAACGCCTGGTACCGGAACTTTCGGGAGCAGGTGCTTGCGTACACGGAACGGGAGCACCCGAAGTTCTCGGGCGAAGTCGAGCTCGACGAATCGTATTTCGGCGGACCGAGAAGGAAACGGCATGCCGCCGACCGCCGGAAGCGCGGACGAGGCGCTGAGAACAAGGTGCCGGTATTCGGCGTCCTCAAGCGAGATGGCAAGGTATACACACAGATCATCAAAAACGCCTCAAAACAAGAGCTTTTGCCCATCGTGCGGCAGATCGTGCGCAGGCGCTCGCAGATATATACGGACAAATGGAGCGCCTATGACGGCCTCGTATTCGACGGATACAAGCACACCCGCATCAATCATTCAAAGCAATACTCAGACCGCAAGGGCGGCCACGTGAACGGCATCGAGAACTTCTGGAGCTTCGCGAAAAGGCGGCTGGCCAAGTTCAACGGCGTTTCCCGAAAGACCTTCCTCCTGCATCTCAAAGAGTGCGAATTTAGATACAACCACAAGGGCCAAGTGTTGGAGACACTGCGTACTTTTATACGCGCTTAACTAGTCTAGAGCCTTTAA
>JAGWWI010000012.1 GCA_018970465.1 Patescibacteria group bacterium
GTTCCGCCCAAGCGTCCATAGCGACGGCGGAGTTCGGCACCTCGATGTCGGCTCACCTTAGCGCGGGGGTGGAGAAGCTCCCAAGCGTTTGGCTGTTCGCCAATTAAAAAGGTACGCGAGCTGGGTTCAGACCGTTCAGTTCCTGTCCCTCCGGACGGAGATTGAACGGTCTGAACCCCGAGGAAGACTGTTAGCTGCACGAGACGCAGTGTGCGTAAACGACAACAATTCACGGCGGCGCGGTACAGGAATGTAGCGCGACCATCTCAACTGATATCGGAAGAACCCATCTCTCATGGGCCATTCCGAGGGAAGTCGCAAGACGCCCCGAGAGACTGCATGTTGAGCACCGAGAACCGGTGAAGGTACAGTCCGATCCTCCGAGTAATCGGAGTAACGAAATGCGTGAGACAGGTTGGTCTCCTATCTACTACAGGCGTTGATTCTTGCGGAGGGTTGTCCCTAGTAAGAAATTGCTACTTCAGAGAGAGATCTCTGATGACAATGCGGCTTATAACGGTGAAGTCTACGGCTCACCTGGCCCGAGAGTGCGGTATCCGATGGTCCAGTGGATATCGAACTCGCTTGAGGACCAGATTGACGCTACGATAATACCGTGGGAAGTCGATCAAGTATTACCTCCACAGACCTAGCGTATATCGCGGGCTTCTTGGACGGAGACGGCAGTCTCATGCTCCAGGTGAAGCGCCGCGGCGACTCTACGCGGGGCGTGCGTTTCATGGCGACCATATGTCTCTATCAGGACACGCGTCATGCAGCGCCGCTCTCGTGGGTACGCACGCGACTACAGTGCGGCTACATATCGCGCCGGAACGACGGCATGACGGAATTGCGTATCAACGGCTTCGCGCAGGTGCGCGAATGCCTCGAGACGCTCCTGCCATACCTGCGTTTCAAGCGGACTCAAGCGAGCGTGCTTATCAAGGCATGCAAGAAACTTGAGGAACAAACGATACGTACCATACCGAAGCGCGAATTGCGCGCGCTCGTCGCGCTCTTGTTGCAGATTCAGAATGAAAATTATGCAAGCAAGAGGCGCAGGACGAGCGAAGATCTGCACAAAATACTTGGTTTGACCCCGTAACGACTAGCGTTAAAAGACACGCTGAGTCATGGGTTGAGGAATCATTCCATCGAGAATGACTGCTCCCATGACTAAGATGCCGCCGCCCTAGTCTGCCACGTGGCGGAAAGGGCGAAGATATAGTCTGCGCTCCTGGAAACAGGGGAATACGTGACGAGAGGACCGGGATGAACTGACCTCTGGTGTATCGGCTGTCGCGCCAGCGGCACTGCCGAGTAGCTATGTCGGGTAGCGATAACCGCTGAAAGCATATAAGCGGGAAGCGCGCTCCAAGATCAGGAATCGTTTGAGGCCCCTCGAAGACTACGAGGTTGATAGGCTCTAGGTAGAAGCGCCGCGAGGCGTGGAGCCGAGGAGTACTAATGGCTCGAGTCTCTCGTACGGAATCCTGCAATATGACAATCGTTTTTCTTTGACTACAATTATCGCGTATTCGTACGAACGCTTTCGAGCGTTCGGTTCTGGTGCTTCGGCGGCGGGGTCACACCCGGTCCCATTCCGAACCCGGCAGTTAAGCCCGCTAGCGGCGATGGTACTTGCCTTGACCGGCAGGGAGAGTAGCTAGGCGCCAGAACCGAGCATTCGAAGCAAAACCGCCCGCGCTCCGCGCGGGCGGTTTTGCGTTATACTTCGGGCCAATGAGCTGGGCCGAGGAGCGGAAACTCGTGGTGTTCGCTGTCTTTGCGGGCGTCTTGCTGCTCGTCGCGAGCGGGCTCTATCTCGCGTTCTTCTATCAGGGTCCTTCGTGCACCGACGGCGTGAAAGACGGCACTGAGCAGGGCCCCGACTGCGGCGGCTCCTGCCCCTATCTCTGCAGCGCTACAGAAGAGCCGCCGACCGTCCTCTTCACCCAGGCGATCCCGAACGGCGCCGGACGCACGGACGTCATCGCGGAGGTCGAGAACAAGAATGTCGACGCGGCGGCCGAGGATGTGCCGTATGACCTCACGGTGTACGGCTATGATCAGCAGCTCATCCAGCACCTCACGGGGACCCTGGAGCTCCCGCCCGGCGCCTCTGTGCCGGTCTTCATTCCGGGCATCGACTCGGGGAAGGCGGTCGCGGGCGCGGCCTTCCTCTCGATCGCGTCCTCCTCCGTGCATTGGTATGCGCTCGCTGCCGACCCGCGCGTCGTGCCGGCGGTCTCGGGCATCGCGATCACGGGCGCCTCGTCGACGCCACGCATCGGGGCGACGCTCTCGAACCCGAGCGTGCGCCCGCTCGCGAACGTCGCGGCCGTCGTCGTCGTGAAGGACGCGGCCGGGAACGCGATCGCCGCCTCGCAGACCATCCTGCCCTCGATCCCGGCGCTTGGCTCCGCGGAGGCGACCTTCACCTGGGGTGCGCCGTTTTCGGCAGCGCCCGTCGCGATCGAGGTGCTGCCCGTCATCCCCTTGCCGCCACAGGCAAGGCTCCCGTGACGAGCCCGCGCGCCGGGTCGCTCGCGCGGCCGGATATCCGGTTGGCGGGCGACTGGACCCTCCTCGCGCCCGCCGTCGTCCTCACCCTGCTGGGCATCCTCACGATGCACACTTTCGGGCAAGGCGCGTCCTTGGCGCCGCGGCAGCTCCTCTGGCTCGGCGTCTCGCTCGCGGTCTACGTTACCTTCTCGACGGTCGACATGCGCTTTATCCGCCGCACGCCCGTCATTCTTGCGGCGTATGGCGCGTCCCTCGCGCTCCTCGCGGCGCTCCTCGTCGTCGCGCACCGCGTGATGGGCGCGAAGGCGTGGTTCACGCTGGGGCCGGTCTCCTTCCAGCCCGCCGACCTCGCGAAGCTCGCGCTTCTCGCGCTTCTCGCGAAGTACCTCTCGCGCCGGCATGTCGAGATCGCCGACTGGCGGCATATCCTGGTGACGGTCGCGTACGTAGGATTCCCGGCGCTCCTTATCCTCGTCGAGCCGGACTTGGGGAATACGATCATCTTCGGGACGCTTTGGCTCGGGATGATGCTCGTCTCGGGCGTCTCCTACAAGCAGCTTGGTGCGATCATTCTCGCGGGGCTCGTGGCGCTCGCGTTCCTCTGGTTCGGCGGGCTGCACCAGTACCAGCGGCAGCGGATCCTCTCCTTCGTGAATCCGGCCGCCGATATCCGCGGCGCGGGCTACAACGCCTACCAGGCGAAGATCGCGGTCGGCTCCGGCGAACTCTTGGGGAAGGGGATCGGCTACGGTACGCAAAGCAAGCTCCGCTTCCTCCCCGAATTCCAGACCGACTTCATCTTCGCGGCGTTCGCCGAGGAGTGGGGGTTCGTCGGCGTCCTCCTCCTGCTCGCCGTCTACGGGATACTCTTCGCCCGGCTCGTCGACATCGCGCGCGCCTCAGCGACGAACTTCGACGCCTTCTTCACGCTCGGCGTCCTCGTCCTGCTTGCCGCGCACCTCGTGATCCATGTCGGCATCAACCTCGGGCTCCTGCCGGTCACGGGCACGACGATCCCGTTCATGTCGTCGGGCGGCTCGCACCTCGTGCTCGAGTTCGGCGCGCTCGGCATAGTCACCTCACTCGCGCGCCACGGGCGCGCCCCACGCGCCGAGGCGCGCACGAACGAATACCTAGGCGGGTGAATACGTCGCGAACGTCTCGTGAATCATGCGCGCGCGGTCGAAGCGCGCGCGGCACGCCTCGGCCAGACGCTCGCCGAGGCGTGCCGCGCGCACCGGATCCTCGATGAGCGCGACGAGCGCTGCGGCAAGCGCCTCCGGGCGCTCGGGCGGGACGAGGAGCCCGGTCTCTCCGTCCGCGACGATCTCGGGGATGCCGCCCACCTTGGTCGCGACGACGGGGAGCGCGGCGAGCCCTGCCTCGACGACCGCGAGCCCGAGGGCCTCGCTCCGCGAAGCGTGGAGGAAGAGGTCGAAGGCTTTGAGGTAGCGATCGCCCGCGGGCACAAAGCCCGCGAGACGCACTGCGTCGCTCAGCTCGCGCGCCGCGATCAGGCGCTCGAGCCGCGCACGCTCTTCGCCCTCGCCAAGGACGACAAGCTTCGCCTCCGGGCGCGCCTTACGGAGGAGCGCCATCGCTTCGACCGCATCTGCGATGCGCTTCGTGGGGTGGAGCTCCGAGAGCATCCCGATCCAGAGGCCGTCCTCATGCCGGGGCCAAAGCGCGGCGCGCGCCTGCGCGCGCGGGAGGTAGTCGGCCGCGTCGACGCCGTTATAGATCACGACGAGCTTGCGGCGGACGAAGGGCATAGCGCGCGCGCCGCGCCGCATCGCCTCCGAGACGCAGATCGTCTGGTGCGCGAGGAGGACGGTGAGCCAGGCGAGCGTCCAGATCACAACCTTCTGCCACCAGGGCCGCGACTCGTTCCAGGCCCAGCCGTGGGCGGTGAAGACGATGCGGCGGATGCCCGCGATGCGCGCAGCCAGGGCGCCGAGGGCGCCCGCCTTCGAGCTATTGAGGTGGACGACATCCGGGCGCTCGCGCCGGAAGAGCGTGAGAAGCGCCGAGAGTGCCCGACTGTCGCGCCGCATGCCGACATCGCGCGCGAGCCCCGCGAGCGGAATGCCGGGAATGCCTGCGGCCGTAAGCCGGGCGGCGAGCTCTCCTCCCTCGCCGTAGGCGACCGCGACTTCGTGTCCGGCCTCCTTCGCCGCCGTCGCGAGCTCGTAGACGTACTTCTGCGCCCCGCCCCAGGAGGCCTTGGTGATGACGTAGAGGACCTTCATCTTGCGTATGGTATATCCGTAGTATACACTTCGGTTATGAAAACGGTATTGAATATCAAGACCGACCCGGCGGTCAAGAAGGCGGCGCAGCGGGTCGCCAAGTCTATGGGCGTGCCGCTCTCGACCATCGTGAACGCCCAGCTGAAGCAGCTCATCAACGAGCGCCGCGTCGTTTTGCGCGCGTCGGAGGTCCCTAACGCCAAGACGGCAAAGGAGCTCGACAAGGCGCGGGAGGACTTCAAGAAAGGCCGCAACGTCTCGCCCGGCTTCGACAACATCGAGGATGCGCTCGCGTGGCTCCACGCGGCAGACCCGGCATGAGACTCTATTTCTCTGCCCGCTTCAAAAAGAAGCGGGCGAGGTTGCCGCACCCGCTCCAAGCGAAGCTTGACGAGCGCCTAACGCTCTTCGCGAGGGAGCCGTTTGACCCTATCCTCAATAACCATCAGCTCCACGGGAAATATGCGGGATACCGCAGCATAGATATCATGGGCGATTATCGGGCGATGTATGATCCGGTCGGCGAGAGCGGCGCGCACTTCATCCTCCACGGCACCCACGCCGAGCTCTACGGGAAGTAGCGGCTGGGGATAGCTCTTGCAAAATTGCCCCCCCATGGTACTTTCAAAGCGTACTATTAATACTTTGCTTCATGGCTAAGAAAGTCGCCGCTTTTGCCGGTTCGCTCGTCCTCCTCGGCTCGCTCTTCGCTCCGTCGCTCGCCTCGGCCTCCTCGCTCACGCAGGATCAGATCTCGTCCATCTTGGCGCTCCTCCAGTCGTTCGGGGCGGATGCGTCGACGATCGCGAATGTGAATACCGCGCTCGGCGGGTCGAGCGCCCCCTCCGGCTCCTGCAGCGCCTTCGCCGATCTCAAGTACGGCGACTTCGACACTGCGCCCGGCGGTCGTGTCTCCGGACTCCAGACTTTCCTCGGCATCCCCGCGACCTCCTTCGGCTACGGCACTTACGGCCCGAAGACTTTGGCCGCTTGGAACGCGCAGTGCGGCAGCGCGCAGCCGACTTTGAATGGTTCTGCTGATTTAACAGCAAGTCCCGCCAGCGGATCTTCGCCACTCATTGTCCTCTTTAACGCAGAAGGTATTGACTACAATGGACAGACATATAGCGTTAGTTTCGGTGATGGTGAGTCCACTAATACGCTGCGTGACTACTGCGCAGCAATAACGGCTAGCGGTTGTAGTTTCTACCATACATATAAATCATCAGGCACCTACACCGCCATCCTGAAGGATGCTGGTGGCAACACGCTCGCCACGCAGACGGTGACCGTCACTGGCAATCCGACCGCTACAAACTTCAGCGTGAGTCCAGCAAGCGGAAGCGCCCCACTTGCCGTGCACTTCTCTGCGCTTAATGTCTGGACGCCAGTCGTCGATAGCGTAGCGACTGTCGATTTCGGCGACGGGTCTTCGGGGACGCTCGGGCTCGCGTCCCAGACGACGTGCGCCGCGGCCGGCGCAGCTATCGCGGGCGCGTGTACCTACAGCACGACGCATACCTACGCCGCCGCCGGCACCTACACCGCCATCCTGAAGGATGCTGGTGGCAACACGCTCGCCACGCAGACGGTGACCGTCACTGGCGGCAATCAGGCGACAGCGATGCAAATCCAATCGATAGTCGCGTTGCTCAAAGCCTTCAGTGCGACCAGCGGTACCATAGCTGATGTGCAGGCTGCGCTCGGCGGCCAGGCCGGAGCGCAAACCTCGACGCCCGTCACTGCCAGGCAGGCGCAGTCCATCATCAGCCTGTTGCGGGCGTGGGGCATAGATACGGGCGTCACCAATACCGTTTCCAGTATCTTGGGCGGCGGTTGACCAGGATGCCGCGAGTAACCCGCCCGTTGTCCGGGCGGGTTACTCGTTGTATAACCAGTACACGATGATTGTCGTCGGCCGGCGGTCGGCCCTGCTCCTCGTTGCGGGCGATCTGGTCGCGTTCGTCGCGGCCCTCTACCTCACGCTCCTCGTGCGCTACCTCACGCCGCCTACGGCCGCGACGCTTCGGCCCTACATCCTCCCCTTCGCCCTCCTCTTCGCTCTCGGGCTCGCGGTCTTCTGGCTCGCGGGGCTCTACGGCAAGCGCCTCGCGCTCTTCCCGAGCCGGGTGCCGGACGTGCTGCTCGGCGCGCAGATCGCGAACGTCGTGCTCGCCGCCGTCTTCTTCTTCGCCCTGCCGGTCTTCGGGATCACGCCGAAGACGATCCTCGCGATCTATCTCGTCATCTCGCTCGCCTTGGTCTATCTCTGGCGCCTCGCGCTCTATCCGCGCATCTCGACGCCGCGCGCGCAGGAGCCGGTCGCGGTCGTCGGCGAGGGTGCCGAGCGCGACGAGCTTGTCCGCGAGGTGAACGGCAATCCGCGCTACGGCATCGAGGTGGTCGCAACGCTCGCCGAGCACGACGCCGCAGCGGCGCCTGCGGGAGTGCCGCTCGTCGCGTTCGAGGATCTCTACGAAGAGGTCTTCGATCGTGTGCCGCTCTCCCGGCTCGCAGACGTGTGGTTCGAGCGCAACGTGCGCCGGGACGACCCGGTCTACTACGCGATCGGCAAGCGCGCGCTCGATCTCCTCGGCGGCGTCCTGATGGGTTTTGCGACGCTCGTGCTCATTCCGTTCGTGTGGGTGGCGAATCGCCTCGAAGGCCCCGGCCCCCTATTCCTCCGTCAGGAGCGCTTCGGGAAGCTCGGCGTGCCGATCACGGTCTACAAATTTCGCAGCATGATGCGCGATGACGCGGCTTCCCGGCAATGGGTCGGGGAGGGGACGAATCGCGTGACCAAGGTGGGTGCCTTCCTGCGCGCCACGTCGCTCGACGAATTCCCCCAGTTCATCAATATCCTCAAAGGCGAGCTCTCGCTGGTGGGCCCGCGGAGCGACATCAAGGGCCTTGGTGAGCGCCTCGCCAAAGAGCTCCCGTATTACGAGGCGCGCTATCTCGCGACGCCCGGCGTCACCGGCTGGGCGCAGATCAATCAGCAGTACGAGCCCGGGAACCTCTCGCCGCAGTCGGTCGAAGAGACGAAGGTCCGGCTCGCCTACGACTTCTACTACCTCAAGCACCGTTCCCTGGGGCTCGACCTCGTGATCGCGGCGAAGACTGTCAAACGGATGCTTTTCAGGTTAAGCTCGGCTGCATGAAGCACACGATCCTCGTCACGGGCGCCTCGGGCTACGTGGGCGCGATGCTCGTCCGGCGCTTCGCGGCCCGGCCCGACGTCGAGCGCGTCATCGGCATCGACCGCGAGCCGTGCCCCGAGCTCCTGCGCGACCTCAAGAACTACACGCACCTCACCACGAACACCGCCGACGACTGGGAAGAGAAGGTGCGCGAGCATCACCCCGATATCGTCGTCCACGCGGCCTGGCAGATCCGCGAGCTCTACGGCGCGCAGGATATGGAGTGGCAGTGGAACGTAGGCGGCTCGGACAAAGTCTTCGACTACTGCTTCGACCCGGGGAACGGCGTCCGGCGGCTCGTCCACTTCTCGACCGTCGCTTCGTATGGCGCGTTCCCGGCCAATACGACCGGGCACCGCTTCACCGAGGATGAGCCGTTCCGTGCGACCGACTATCGCTACGCCGAAGAGAAGCGCGTCGCGGAGGAGCATTTGCAGGAGAAGTACGGCAAAAGCGACAAGCATTGCGCCGTCGCGATCGTCCGCCCCGCAGCGATCACGGGGCCCCGCGGGCGCTTCATGCGCATCCGCTTCGGGCTCCAGTCGACCCTCTCCGGGCAGATGAAGGGCGGCATCTACAGCGTCATCTCCGCGCTCGTCGCGTTCGTCCCCGTGACGCCCAAGTGGCTGCGGCAATTCGTGCATGAGGACGATGTGGTCGCGATCGTCGAGAAGCTCGCGTTCGCCGACCTCTCGTTCGCGTACGAAGCGTTCAACCTCTGCCCGCCGGGCCCCGCCGTATTCGGCGCGGACATGGCGCGGGCGGTGGGGAAGCGCGTCTTGCCGGTTCGCCCGTGGATGGTGCGCCTCGCATTCGCGTTCTTCTGGCACGCCTCGCGCGGCAAGATCCCGACGGGCAAGGGCGCATGGAAAAGCTATGCATATCCCATTGCGGTCGACGGGAGTAAGGTGACGCGCATGCTCGGCTACGAGTACCAGCACCAGTCGCTCGACGCCTTCCGCTACACGGAGGGCGAGTACGAGTCGTTCGTGCCGGAGGCCGCGCGCTCGCACCCCTCGACCGCGCTCGGGGCAGGCAACGCATGATTCTCGACGGTAAGGCGCTCGCGGCAGAGATCCTCGACGAGGTGGGGCAGCGGGCGATCGCGCTCGGCACCCTGCCGCGGCTCGCGATCGTCGCGGCGAACCCGACGCCCGCGACCCGCTCATACCTCGCCGCCAAAGCGCGGGCGGCGCGGCAGGCCGGTTGCGCGCTCGAGGTGATCGAGCTTCCGGAGACGGCCTCTGCGCTCGAGCTCCGGCTCGCGATCGACTCGGCGGCGGCCGACGCGGTCGTCCTCCAGCTACCCCTTGCCGACGATCGCATAGCGAAGGAGGCCTGCGATGGAATCCCGCCCGAGAAGGACGCGGACGTGCTCTCGACCGTGGCGCGCATGCGCTTCGAGGCGGACGAAGACGGCGCGCTCGTCCCGCCCGTCGCGGGCGCCCTCGCCGCCATCCTCGACCGGCATGGCGTGAATCCCGAAGGCAAACGCGCGGTCGTCCTCGGCGACGGCTGGCTCGTGGGGAAGCCGTGCGCGACCTGGCTCGCGCACCAGGGCGCGGACGTGATTCATTTGAAAGGTCCCGCGAGCGACCTCGCCGAGCTCCGCCTCGCCGATATCATCGTCTCAGGCGTCGGCTCCCCGCACCTCATCCAACCGGAGCTGATCAAGGAGGGCGTCGTCCTCGTCGACGCTGGCACCTCCGAGATGGGCGGCAAGCTCGCGGGCGACGCCGCCCCCGCTTGCGCCCCCATGTGCGCCCTCTTCACCCCCTGCCCGGGCGGGGTGGGCCCCGTCGCCGTCGCCAAGCTCTTCGAGAATGTCGTCGCGCTCGCAGAGCGCGCAACACATCGATAAATCCGCAAGTCTCGCGGATTCTGGCGCGGCCGTTTATACTCCTCTCATCATGACTCGCTATCGGGTGTGGGCGGTCGCGGCGCTTCTCGCGGGGGTACTCCTCGCCTATTTCGTGTGGGCGACCGAGGCCTCTCCCGACTCGCCCTACCGCTTCAAGCTCGGCCTCGACCTCGCGGGTGGCACCGAGCTTGTCTACAAGGCCGACATGAGCCAGACCGCCCCGGCCGACCGCGCGGGCTCCCTCGCCGCCCTCCAGGCGGTCATTGAGCGACGGGTGAACCTCTTCGGCGTCGCCGAGCCATTGGTCGAGACGGAGCAGGCCTCCGCGCTCTCGGGCACCACCGAGGATCGCCTCATCGTCGACCTCCCGGGCGTCACCGACATCAATGCGGCAGTCGCTGCCTTGGGCTCGACGCCGACCCTCGACTTCCGCCTCGCGGAGGCGACTTCGACCTTGGGCACCGAGTATGCGCCGACTGGGCTCACGGGTCGCTACCTCACCTCGGCGTCTCTCCAGTTCGGCTCGGGCGCGACCGCGGGGCTCGCGACGCCGCAGGTCCTCGTCAACTTCAACAGCGCCGGCGCCGCCTTGTTCGAGAAGATCACGCGCGAGAACGTGGGGAAGCAGCTTGGCATCTTCCTCGACAATCAGCTCATCTCCTCGCCGGTCATCCAGGAGGCTATTCCCGGAGGGACGGCGGTCATCAGTGGCAACTTCTCCGCAACCGCGGCCCGCGACCTGGTGCGCAACCTGAACTTCGGCGCGCTGCCGGTGCCCATCAATCTCGAGAGCTCCTCCTCGGTCGGCCCGACCTTGGGCGCCGCGGCGATCGCGGCCGGGATCGGCGCGGCGATCGTCGGCTTCGCCCTCGTCGCGCTCTTCATGATCGGCTGGTACCGGCTGCCGGGCGTGATCGCGGCTCTCGCGCTCGCGGAGTATCTCGCCTTGATGCTCGCGGTCATCAAGTTCGTCCCCGTCACCCTCACCGCTTCGGGCATCGCGGGGCTCATCATCACGCTCGGCATGGCCGTCGACGCGAACGTGCTCATCTTCGAGCGCACGAAGGAGGAATTGCGCAAGGGCGAGTCGCCCCGCGAGGCGGTCCGCGTCGGCTTCGCTCGCGCGTGGACGGCGATCCGCGACGGCCACCTCACGATGATCATCTCGGGGCTTATCCTCTTCTGGCTCGGGACCTCGATCGTGCAGGGCTTCGCGCTCGTGTTCGTCCTCGGCGTCCTCGCCTCCTTCATCTCCGCGGTCTCGGTCTCGCGCGTGTACCTCCTCGCGCTTGTCCCGGAGGCGCGCACGGGCCTGTGGCGCTTCTTGCTCTCGTCCGGTTTCCATAAATCCTAGACCATGTTTATCGTCAACCATCGGCGGTTCTTCTTCTGGCTCACGGGCCTCATCCTCGCGGCGGCGATTGGCGCGATCGCCCTCTGGGGCTTGCCGCTCTCGATCGACTTCACCGGCGGCTCGCTGGTCGAGGTCGCGTATCCGGCCGGCCGGCCGGCGCTCGCGGCCATTAAGGCGCAGGTAGACGCGGCTGCGATCGGCCCCGCCTCCGTCATCCCGTCAGGCGCGAACGATGTGAAGATCCGCGCCAAGACGCTCTCGCCCGCGGAGCACGCGGCGCTCCTCTCTGCGCTTGACGCGCGCGCCACGTCGACCGCGGCAACCTCGACGAGCGCGGGGCAGGTGAGCGAGCTCTCCTTCACCTCCGTCGGGCCCGCCTTGGGCTCGCAGTTCGCGCACAAGGCGCTCTGGGCGATCCTCGCAGTCGTCTTGGCGATCGTGCTCTATATCGCGTTCGCCTTCCGCCAGGTCTCCCGCCCCGTTCCTTCCTGGGGCTATGGGCTCACCGTCGTCCTTATGCTCGCTATCGACATCATCGTCCCGACCGGCTTCTACGCCGCGCTCTGCCACTACACGGGCGCCGAGGTCGACTCCTTGTTCGTCGTCGCCCTCCTCGCCCTCCTCGGCTACGTGGTGAACGACATCATCGTCGTCTTCGACCGCGTGCGCGAGCACCTCAAGAATAATGAGAAAATGAACCGCAAAGAACCCTTCGATGAGACGGTGGGGAAGTCGATCGACGAGACCATGGCCCGCTCGATCAACACGGCGCTCACGGTCGTCCTCGCGCTTGGCGCCCTGATCTGGCTCGGCGCCCCGGCGACGCGCGACTTCGCGCTCGTGATGCTCGTCGGGGTCGTCGCCGGCACCTTCTCCTCCATCTGCCGCTCCGCGCCCTTCCTCATTCCCCTCGCGCATTACTTCGAGCGGAAGAAATAGACTCACTCGTGACAGGTATGATAACCGCATGAATTTGCGGCTTACGCATCATGCTCAAGCGCAGATGTGCATGCGCGGCATCACGGCCTCGATGATCGCTGAAGCGATCCGGCAAGCGGATTCAAGGAAGGCGGCGCCCGGCGGGGCGCTCGCCTGTGAGAAAAAGATCGAGAATGGTATACTGCGGGTCATATGCAAAAGGCTCGGCGACAAAGAGGCGTATCTCGTCCTGACGGCGTACTATCGCTGAAGCATGGCGTCGCCCGAGTCAGCTATGACCCGGTCGCCGACGCCGCCTATTTCGCGCTCAAGAGGGCCAAGAAGGGCGAAGCCGTGAAGACAGTCGAGCTCCAGCCCTGGCTCCTCGCCGACCTCGACAAGAAGGGCGCGCTTCTCGGCATCGAGATGCTCTTCGTCTCGCGCCGCGGGCGCCGCAGCGGATCGCGCGTGCCCGCCACCTTGAGCGTACCGGCAATCGGATAGGTATCTCATGGAGAAGTCCTACATAGACAAGCTCGCGTTTATCGAAATACGCGATCGTAAAGTTCTCGAAACCTGCAGTTATGGGAAAGATAAATGGTATATCCCTGGTGGGAAGCGGGAGGGCGGCGAGACCGATCAAGAAGCTCTTATTCGAGAAATGAAAGAAGAACTTTTGGTCGATTTGAAGCCCGAGACGATAAAACACTTCGGTACGTTTGAAGCGCAGGCACATGGGAAGCCTGAAGGCATTGTAGTACGCATGACCTGCTATAGCGCCGAGTACGAAGGCGAGCTTACACCGAGCGCAGAAGTAGAGAAAATGGATTGGTTCGATTACTCGAAAAGAGAAGAGGTATCGCCAGTCGACCAGCTTATTTTCGATGATCTGAAGTCGAAGGACTTAATCGACTAGCATGATCATCGGCATCACGGGCACGAACGGGGCGGGGAAGGGGACGGTCGTTGAGTATCTCGCTGAGAAAGGCTTTACCCATTACTCCGTTCGCGCGGAGCTGATCGAGGAGATCAAGCGGCGCGGGATGCCCGTCGAGCGCCCGAGCATGCGGATGGTGGGCGACGATCTGCGCGCCGCGAACGGCCCCGGCTACTTCGTCGAGCGGTTCGTGGCGCTCGCCAAGGAGCGCGGGGAGACGGACATCGTGATGGAATCTTTGCGGAGCATCGGCGAGGTGGAGAAGCTGCATGAGCTCGGCGGAATCCTCTTCGCCGTGGACGCCGACCGCAAGCTGCGCTACGAACGTTCGGTCGCCCGGGGCTCGGACACCGACAAGGTCGGCTTCGACACCTGGGTCGCCGAGGAGGAGCGCGAGTGGCACAACACCGCCGCGCACGAGATGAATGTCCCCGCCGTGATGGCGATGGCTGACTACACGATCGCGAACAATGGCACCGTGGAAAAGCTCCGCGCGCAGGTCGATCGCGCCCTGGCGACTATCCACAAGGAGGGTTGACGGGAGAACCGGGGCGGGTAAGATGACTGTGGGAATTGGCTCTTTCTGGAGATAGAGTCCGCTGCCAGCAATGGCGGATGGTGTTGGGGCCAGAACCTCACGCTGTGACTAGGCAGACTTTAGGGGATGCTGGGGAACAACCGTACGTTACCGATGCATCGGTAGGCAATCATGCTGCCAGGGCATGACTCTAACCCGGGATGGGATATGGAGCGGCTAATACCGCATGAATGCTCTTCGGAGCTCAAAGGCGCAAGCCGGCATTCTGCTAATTCTCACACGAGGGACCGCGGCGCGGTCCTTTGCCTTTTTATGCAATGATCGTGCCGATGAACGGCTCGCCGTCGAGATAGCTCGTCAGCCTTTCGAGATGCGCGCCGTTCATGATGGCGACTTCGAGGCCGAGGCTCTCGGCCTCGCGCGCGGCCACCGGGTCGAAGGGCGCGGAGAGGCCCGGGTCCCATTCATGCGGAATGAGTTTTCTAAAATCTGCCCAAGAGATCTTCTCAATCTTTTGCGCGTTTGGGTCTTGCTTCGGGTCAGCGGTGTAGGCGTAGTCGATGTTCGAGAGGTTCACGAGGCGCGTGGCGCCGAGGTGCTTCGCGATCTCTACGGCGCGCAGGTCGGTCGAGGCGCCGGGGCGGTAGCCGGCTGCGACGATCACCCGCGCCTCCTTCGGCGCGTCCTGCACCTCATCCGGGTTCGTGATCATCACCGGGTAGGCGACCTCTTCGAGGACGGTGCGGAGCAGGTGGCCGTTGAGGCGCGTCGCGTGGATGCCGAGCCAGTCAAGGTCGCTCGCGGAGAGGTTCGCGACCCCGCGCGCAGCCTCCTGATAGCGGCGCGCGGTCTTCCCGCCGCCCGCGATCACGGCGAAGGAGAAGCCTCGTTCGATCTTCTCGAGCACGAGCGCCTTGAAGGCGGAGAGGAATGCTGCGTCGATCTCGTCGGGGACGATCAAGGAGCCACCAACAGAGACCACGACGCGTTCTTGCATCGCCTTCATCATAAAGCCAAACCGCCACGCACGTGAGTGGTGGCGGGCAAGGCTTGACGGCTTCTCTCCATCGTACGCCCGCGGGCGTCTACCGCAATATTGAAAATCGCTTTCCCTGTGCATAGGGCAAGCGTCAACTTTGTTAGATGGAAGGCGACGACTCTCTGTGACTGGCGGTGAATAAATAGCTATACTTGAGCTGCATGGAACCGCTCGGAAAGAGAATCGTCGTGGTGGGCGTAAGCGCGTCGGGCAAGTCCACCTTTGCTCGTAAGCTCGCAGAGCGCACGAACCTACCGCTCATCCACATGGACGCCATCTGGTGGAAGCCGGGTTGGGTTGAGGTAAGCGAAGAAGAGGCGACAAGGCAGCTTGAGGCACTTACGCAACGCGATGAGTGGGTAATCGAGGGCTATATACCAGATGAAGCGCGTCCGTTTGTCTTCGAACGTGCCGAATCCATCGTCTATCTCGACTACCCAAGAATGATGGGCGCGTTTCGATATATACGGCGATGGTGGAAACACCGCAAGAACCCCCGCCCGGAGCTCAAAGGGAGTCCCGAGAAGTTCAGCTGGAAGTTCCTGAAGCTTGTGTGGAGTAAGGGCGAGGCCATTTCACTCGATACATCCCTGACGGAAGTAGCAGAACAGAAGAAGATACGAGTGATAAAGAAGCCGCAGGAGGCAGCGAATCTGCTCAAACCCTCCCTACGGTAAAATGGCAATATGTTATAATGGTCCTATGCATGGGACATTCCCTATCGTCTTACAGAAAGAGCAGGAGGGTGGCTACTCTGTAGCCAATCTCGCTCTTGAGGGCTGCTATAGCCAGGGCGAGACTGTCGAAGAAGCCCTCGAAAATATCAAAGAAGCGACGCTCCTGTGCCTCGAAGATGAGAAATCGTCGCCCATGCAGCAAGAGGACGTAAGCCTCCACCTCATTACTGTGTAGCGCCATGCCGAAGCTGCCGGTACTCTCCGGAGCGGAGATGGTCAAGATTCTGGAGCGCAAAGGGTACACGCAAGTGAGGACACGAGGCAGCCACGTCCGCCTCTACCCGCCAGACTTCCTCCCGCAAGCCAAGAAGGTCACTGTCCCGCTCCATAAACAGCTTACGCCGGGAACGCTCTCGAACATCATGCGAGATGCGGGCCTTACGGCCGGAGACCTCGGATAGCGCTTGACGCCCCGTAGGGCCCCCTGTAGGATGGGGCTACTGCGAGCCCTAGAGGCTAGGCAGGGGAGAGCTTCACGCAGAGCTCCATACGGGGCTCGGGGGTGAGGTTCGCGCTGTTGTTTGACATACCATAACAACCGAGTTCTCCGCCGCGTCCAAAAGAAGCGCGGCGGGGTTAGTGTGAATTCTTTTGTTCCGCCTATTCTTAATGAGAGTTTGATCCTAGCTCAGGGTGAATGGTGGCGGCGTGGATGAGTCATGCAAGTCAAGGGGGCCCGCAAGGGCAACCGGCAAACGAGGTAGTAACACGTAGGTAGATCCCCCGGAGTCGGGCATAGCTTGCCGAAAGGCAAGGTAATTCCCGATAGTCTCGCAAGAGTAAAGTTTTTCGCTCCGGGAGTCGCCTGCGCAGTATCAGCTAGTTGGTAGGGTAACGGCCTACCAAGGCTACGACGCTTAGGGGAGCTGAGAGGCTGACCCCCACCGATGGGACTGCGACACGGCCCATACTCCTACGGGAGGCTGCAGACGAGAATATTCCGCAATGGGCGAAAGCCTGACGGAGCGACGCCGCGTGCTTGATGAAGTGCCTCGGTACGTAAAGAGCTTTTATGCGGGACGAAATTATTGACGGTACCGCATGAATAAGGGGCTCCTAACTCTGTGCCAGCAGGAGCGGTAATACAGAGGCCCCGACCATTACCCGGAATCACTGGGCGTAAAGGGTGTCTAGGCGGTCGTGTTAGTCGTTCGTTAAATCCCCGGGCCTAACCTGGGAATCGCGAGCGAAACGGCACGACTCGAGGGTGCGAGAGGTAGAGGGAACTCACGGTGGAGGGGTGAAATCCGTTGATATCGTGGGGAACACCAAAGGCGAAGGCACTCTACTGGCGCATTCCTGACGCTCACACACGAAAGCCAGGGGAGAGAACGGGATTAGATACCCCGGTATTCCTGGCCCTCAACGTTGCTCGCTCGTTCTTGGGAGTATCGACCCTCCCAGGGACTAAGCTAACGCGGTAAGCGAGCCGCCTGGGTAGTACGATCGCAAGATTAAAACTCAAAGGAATAGACGGGGACTCGCACAAGCGGTGGATTATGTGGCTTAATTCGACGATGAACGAAGAACCTTACCAAGGTTAGAAACCCTGCTGCAGTTTCTCCGAAAGGAGATTCGCCTTCGAGGGTGCAGGGCAGGTGATGCATGGTTGTCGTCAGTTCGTGGTTTGAACTGTTCCCTTCAGTGGGGTAACGAACGCAACCCCCGTTGCCTGTTGCCTATATGGTCAGGCGAGACTGCTCCCTCACGGGAGAGGAAGGTGGGGATGACGCCAAATCAGCATGTCCCTCTGATACCTTGGGCTGCACACATAATACAATCGTCGGTACAACGGGACGCAATGCCGCAAGGTGGAGCAAATCCCTCAAAACCGTCGCCAGTACGGATCGAGGTCTGCAATCGACCTCGTGAAGCCGGAATCGCTAGTAATCCCGGGTCAGCCAAACCGGGGTGAATACGTTCTCGAGTCTTGTACTCACCGCCCGTCAAGTCAGGGGAGCTGGGGGCGCCCGAAGGGCCGTCTTGTACGGTACTACGGCGAATTCAGTAACAAGGACTAAGTCGTAACAAGGCACGGGTAGCGGAAGCTGCTCGTGGAACATATCCAATTGGAGTGGGTCTTCTCGAAAGGAAGATCTTGTCGATACGATCCGCAAGGATCGTGAGGGATGAGCGTCGCCTCTAAACGCGCTTCGAGAGCCTGGGAACGTAATCAGGTGCCAACGTTCGAAAGCCTCAATTGAGCTTTCAAATAGGCGAATAGGCGGAACAAAAGAGCGCACACAACTCGGAGTCAGCAACGCGCCGCCGTCAGGCGGCGCGTTGCATTTCGAGCCTTACGACGCAGCGGCGCCAGATGCGCTCCTTGTTGCGGTGGCGGCGGAGCTTGTCTGCGATCGTAGACTCGACGACCGGACGGCTGCGTTTCGATTCGCGCGCGCGAGAACCGGGGTAGACCATTCGTAGCTCCAGTATACCGGCCGCGGATGAAGAGATCGGGAAGCGGCTGGAAGGAGCTGGGGATTTCTGGTACAGTGCCCCTCGAGCACGCTTAGCTCAGCTGGTAGAGCACTCGACTGATACTCGAGCGGTCCTAGGTTCGAATCCTAGAGCGTGCACCAAAGACACGAATGCCTCCCCTATGGGAGGCTTCGTGCTTTGGTGCAAGCCGGAGCGATGTTCGGCCAGGAGGCCGAACCGCGAGGCGGGGTCGCGGAAATCCGCGAGCGACGGCGAGGGGATTATCCGTGACCGCTCATTACTTCGCCTCCGCTCGCGCAAGCGCCTTCAGCGCGGCGAGGTCGTCGCTCCACGCGGAGCCGCCCCACCACTCGACAGGTTCGAGATTCGTCTTATAGAGAGCCTTCGGGCCGTATACCGTGCCGAGATAGTAGTGATCCTTGCCGGCCTCTTTGGCACGACGCGCGCCGTCTTGGATGAGCCACAAGCCGAGTGATTGCGACACGAGGGAGAGGTCGTAGGCCGAGAACCAGAAATGGCCGAACGTAGCGTCGCCCACCTCGAGTACGGCAGCAGTCAGGGCGCCGTCTTTAGCGTACTCGATGAGCGCGAGCGGCAAGGGGGTCGCAAGGATGCTCGCCAGCCGTTCGGCGCTCATCACGGCGCCGTGGCGCGTCGCGAAATAATCGAGGAAAAGCGTGTGGACCGGTTCGGCCGCCTCCCGTGCCGGATATGCGCGCGCGGTAAAGGCGCCGTCGAAGTGCTTCGCGATGCGACGGTTCTCGCTCGTAAAGGCGAAGCGACCAAGCGGGAGGCGTGCCGAGCGCGCCATGTAGAAGCGGCCAAGGATATCAGGGCGGCCCGAGTAGGGGAGGTAGCCCTCGGCGTACATCGCAGCAAGATCGTCGCCAGCCTCGTAGTCGAGCCATTCACAGTACCCGAACCGGTAGTGCGCGTAGTCGGCCCCATACTCTTCGCGTATACGTCTCATGAAAAGCGGGTCGCGACTGCGGCGACGAGTGCGCCCAAAGTGCCTTCAAGATCTCCCGAAGTGAGGACTAGGACGACATCGTCGCCCTTGAGTGCTGCCGCCGTCGCCTCGGGTCCCTCGTACGGACGCGCGGTCTCACCGATGCGCGCCATGATCTCGCCGTGATCGAGCTGCTCGTGCGTCGAAGCCCCCTGAGTGGCTGGCGGCAGGACAAACACCTCTGCAGCGCCTGTGAAGATATCGTCATACCAACGGAGCGAGGCGCGGTTACGCCAGCTGAAGGTGTGCGGCTCGAAGACGATCACGAGCCGGCGCCCCTTGAAGTGGAGGAGGACGGCCTCGATCGCGGCGCGTGCTTTTTCATACGACGAACCAAACCCTTCGAGAACCGGAACGCGTGAGGCGGGCGCGAGGTTATCAAGGCGACGACGTACGCCGGGGAAGTCAGCGATGGCTCGGGCGACCGCACCAAAGGGCGCCTGCTCGCGCGCCAAAGTCCAGGCGGCTGCGCCGGCGATATTCTCGACGTTGTGCATGCCGAGAAGAGAAGTCTCGATCTCGCCTAAGGGCGTGCCCCCGGCGACCAGCGTGAAGCGTGTCCGCTCGCCGTACCGAATGTCAGTCGCGAGGTACTCCGCGCCAGAATCGCGGAGGCCGTAGGTGATTACGCGCTTACCCGAATCTTTCGCGAGCGCCAACGCGCCCGCTTCGTCCGCGCAAGCAACGACGAGACCGTCGTCCGGGATGAGAGCGGCCAGCTTGCGGAAGGGCTCTTCGTAGGATTCGAATGTCGGATAGACATTCACGTGGTCGTGGACGACGGAAGTAAGTAGAACATCGTGCGGGTGGAGGTGGAGGAACTTGGCGCGCGGATCGTCGTGGGCGGAGGGGTACTCGTCGCCTTCGAGCACGAATTCGTTCGCCGTACCGAGCGCGGCGGGGGCAGGAAGCCACGCGGAGGCAACGGGCTCTGCACCGACAAAATAGCCGGCGTCGAGCCCTGTGTGCCGGAGGATGTGCGCCGCGAGCGAGGTCGTCGTCGACTTGCCGTAGCTCCCGGCGACGACGAGATTCTCTCGCCCGGCAGTCAATCGCGCGAGCATTTCGGGGAAGGAGTAGCGCGGCTTCCCGGAAGCAGCTGCAGCGGCGACTTCTGCATTCTCCTCTGGCGCGAGCTTGGCATTTCTCCCGACCATGAAGCAATCAGTATCGGCAGGGATATTCTCGGGCGTATAGCCGGTCTTGAAGGCGATGCCAGCGCGCTCGAGGACGCCTTTCGTGGGCCCGTAGCTCTCGGCGTCTGAGCCGGTCACGCGCCAGCCGGCGTCCTTCAAGAGGACTGCCGTGGCGCTCATGCCCACTCCCGCGATGCCGATGATGTGGATCTTGCCGGGCTGCATACGCGCCTATAGTACCAAAAACAGGACAGCCGGCCCCGAAGGGCCGGCTGGTATCTCAGGCGGTGCGGATTACTGCGCCTAGGTTGCGGCACTCGCCGGACAGGTCTTCGCGCGGATGTCGCGTATAGGCGAAGGGTCCATCGGGCGGGAGATCACATGACCGGGCCGTGGAGCCGAAGCCAAGGTCGAGCGCCTGCATGACAAAGATCATGCCCGGGTCAACGACGACCGCTGGCCCTTCCTCGTCTTCCATCTCATACGCTGCCACGCCCCCCCAGCGGACTTGCACGTGGTCGAGGAGCGCCCGGTAAAGATGGCCCCCCGGTCGGCCGAAGTGATACTTCAGCGTCCCGGCAGGGAGGCCGAAGAAGCACTCGAGACGGATCCGTTCGGGCGGAATTTGCCAGCCGCGCCAGAAGGATGTCCGGACGCTGCCGAGGACGCTCTCATGCCTGCGAGAAGGGCCAAGGTCCGAGGCGAGCGGCCGGTAGTCCACGAGGGAGGGGAGTCCCGCGTGGAAGGCCGCTATCCGCGGTCGGCCCGTCGCATCGACAGCCGAGGCGACGCAGAGTAGGCAGCCGCCCAGGGGGACGACGAGCGCGTCACCCTTCTCCTTGAGCCAGTCGCCTTCGCATGGCTCACAGAAGCGAGTCAGGTCACCGCGGTTGCCGATGTTCTCCGATATGCGCCGTTCGTCCGTATCGGCGAATCGGCCGCTGAACGGCGGGCCGAAGTTCGGCACGATACCTCGGTCGATGCCGAGCAGGCGGAACGCGCGTCGCATTTGGTTCGGGTCCTTGCTTGACCAGCTGCCGCCCACAGGGGGCGGCAGGCATACGGCGCGGTAGGCGGGTCGATTTTCGATAAACGGTTCTGGTGGCCGCTCGGCGGCCACGGCTTCTTTCAACATGGGGAATTCCCTCCGCTTGTTCCGCTTGGGACTATGCCCGCGAATCGCCCCATAGTCAATGCGCGGAAGTTGTGGGCGGGATTCGTTTTGCGCGGCGAATCTGATAGGGTTCCGGTATGCAGGAAGAAGCCGGGCAGGGCAAGCTCTCAATCGTCGCGACGCCGATAGGGAATCTGGAGGACATCACGCTGCGCGCGCTCCGCGTCCTCAAGGAGGCGGACGCAGTCTACTGCGAGGACACGCGCGTGACGAAGAAGCTCCTCGATCGCTACGAGATCCAGACGCCCACACGCCGTCTCGACGCGAACATCGAGGCGAAGGGCGCGCGCGAGGTGATCAACCGCCTCGCGGCGGGGGAGCGGATCGCGTACGCGACCGACGCGGGCACGCCCGCGATAAGCGACCCGGGCTATCGGCTCGTCGCGATGGTGCGGCAGGCCTTGGGCGACTCGTTCCCGATCGAGGCCATCCCCGGCCCCTCGGCCTTGGTCGCGGCGCTCTCGATCGCCGGGGTGCCGGCCGACTCGTTCCGCTTCATGGGCTTCTTTCCGCACAAGAAGGGGCGGCAGACCGCGCTCAAGGCGGTCGCGGCAGAGGAGGGGACCGTCGTCTTGTATGAGTCCTCGCATCGGATCTTGAAGCTCCTCCGCGAACTTGAGGCTTTGATGCCGGAGCGCGAGGTGGTCATCACGCGCGAGCTCACGAAGAAGTTCGAGCAGGTCGCCGTGGGGCGTCTCTCCGGCCTCGCGGACTTCTTCGAGACGCACTATCCGCATTTCACCAAGGGCGAATTTGTCGTCGTCCTCGCCCCTTGCTAGACTCCCCGCATGTCCCGCGCATCGGTCCTCATCATTATCGGCATCCTTGCCATTCTCGCGCCCTTCTCCGGGCTCCCTGGGACGGTCCGCACCCTCGCCACGGTCGCGCTCGGCGCCGCGGTCGTCGGGATCGGCGTTGCGGAGCGCTCCCGGGAGCAGCGGCGCCTCGTCGAACTTCAAGCCTCCACAACATCGGTGCCTCGCGAAGCTCCCGCCACCGAGTGAAAGGTATCTGTGTTAGGGAGGTCCTCTTGAGACAGTGTTAGGCCAGCTACCCTTCAGCCGCGATACCGAGAGCGAAAAAGCTCAGGAAAAAGGCAACGATAACCACGATCAAACAATAAGAAGCTACTCGGTGGCGCCTTTTCCAGTAGAGTAAGTCAGGGTGGGTATAGTCTTGCGCGTTCGGTGACAGGATAAACGAGAGCCCCCAAGCCCTTTGGACATTCCAAATGGTCCGTCTGGAAAAAGCATAAGAAAAGGGCGTGTCACTGCCGGCGCGCGACGCCCATTCTTGAGGATAGGCTCTGCGGAAAATCGAGAACACTTTAAACAGAAAGAATTGGCGAAGCGTCCACATGCTTCCGATGAGTATTCCGCCAGTAACCACCACATAGGGGATCAAATCTTGGAGCTGTGCCATATTGAATATAAGGGTAATTACGTGAGAACAAATGCTGTACTGGATGCTATTTGCAGGCCACGCATTGAGATTTCAGAAAATACCCAACGCGCGCAGGTACAGACTCTCGACCACCGCCGCAACGATAGCCATCCACCAAACCCGGCTCAAGTGAAAAGGCCCCGTCTCCCCGAGAGACTTCTTGTTTGATGAAGGGAACAGGACAACGGCAAATCCCAGTATGGCCCAAACTGGGCCAGTCGCCTCAACTATCGGGAATTCAGCCGCGGCGCCTAAGGTGGCCCAAAAATACATCGTAAGCACGACTCCGAAAAGCCCAACCAACCCGCCGCGCGCCTGCTCCTTGCGTCGTGCATTCATGAAGAGAGATTTTTAAGTGAACTTCGGGATGCCAATCAGCCCATACATGACGCCGATAGCTAGCAAGGGAACAAACGCGATGGTGCCAGGCGGCCAAGCGATCATCGCGAAGATTGCAAGAAAGAGCAGAACCATGCCGTACCGCTGCCACAAGCCGATATTCGGGACCGTGCCAAGCAGTGCTGCTGCCGCGTGGCGGGTGATGACGGAATCTTGAGATCGACTGTCGTTCAGCAAATGATAACGAATGTGCCATGCGAGGGGATACCACACGATATGGGCATACCTCCATACGGCCACAATGCGTTGGCCATTGGTGAGCGACCAGCTTTTGCTCCGTCTGCCCCAGCCGAAAAATAGCATTGGATGGAAGTATACCGATAGTTTGATGGACGCCGTTGCTTATCCACACTAAGGAGCGCTGCGCGCGTTCATTGTGTATATTGTATAGTAGCCAAATGCGAGCGGCCTAAATTCACCCCTGAATTAGGACACCCTCGTTTTTGATAATACCTGCCGTTAAGGCAAGCTCCCGCGCACTCCGGTATCCGAGAATCCGCCTCGGCTTGTCGTTGATGATAGCGCATGCTTGATTGATTT
>JAGWWI010000013.1 GCA_018970465.1 Patescibacteria group bacterium
CGGACCCCCGCGGTTCACCAGCTGGATGGCTATCCATCGACGCTGTTCCGTGCTCGTCCTCCCCGCTTCGCCCGCCATGATTCGCGGCACGAAGTTGTCCTGAAGCGATGCGTGCAGCTTCGCCAATACGAGGGCCGTACCGTACTTGAGCGCCTCTTTCTTCCGCGAGGGATGCATAGCGTCCTTCGCGAGCGGCGAAAGGTTGTTGAGGGAGAGGTATCCGTCGACATCCGGCGGACTCCTTCCGATCATTTTGCACAGAAGAGACTTGTTGCCTCGGCAGCGGCCCTCGAGCAACCGCGCATATTGCCGTGCCCTATCGAGCGGAGCGAGGTCCACTCGCGACTCGTTGAGCAGCACGGCGTCGAGATGCCGGTCGTCGGGATTTTCGTAGCGGCGGAGGCGTATCTCGACCAGGGGAAGGTCGGCATATCCCGGTCCAGAAGCCCGCCAGCGGCGTTCGCCGCTGACGAGTATGTAGCGGGGAACCGCGTTCTTCTGAGCGTATAGCTCCCGTTCCACGTCGGTCAACAGATCGACCGTTAGGATTTCCCGCTGGCCTTCTGTCTTGATGCTCTCGCCCAGCTCAGCGAGCTCGTCTGGGTCGAAGTATGTCCTTGGTTGGTCGGGGTCGGCTACCAAAGCCCAGTGTGGTACGAACCCGCACCCGCCGTCCCTGTTGGGCCACGTCTCCGGATTGCGGTCGGCTCGAACCAAGCCGCGACCCGGTATTTCCATCTCAAGGTACTCACGCATTTTTCGGACTCCTCAGCTGATCTGCCACGATTTATAGCAGAGCTAGGCATAGACACAAAGACCCGATTCTCCCAAGCATTCCATACAAAAAGGCGAACCCCGGCGATGATGCCGGGGCCCTGGGAAGTCGATGTGTTGACGTTCAGGTAGTGGCGAGTTCGGCAGCCTGCCGCTCGGTGCGGCTGGTGGCCGCGTCGGCGGCAGTGCGAGCCGTCTCGTTCGGGATCGACTCGACTGTCGCCTCGATACCGTGCGTGAGGCACTGCAGGGAGACGAATTGCGTCTTGCCGTCGAACACCAGCCCGTCGCGGTAGTAGAGCGGATTCACGCCGTCGTCGCGGCTCGCTTCGGCCTGAGTACGCTGGCTGAAGGTCGCCATCGCCTGGGCACCGACCCCGAACGCCCGGCGCAGAGCCTTCGGAATGCCGGTGAGGACCAGCGTAGTTCCCTGGCACAGGCACACCGCCGTTGCGCGGTCGGTCGGCGAGGCGAAGCCTTTCGTGTGCTGGCCGATCTGCACCAGCTGAAGCTGATCGCCGGCTCGTGCCTTGCGGTTCTTGACGCCTTCAGCGCTATAGTCGCACATGTGTCACTCCCTCTTAGGTTCAGGACCGCCCGTTTGCGGTCAGGGGCAAGTATATACAGAGAGAGGGGAATAGCGCAATATCCAGGCTTTCTGACGATTCGGGAGACCTCGAATCCGTGTTGGCGGGCCCACCAGGACTCGAACCTGGGACGGCGGTTTTGGAGACCGCTGTTTTACCACTAAACTATAGGCCCGTGCGCAAACGATAGCAGACAGAGCGGGGTGGGGAAAGGCGCCCGGAGCGGAGCGGAGGGCGGTATGATGAAGGGTAATGCGCCTCCGGCCCGCGCTCCTTGCCGCACTCCCGCTCCTCTTCGCCGTCGCGCCCGTGGCGGCCCACGCGACGGGCGTGCCGTTCTTGGGGCCGATCGTGAACCTGCCCACGGACGACAACGGCGTGCAGTGCGCCGCCAACCTGAACGCGCTTATCCAGATCGCGAACAACCTCGTCTCCTTCTCGGTCACCCTCCTGCTGCTCTTCGTCGCGCCGGCGATGATCGTGTGGGCCGGATTCCTCTACGTGTTCTCGCCGACGAATCCCGCGATGCGCAAGCAGGCGAACACGATCCTCAAAGACACCGCGATCGGCATCGGCTTCGCGCTCGCGGCGTGGCTTATCGTCGACCTCCTCCTCACCTCGCTCAACACCGTCACGCTCTCGGGCGCCAAAGGCGGCGTGCAGAGCTTCACCGCCGAGCTCTTCTCGACCTCGGGGAGCGGCCCGTGCCTTCGGGTCGCCGTCTCGGGCAACTTCAACTCCTCGAACCCGACAGTGAGCTCGGGGACTGCGAGCAATGGCGTCGCGCTCCTCACGGGCGCGCAGGCCTGCGGCGGAGCCGATAAGGTGGACAACGCGAGCGAGCCGAATACCTCCGGCCCGGCGGTCGTCTGTAGCGACGGTTCGACCAAGTGCCTGTACCCCAACGCCACTCCCGACAACGGCTGCGCGCTCCCGGACGGAGTCACGCTCGAGAGTTATGCCGGGATCAACGGCGCCACCCCGACGCTTACCTCGAACGGCAACGGTTGCGATCCGAACATGATCTCCCAAGCCGCCGCGAATGCCGGCTACTCGATCACGTCGGGGCAGGCGAGCGCGCTTGCTTGCATCTCGCAGCCCGAGGACGGTTGCGGGAGCGGACGGGTCACTAATTACAGCTGGGGCAACGGCTCGAGCGCTGCAGGCGCATATCAAATTCTTCTGCAATCACATAGCAACTGTTATAACAATTCGGTATGCGAAAGTGCGGTCGGTGCGACCGGGCCTTTGAACTGCGCGTCGGGCTTCTCGGGCGGTAATCCCATTCCCGGGAGTGCGGTCGTCAATACCTGTTTGCAGGCCGTGTCTAATGTCCAGTGTGCCGCCGCCGCGGCGGCGTGTCTCGTGCAGTCGAACCCGAGCATGAGCGACTGGTCGAGCGCGGCCGACAATAACTGCAAGGCGAAATATAATAACTGACCGATATGGAACCCGAACCGCAAAGCAGCTGGTGGAAGTGGGTCGCCGGAGCGGGCGCGCTCCTCGTCCTTGTCGCGCTCGCGTATCTCCTCCTTGCGCCGGCCAAGCAGACGCCACCCGCGGTGCCGGTGACGCTGCCGGAGTCGGGGGCGAGCGGCAATGGTGCGCCTGGGAACTCTGGCGCCGGCATGTCGGTCTCGGGGGCCGGCGGCGCGGTCGCGGTGAGCGACTTCCTCAAGAGCCCTACGACCGCACCCGACGCCCAGAACGCGGGCGTGTACTACCTCGCCGGCTCATCTTGCGCGCCGGACGCGATGTACGCCTGGTGTCCGCGGGGCGCGGACACGGGCGGGAAGTTCAACATCACCTACAACAAGAACGACCAGTCGTTCATCGTCGTCCTCCTCGCCGAGCCGCTCGGCGCAGAGCGGCAGGTGGCCGAGCAATTCCTCGAGCAGGCGCTCGGGGTGCAGGCGACGCAGCTGTGCGGCCTCGACGCACGCGTCGAGACGACCAACTCGGTGAACGAGCAGTACGCGGGCAAGAACCTCGGCTTCAGCTTCTGCCCCGGCGCTACGCCGCTGCCGCAGTAGCTGCGAGCTTCCGGAGCCAGGCCTTCTGCCGGCGGGCGAGCTGCCCGAGCTTCGCCGCGAGGGCGGGGAAGAGCGACTCGCGCGTGCGCTCGCCCCGCAGATATTCGCCGACGATGCGGTACTCGAGCCCGAGCTCGTTCAAGCGCGCGTCGCCTACGGCCGCGCGGACGCGCGCGACCTCGTCGACAAGGCCGCGCTCGAGCGCGGCGGCGAGTCGCGCGTCGATGCGCTCGCGGAGCGCGGGCAGGGGCGGGTCGATGACGATCCACTCCACCTGGTAATCCGCCGCGGCCCTTGGCCGCGGCGGCACCGACCCTTGCGCGGCGACGATCTCGAGCGCGCGGATGAGGCGGCGGCGATTCTTGGGGTCGAGCTCGCCCGCGCGGCGCGGGTCGGCGGCCGCTACGCGCGCCGCGAGCTCTTCTGTCGGGAGCGCCGCGAGCTCGGCGCGGAGCGCTTCGTTTGGCGGCGTGCCGCCCGGGAGGCCGGAGAGGAGTGCGTCGAAGTAGAAGTGCGTCCCGCCCGCGAGAATGGGCAGCTTGCCGCGCGCTGCGATCTCCTCGATGAGCCGCGCGGCATCGAGAGCGAAGTCGCCCGCGGAGTAGGGCTCTACGGGCTCGCGGATGTCGATCAGGTGGTGCGGGACGCCGCGCATCTCCTCGCGCGTCACCTTCTCGGTCCCGATATCGAGCCCGCGGTAGACTTGCCGGCTGTCGACCGAGATCACCTCTCCGCCCTCCGCAAGCGCCTCCTCGACCGCCCGGGCGGACTTCCCTGAGGCGGTGGGGCCGGCGATACAGATGACCTTGGCCGTTAATTTCCCCTCCATCGCGCGCGATGGTAGCATGGAGAGAAGTAATCGAGAATCGCCTATGAACGACGTCAAGAGCAACTATTGCGAGCATTGCGGCGGCTTCCATGATGCGGTCGTGGACTATACGAGCCAGGTCAAGGTGGGGGAGCCGGTGCCCGAGTTCGAGTTCGAGGTCTACCACAAAGGAGAGGTCAAGAAGCTCTCCTTGGGCGGGATGCGCGGCAAGTGGATCGTCTTGGTCTTCTATCCCGCCGACTTCACCTTCGTCTGCCCGACGGAGCTCGAGGAGCTCGCGAAGCTCTACCCCAAGTTCGAGGAGGCGAACGCGGAGGTAATCTCTGTCTCCTGCGACACGGTCTTCACCCACAAGGCCTGGCACGACGCGTCGGAGAACATCCGGCAGGTCGGCTACCCGATGGCCGCTGACCCGTCGGGGAAGATGGCGTACGCGTTCGGCGTCCTCGTCGAGGGCGGCGAGGCGCACCTCACGCCGGACGAGGGTCTCGCGATGCGCGGCACCTTCATCATCGATCCAGCCGGGATCTTGCGCGCGATGGAGATAAACGACAATTCGATGGGCCGCAAGGGCGCGGAGGCGCTGCGCAAGCTCCAGATGGCCCAGTACGTCGACACGCACAAGGGCCAGGTCTGCCCGGCCTCCTGGGAGCCCGGCGACGACACCCTCACGGGCGGCGACCTTGGCTTAGTGGGGAAGCTGTAAAAATCCGGTCAGCAGATCGAAACGGATTCCGGCGGCTGCTATGCAGCCGCCGGTTGCGTTATGCAGGAATTGACGTAGTCTTCCTTGCAGACCGTTCCGGTCGGAAACCAGAATAGGGAGTCACCCAGATGTCCAAGCATTTTGCAGACCGGCTCGCAGCAGCATGCCGGGAGAAGAAGAGCATCCTCTGCGTCGGAATCGATCCGCAGATCGAGCTTATGCCCAAGTGCTTCACGCTCAAGTACGCCGCACAGATGTCCTCCGGCCTTGCGCCGATGGCAGACCGTGCTGTTTACCGAACGATGTTCGAGGACTTCGTCAGTTTGCTCATCGACGCTACCGAGGAGTTTGCGGCGGTGGTGAAGCCGAACCTCGGATTCAGCCTGGAATACGGCGGTCAGAGCGTCGAAGCGTATGAGTTTGCCGGCGCGCAGGCTCAGCGGCGGGGCCTCGTAGTGATCAATGACGCCAAGTGCGACGATGGCAGCGACACGGCGAAGGCGCATGCGCGCGCGCACCTCGGGCCCGCCAACGGCCTCGGGAGAGACGGTGGGATCGTGCCCATCCGCTCGCCAATCCAGGCGGACGCAGTGACAGTGGAGCCGCGCCTTGGTGTCAACTGTCTCGGGCCCTTCGCGAATGCGGCCGGCGATGGGACGCGCGGGATGTTCGTCTTCGTCCGGACATCTTTCACCGACCCGACGGTGGAGGATTTGAAGCTCGAGAGCGGCGACTATGTCTGGCAGCACTTCGGCCGCGAGACCGCGAAGCTCGCGCGCGCTGCGCTTGTCGGCAATTCCGGCTACTGCAGCGTCGGCGCGGTCGTCGGGGCGAATCGGGCTGAGGATGCTCGCTGGCTTCGCGAGCTCCTTCCGAATTCGATCTTCCTCGCGCCAGCGATCGGCAAGCAGCTCGCGTCATATGACGATGCGGTCGCGGCCGCAGGCCCGGACGGCCTCGGCGTCGTAGCGAATGACGGCCGCCGGATCATGTACGCAGGCACGAAGAATCCCGATCTGACGCTTGAGGGATGGCAGGACGCGATGCGCGCGGCTGCCAAAGCGAGCCGTGATGGCCTCAACGAGGCGCTCGCGCGGGCAGGGAAGTCGCTGTAAGTGAGAACAGGGCCGCGCGGTAGCGCGGCCCTGAATCGTTATCCCCACACTAGGCCCCTGGCCGGGGCGCGTGGCATACTGCGGGCATGAGCCTCACTCGCATCGTGGTTGGCCTCGCCGCCTGCGGCCTCGTCGTCTGGTTCGTCGGGGCGAAGCTCGTGCATGGCTACGTTGACGCGAGCTACGCCGCCCTGAACGCGCCCGCGAGCGTCCTCCAGGACTACCACGATCGCTACGGCGGCGCCTGCGACGTCGCCGTCGTCCGCCTCGACAACTACGAGCTCGACGCGACCGAGGCCGAGACGGGCGGCTACGCGCCCTCGGCCGAGGACATCGTGAAGCAGATCGACCAAGCCCGCGACGACGCGAGCATCAAGGGGCTCGTGCTCCTCGTCAATTCGCCCGGCGGCTCAGTGCCCGCGGGCGAGATGATCGCGAGTGCCTTGCAGGGCCTCGGCAAGCCCTCGGCGGCCGTCATCCTCGATATGGGCGATTCGGCCGCGTACTTCGCCGCCTCGGGCGCCTCGCGGATCTTCGCCTCGGCCTTCTCTGACGTGGGCGACATCGGCGTCACGAGCTCGTTCGTGAATACTGCGGGCGCGAATTCGAAGAACGGCGACGTCTTCGAGCAGATCTCCTCGGGGAAGTACAAGGACGCCGGCAACCCGGACAAGCCCCTGACCGACGACGAGCGCGCCCTGCTGCAGCGCAACGTCGACGAGATGTTCCAGCACCTCGTGGACGAGATCGCCGCGAACCGGCACATGGCGACCTCGACCGTCCTCGCGCTCTCGGACGGCTCCTCGATGCCCGGCACCCTCGCGCTCGAGAAGGGCCTTATCGACGAGCTCGGCGACGAGTCGAGCGCCGCGACCTGGATCGCGAGCGACCTTAAGAAGAAGAGCGTGACGCTTTGCGACTGAGGAGACTCGGTCACAACTCTCGGCTCGCCGTCGCTCGCCTCGGTCGCGACCCCGCCTCGCGGTTCGGCGTGCTCGCCGAACATCGCTCCGGCATTCGAGTCTCTCCCGCACAGCGCGCAGGCGCTGTGCTTCCCGGCACAGCATTCGCTGCGCTCATGTCTGTGCCGGGAGAGAGACTCGAACTCTCACGCCTTGCGGCAATGGGTTTTGAATCCATCGCGTCTACCGATTCCGCCATCCCGGCATCGGCGCGCCCTAGCCTTGGCGGAGGCGGCCGTGTTTGCACACTACCATTTTTCAGTCGCGTGATACAATCGCCGCATGAACGAGGAGGCCAAGTACGTCCCGACCAAGTACGACTCGATCTTCTGGATCGAGACCGACAAGATCGAGCCGAATCCGTACCAGCCGCGGCGCGACTTCACCGAGGAGGGGCTGCGCTCCCTCGCCGAATCGATTCGCCAGTACGGCCTCCTGCAGCCCTTGACGGTGACGCGGAGCGACGTCGAGCGCCCCGACGGCGGCCTCGAGGCGCGCTACGAGCTTATCTCCGGCGAGCGGCGCCTCCGCGCGTCGAAGCTCATCGGCTTGAAGCAGGTGCCGGTGGTGATCCGGCACGGCGAGAATAATCTGACCAAGCTCGAGCTCGCGATCATCGAGAACCTCCAGCGCGAGGACCTGAACGCGATCGACCGCGCGAAGGCCTTGGCGCGCCTCATCGAGGAATTCGGCGTCTCGCAGACCGAGGCGGCGGCGAAGATCGGCAAGAGCCGCGAATACGTCTCGAATTCGCTCCGCCTCCTCGCCTTGCCTGAGGGCATGCAGGAGGGCCTCGTGAATAAGGAGATCAACGAGGGCCACGCGCGCGCCCTCCTCATGCTCGCCGACCGGCCCGAGGAGCAGGAGACCCTCTTCCACGAGATCGTGCTGAAGAAGCTGCCGACGCGCGCCGCCGAGCGCATTGCGCGCTCGATCGCGCAGGATCGCGTCCGCAAGAACTACTACCGCAAGACCCCCGACGTGATCGCACTCGAGAAGGCCCTCGCGGAGGCACTTGGCACCCGCGTCATCATCGAGAGCGGCGGGGAGGGTGGGCGCCTCACGATCGACTTCTTCTCCAAGGAGGACCTCGCCGCCTTGGCCGACGCGCTCTCGACGCGTCCGGCCTCGCCGCCCGCGCCCGCGGAGCCGCCCGTCTTCCCGAATACGACGCCCGTCGATAGCGCGGAGCCCGCCCCCGAGCCGGCAGACGAGGGCCTCTACGCTGTCTCCGACTTCAGCATCTAAGCTTTCTTGCCGTGCCGGACTTGCCGCGCCCGCTTCGGGCGCGGCGGCTTGTCGGGCTCGGTGAGGCCGAGCGCCACGCGGATGCGCTTCCGCGCGAGCGTGGTCTTCGCCATATCGAGCCACTTGGCCGAGGGCTTCGCGTGCTCGCGCCGGAGGATCTCGACGACGTCGCCCGACGCGAGCTTCGTGTCGATCGCGGCCATCTTGCCGTTCACCTTCGCGCCTGCAAGGTGTTCGCCGAGGTCGCTGTGGAGGGCGTAGGCGAAGTCGATCGGCGTCGAGCCGGCGGGGAGGTCGATAACGTCGCCCTTGGGGGTGAAGACGAAGATGCGATAGGAGAAGAAGTCCTCCTTGAGCCCCTGCACGAACTCCGCGGAGCCGGTCGCCCCCGCATGGGCGTCGGCGAGCTCCGCGAGCCAGCGCGGGGTCTCGACCTTGGGTACCGCGCCCGCGGCCTCGGGCCGCGAGAAGCGCAGCAGCGAAGGGATGAGCCAGCGCGCCCAGCCGAGGGAGAAGGCGGCGAAGCGCGCGGAGGTGCCCCGCCCTGCGCCCTGCGAGTCGCCGAGCTCCTTGTAGGCGGTGTGCGAGGCGATGCCGAACTCGGCGGCCCGGTGCATCTCTTCGCTCCGGATCTGCACCTCGACGATCCCTGCGTGGGGCGTCACGACGGTGGTGTGGAGCGAGCGGTAGCCGTTCGGCTTCGGGACTGCGATGTAGTCCTTGAAGCGGCCCGGCAGCGGCTTGTAGAGCGCGTGCACGATCGAGAGCGCCTTGTAGCAGTCGGCCGTATCGGGGACGATGATCCGAAGCGCGGCGATGTCGTGGATGAGGGAGATGTCGTCGCCCTTGCGCGCGAGCTTCTCGTGGAGCGACCAGAGCCCCTTGATGCGGATCCCGGTGCGGAAGTCGGTGAGCCCGTTCTTGGCGAGCGCGCGGCGTACGGCCTTCTGCATCTTCGCGAGCCCGGCGGCGGTCTCCTTGGTCTTCGACGCGAGGAGGGCGGCGGTGTGCGCGCACGCGTCCGCGTCGACGAAGGGGAAGGCGAGGTCCGCGAGCTCTTGCTGCATCTTGCCCATCCCGAGCCGGTCCGCGATCGGCGCGTAGATCTCGAGGGTCTCGAGCGCGATGCGCCGGCGCTTCTCGGGCGCGACATGCTCAAGCGTCTGCATGTTGTGGTAGCGGTCGGCGAGCTTGATGATGAGGACGCGGACATCGGAGGCGGTCGCGACGAGGAGGCGGCGCAGGCTCTCGGCGTGCCGCTCGGCGCCGCGATACTTGTGCTTGCCGAGCTTCGTCACCCCCTCGACGAGGAAGCGCACGTCCGGCCCGAACGCGCCCTCGATCTCTTCGGCGCTCGCGTGGCCGTCCTCGACCGTGTCGTGGAGGAGGCCGGCCGCGACCGTCGTCCCGTCCATGCCGTACTCGGCGAGGGTCTTCGCGACTGCCGAGGGGTGGACGAAGTACGGCTCGCCCGAGAAGCGCGTCGCGCCTTCGTGCGCCTTCTTCGCGAACGCGTACGCCTTCTCGACGAGGGCGCTCTCGTCGCTTCCGAAGCCGCCCATCCGCCCGGCGAGAATCTCCTTGACGCTCGTCATGAGCGAAGGATAGCCCGCCGGGTGGCTATTTCAAATATTCAGCGGCCTCTGCGGGCGTGAGGGCAGCGGGGTCGACGGAGTCCGGGAGGTAGATGCGGCGGAGGCCCTTCTTGAGGAAGACGCCCTGCTTCGACTTGTAGAGGACGAGCGCGCGGCCGGTCTTGGGATGCTTGCCGACCTCGCGTACGATCTCGACGCCCTTCGGTGGCCGCTTGGGCTCATTGAGGAGCGCGAGGGCTTCGTCGAGCGTGATCGTGTACGGGTCGCCCTTTTTGATCGAGCGGAATTCGCCATCGGAGCCGACGTACGGGCCGAAGCGCCCGACCGAAGCCATGACCGGTTTGCCGGTCGCGGGGTTCGTGCCGAGCTCGCGCGGCAAGGAGAGATACTTCACCGCGTCGGCGAGCGTGACGGAGCCGAGAGCGACGCCGGGCGGGATCGAGGCGCGCTTGACGTTCTCATTTGCCTTCTTCGCGCCCTTCTTCTTGGCGGCCTTTCGTTTGCGCGGCTTGCCGGTCTTGGTCAACCCCGGCTCTTCGCCCTTCGTCGCAGCCTCCTCAGGATTTCCCGCGGCAGGAGCCTCGAGCGGCATCTCCACATACGGCCCGAATCGGCCCGTCTTCACGAAAATAGGTTGCCCGGTCTCGGGGTGGAGGCCCAGCGGCTCGTCCGCCTTGATCTCTTCGCCTTCATTGGTGCGCGCGCCGAGGCACTCGGGGTAGCGCTTGCAGCTCATGAAGACGCCGCCGCGGCCGAGCTTGTACTCCATCGCGCTCCCGCACACGGGGCAAGGGTATTCCAAAGGCGCGTCGCCCAAGGCGGTCGCCTTGGGGAGCTTCTCCTTCGCCGCCACGGCCTTCTCGAAGGGGCCGTAGAAGTCGGTGAGCGTCTTCTCGTAGCCGCGCTCGCCGCGCGCGATCTCGTCGAGCTCGTCCTCCATCTCCGCAGTGAAGGTGTCGGAGACGTAGTCGGCGAAGTTCTCTTCGAGCCAGCCGGAGACGACCATGCCGGTCGGAGTCGGGCGGAGCGTCCGGCCCTCGCGCTCCACGTAGCCGCGGTCGGCGATCGTCTTCATGATCGAGGCATAGGTCGAAGGGCGGCCGATGCCGCGCTTCTCGAGCTCGCGGATGAGGCCCGCCTCGGTGTAGCGGGAGGGCGGTTGCGTCTGCTTCTCTTCGGCATCGAGGGCGGAGAGGTCGAGCGGGTCGCCTACCGCGAGCTTGGGGAGCTCGACATCCTCGCCGCGCGCTCGCGTGTCGAGCGCGAGCCAGCCCGGGAAGAGGACGCGCGAGCCGGTCGCCGCGAAGCGGGGAATGGCGGCGGAAGCCTCGGCTTCGACCTTGGTACGCATCACCTTCGCCGCCGCCATCTGCGAGGCGAGGGCGCGCGTGCGGATCAGGTCGTAGAGGCGGCGCTCATCGTCGGTCGCCCCCGCAGCGGGCCTGCCGGCGTCGACGGGGCGGATCGCTTCGTGCGCCTCCTGCGCGTTCTTGGAGGTCGTCTTGTAGGCGCGCACCTGGAGATACTCCTTGCCGAACTCTCGCTCGACGACGCCCGCCATCTTCGCCACCGCCTCCTTGGCGAGCGCGACCGAGTCGGTGCGCATATAGGTGATGTGCCCGGCTTCGTAGAGCTTCTGCGCCGCGCGCATCGTGCGCGAGGGCGCGAAGCCGAGGCGCGTCGACGCGGCCTGCTGCAGGGTGGAGGTGGTGAAGGGCGGGCGCGGGTTCCTGTCTTCGCCGCGCTCAGTGACGTCTGCGACCTTCCACGATGCGCTCCGCCCAGCGGCCACGATGCGGTCGGCCTCCTCCTTCGTCTTCGGCTCTTCGACACAGGTCGCCGAGAATTCGTCCTTGCCGTGCGTGAAGGAGGCGGTAAGGACGAAGAACGTCTCGGGGACGAAATTGTCGATCTCGCGCTCGCGCTCGGCGAGGATGCGCAAGGCGGGCGACTGCACCCGGCCGGCGGAGAGGCCGTAGCGCACCTTCTTCCAGATGAGGCCGGAGAGGTCGTAGCCCACGATCCGGTCGAGGACGCGGCGCGCCTCTTGCGCCTCCCGCAGATGCTCGTCGATCGCGCGCGGGTGCGCTAGGGCCTCTTCGACCGCGCTCTTGGTGATCTCGTGGAAGACGACGCGCTTGGGGGCCGCGAGGTGCGCAGCCTCCTTGATGTGCCAGGCGATCGCCTCGCCCTCGCGATCGGGGTCGGTCGCGAGGTAGACCTCGTCGGCCTTCGCCGCTTCGCGCTTGATCTTCTCGATCACCTCGCGCTTCTCGGGCGGTACGACGTAGCGGGGAACGAAGCCGGCAGGAATGTCGACGGCGTCCTTGTTCGACTTAGGCAAATCGCGCACGTGCCCGACCGAGGCGAGGACGCTGTAATCCTTGCCCAAGTACTGCCCTATGGTGCGCGCCTTGGTGGGCGACTCGACGATGAGTAACCGTTTAGCCACGAGTTCAACACATACCGCACATACATATATATGGTCAAGCGCTCGGGCTGCGGATTGAGGCTCTGCTATGCTTGCCGCATGAGACCATTCACCCTGCTTGAGGAGGCGGATACGCGGTTCATTGAGGCTGCATCGCGCAAGAATGGGCGGGATCCCGCCTACTTCGCCAACCTTCCGCAGGAGGATTACCTGCGTGCATCGGCGCGCTACCCGATCTACGCCGTCGCAGATGGCGTGACGCTCCTTGAGTGGATTATCGAGGGTCGGCCATACCCGCGCCCGTCGCCCGCAGGTGAAGTGTCGCGCATCTTCTGCGAGGCTGCGGCCCACGCGGCCGAGGCCGCCTACGACGCTATCGCTTCGCCCGAAGATATCCGCCGCATCTTCGCCGCGGGGAACGAGGCTGTCGCGCACTACCAAGCTGCAGAGGGCCGCACCAAGGAGACGGTCGACTACTGGCACACCGACTTCTTCGCTGCGACCGCCGCGATCGCGGTCATTAAAGACGGTGTTGTCTATTGGGGCAGCATCTGCGATTCGTACGTAATCCGCCTCGACAGCACAGGTCGCGTTCTGAGCAAGACGCCCATTTGTGACTCTCTTGCTGAAGCCGCCCCAACGCCCTACGAAGGAATTGCGGGCGACCTTGCCGCGCGGACCAAATATCGCTGGCGCCACTTGCGCAATCGGCTCGACGCGGCGGGGAAGCGCGTCGGCTATGGCGTCATCACCGGCGAGCCAGAGGCGCTCGCCTACGTCTCGGTGGGGGCCTGGCCGCTTGCCGAGGGCGATAGAGTCGCCGTGCTGACCGATGGATTCGAAGAGTATCTGGAGGAGTCCGACTTCACTGCGCTCCTTGCCGCCTGGCCTGCTGATCTCGGAGAACGGATCGCCGCCTACAGCGCGCGCCGGATCCCCGAGGATCCGGAACGCTTCGGTCACGAGCGATCGCTCATCCTGGCTGCTCCGTAAGCGTTACGGCGATCGGGTGGTGATCGCTCCCGTGGCGGTCGGAGATGACCTCCGCGGTGGCGACCGAGAAGTAGCGCGAGACGAGGATGTGATCGAGCTGCGAGCGCGAGAGCGTTTGGGTGCGCGCTCCGCGCAAGGGGTTCGTGAGCTCGTGGGCCGCGAAGCGCGCTTCGACGATCATGCGCTCGCGGCGGTAGCGGAAGGCGTCCGAGATCCGTCCACCCGCGAACCAGTTGAGGGGCGCGATGTGCGGTTTCTCAAGGATGTTGAAGTCGCCCGCGACGATCGTCGGGAGCGACGGATCGCGCTCGAGCATCGCCGCTTCGAACTCGGCGAGGCGCCAGCCGGGGTTCGAGAGCGTGAGGTGGACGCAGAGCGCGCGCACGCGGCCGGCAGGCGAGTCGATGTCGGCCCAGACCGCGTTCCGGTTCTTGATCCGCGACCAGCCGAGGGGGCGGAGCGCGCGGATCATGGCTTTGGTGCGCCAGGGGAGCACGTCGTCCCACTCGGGGAGCGCGATCGTGCCGGACGCCGCGATCGGGTGGCGCGAGAGGATCACGCTATAGGTCGAGACCGCGCCGGCGGGTATGAGCCGGTCCATCTCGATCGCGTAGGCCGAGTGGGGATAGCTCGCGCAAAGCTCGTCGAGGAGCTCGGCAGGCACTTCCTGCAGGCAAAAGATGTCGGCCCCCGCGTCGCGCACGAACGCAAGCGCCTCCGCCGGGCGCTTGTTGCGGTACAGCATGTTCCAGGAGTAGATGGTCATGCGGCGACGATAGCATGGCTCGCGCGCTTGCAGAACGAATATGCGCGTGATTAAGTGCCTCCGGACAATATGGAGGGTTTGGAATGAGCACAGCTCTTGACGCGCTGCTCGCGGAGCAGCGCGAGCATCTTGCCCGGCTGGATACTGCTGGCGGACAGGAGATCGCGAAGGATGCGGAGGCCGCCGAGAACTGGCGCCGGATTCTTGAGGAGGTTTGGTGCGGTACGCCGACCGAACACACGACGACGAACATCTGTCTCGCGGTCACCGGCATGGATCCGAGGCAGGAGGCGGGAATGCATGTATCATTTCTCGACGTGCTTACTGCCTTCGAAGCGAGGCTGGCGGCTCATCAGGGGCAGTTTGTCCTGATGCGCGGATACCGGGGATGCGGGGTCTGGACGAACGCATTAGCGTTCGGCATCGTCACGGGAAGCGGTCTCGTGTTTGAGCGCACGTACCCTAAACGGCCGCATTATCCCGGAGCAGCCGCTCATCCGCGCACCTACTACGGGGCCATCGCCCTCCCGGTAGCGCCGATCGTGCTCTTCCCCGACGCCGATCAGCCCGGGAAGTGGAGTTGGCCGAAGGAAACCGGCTGCTCCATGCATATCCCGCTCGCGGTAATCGCGAGCGCCGACAACACTATCGTGCCGTCGCTGCAGTTGTGCTTCGCTGGCGGCGGGCCGTATGCGATACGGGTCGGCGACGCGGAGGTGATAGAGGGGGTGATGAGCATGAGTCGTTCGCGTGATTGGCCAGTGGCTTGGCCAGTCGCAGCCGCAACGATTGCCGAAGCGTTTGGGCGGCCGATCGGCACGGTGCCGGTCTGGAAGGAGGCGACGCGGGCATTCGCGCAGCAGGCGAAGCGGGAGCTCGAGGAATTGCGTTGGGTCGCTGAGGCGGGCAGGAAGGCACGGGTGACGCTCGGCAATCCCGAGGAAGGCTCGATGCTTAACGATCTGAGGGCTCGACTCGACGCTATCCGGGCGGACGCAAAGGCGCGCGCCGACCAGCTCGAGCGCTTCCTCGCGCAGTGGAACGGGAGCGCGGCCGCGTAGCGGCCGCGCGAGCGGGGCGGTCGCATCGACCGTCCCGTTACCTTTTCATACGCGGCGCCAGGCGCCGAATTCCTCCTTCGCGAGGCCGCGGAGCTCGAGGGCTACGAGCGCCGTGAGCGCCTCGCCCGCGTTGCCGCCCACGGCGCGCAGGAGTTCGTCGCGCGGCAAGGGCTCTGCAAGCGCGTCCCAGACGGTGCGCTCGGTTTCTTCGAGATCGCTTGGCGCTTCGCGGGCGCCGCCTTCGTCGCGCGGGGCGATGCCGAGCGCTTCGAGGATGTGCAGCGGCTCGGTGACGAGGGTCGCGCCGAGGCGGATGAAGAGATGCGGGCCGAAGGCGTGCGGGTCCCCGATCCGGTGCGGCACCGCGAGGAGGTCGCGATTATATTCCGCCGCGAGGCGCGCGGTGATGAGGGTGCCCGACTTCTGTCCCGCCTCGATAATGAGGACCGCGTCCGCGATCCCGACCATGAGGCGGTTCCGAGCGGGGAAGTAGTGAAGCCGCGTCTTCTCCTCCGGCGCATACTCCGCGAGCATCCCGCCGCCCGCGTCGAGAATCTCGAGCGCGAAGCCGCGGTTCGAGCGCGGATAGATCACGTCGTCGCCGAGGCCCGAGCCGGGCAAGGCGAGGGTGTGGAGCCCGGCGGCGAGCGCGGCCTTGTGGGCGGCAGTGTCCATCCCGAGCGCGAGGCCCGAGACGATCGAGATCGGGTAGCCAGCGAGGCCGGCGACAAGCAGGCGGCAGGCCTCCTCGCCGTAGCGGGTCATCGCGCGCGAGCCGACGACCACGAGGGCCTTGTGCCCCGCGGGGATCATCGCCCCGCGCGCCCACAGCTTCGCGGGCGGCTGCGGGATCTCCCGCAAGCGGGCGCCCCATTCGGCCGCCTCCCACTCCTCCCGCGCGAGCTCGCGGATGTCCATTTCTCTAGTATACTGTCCGGCAATGCTAGACATTCATTTCATCCGGGAGAACGCGGAGATCGTGAAGGCGGGCGCGGCCAAGAAGCGCATCGAGGCCGATATCGATCGCCTCGTCGCCGTCGACGACGAACGCAAGCGCCTCACGCAGGAACTCGAGACGAAACGCGCGGAGCAGAACCGCAGAAGCGGCGAGATCCAGCGCGCCGAAGGCGCCGAGAAGGAGCGGCTCCTCGAGGCGATGCGCCAGCTGAAGGCTGGCATGGCCGAGAGCGAAGAGAAGCTCAAGGAGGTGATGGGCGAGTGGCAGCGCCTCATGCTCTCGGTACCGAACGTGCCGGACATGAGCGTCCCCGAGGGCGAGAGCGACGAAGACAATCAGGAGGTGAAGCGGTGGGGCGAGCCGACGCGCTTCGACTTCAAGCCGAAGAGCCACGTCGAGCTCATGGTTGCCGCTGGGCTCGCGGACTTCGAGCGCGGGGCGAAGGTCGCCGGGTTCCGCGGCTACTTCCTCAAAGGCGATGCGGTGCTCTTAAGCAACGCGGTGTGGCAGTTGGCGCTCAAGCACTGGGGTGCGAAGGGCCTCGAGCCGATGCTCGTGCCTTCCCTCGTGCGCCGCGAGGCGTTCATGGGCACCGGCTACCTGCCGCAGGGCGAGGAGGATCTCTACAAGACGCAGGACGGCGAGTATCTCGCGGGCACGGGCGAGGTCGCGACGATGGGCTACTACATGAACGAGGTCGTCCCGACGGCGGAGCTCCCCGTCAAGTTCCTTGCGTTCTCGCCCTGCTTCCGCCGCGAGGCGGGCGCGCATAGCAAGGACGTGAAGGGCCTCATCCGCGTGCACGAATTCTTCAAGTGGGAGCAGGTCGTCCTCTGCCGCGCCCTCCACGACGAGAGCGTCCGGATGCACGAAGAGATCAACCGCAATACCGAAGAGTTCATCGAGCTCCTCAAGATCCCCTACCACACCGTCGTCAACTGCGGCGGCGACCTCGGACTCGGGCAGGTCAAGAAGTACGACATCGAGCTCTGGGTCCCGGGGGAGGGGAAGTATCGCGAAATCAGCTCGGCCTCCTACTTCCACGACTTCCAGACTCGGCGCTTGAATATCCGCTACCGCGATGAGGACGGCTCGCTCAAATTCGCACACTCGTTGAACTCGACCGCGATCCCGACGCCGCGCATCCTCGTCTCGATCATCGAGAATTATCAGCAGGAGGACGGTACCATCCGCGTCCCTGAGGCTCTGGTGCCGTATGTCGGCAAGGAGGTCATCGGCAGGAGCGCATAAGGGCGCGGCGAAGCCGCGCCTCGCAGACCGGCGCCGGCAGAGCCGGCGCCGACTGTGGATTCTCGTCAGCATCCTCGCGCTCGTCGCGCTCGGCGCGATCTTCTTCGCGCTCGACCGCCCGGCGCTCCGCATCCGCTCTGTCGAGGTCCGGGGCGCGGACACGCTCCTCCCGGGGCCCGCGCCCGCCGACCTGGCGGAGGGCGTGCTGGCGGGCGCCTACTTCCGGCTCGTCCCGAAGGATTCGGCCTTCTTCTATCCGGCGCAGAAGATTCGCGCCGCGATCATCGCTGCGCACCCAGAGATCGCGGCGATCTCCTTCGGCCGCGACGGCCTCCGCACGCTTGTCGTGAAGGTGTCGATGCACACGGCGGTGGGGCGCTGGTGCGGCTTGGCGCCCACAGCGGGCGTCGCGCCCTACTGCTACTTCTTCGACCCGTCCGGCTTCATCTACGCGGCGGTGCCGGAGCAGGATGCGTCGACCACCGCGCCGTCATCGAGCCTCGTCAACTCGTTCCCGCTTTATGCGCCGCTCGCGGATAACGCGCAGGAGCCCATGGCCGCGACCATCGCGCGGGCGACGCAATTGCCCGACGCGCTCGCATTCGCCCGGCAGATGGCGAGCTTCGGCTCGCCGGTCTCGGCGGTCGTCGTTCGTAGCGACCCGTCGTCGCCCGGCTCCGGCGGGGGAGCCGAAGTGGACCTCCTCCTCGCCTCCGGTACGCGCGTCACGTACGTCCTCGGGCATGAAGAGGATGCTTTCTCGGCCTTGACCTCCGCGAAGCCAGACCTCGACCTCGCCTCCGGCTCCCTTGACTACGTCGACCTGCGCTTCCCGGGCAAGGTGTATTTCAAGAAGAAAGGGGAATAAAAAATGAGGCCAGGGTCTCGCGCAATCGCGCAAATCCCTGGCCTCGGGTGGAGGAAGCGAGCCACCGCTCGTTGACAGCTTATCGGATGCTGCCTACCCGCCGACAAATTCTGACTCGCAGAGATTCGTCGGGACAATAGCCGTTCTCGGTCTCCAAAGGAGCCCCGAGGGCCTTCTCCCCTACACGGGGCGGAGCAAAGCCCGGCAGAATCTGGTAGAGGCGAATGTTTGATCCTCGTCCAGTTGCCTGACGCTAAGGTACAGTAGGCTCTATATTTTGTCAAGCCCTGTGCTAGGATGCTCGGATGACCTCGTTTTGGAGCAAGTTGCAGAAGCCGTTCGCCGTCATGGCGCCGATGGCGGACGTCACCGACCCGGCCTGGCGCGCCCTGGTCGCGAAGCAGGGCAGGCCGGCCGTCACCTGGACCGAGTTCGTCTCGGCCGATGGGTTATGGCATTTGAACAAGGCTTCCACGGGTGTGCCCCAGACTCAGGGCGCTCCGGCCGCTAGGCCAATTCCACCCTTCGCTAGTGACACGCCCGTTTCAGCCAATCCCTTGATGCGCGACCTCGCGTTCACGGAGGCCGAGCGTCCGATTGTCGCGCAATTCTTCACCGCGAAGCCTCCGATGATGGCGTATGCGGCGAAGCTCGCGGAGGAGCTCGGCTTCGACGGCGTCGACATCAACATGGGCTGCCCCGACCGCGCGATCGAGAAGCAGGGCGCGGGCGCGGCGATGGTCAAGACACCCGCGGCAGCGCAGGCGGTCATCCGCGCCGCACAAGAGGCGTCGTCCTTGCCCGTTTCCGTCAAGACGCGCATCGGGTGGAATGCAGAGTCGATCGACGAGTGGATCCCCGCGCTCCTCGAGACCAAGCCCACGGCGCTCACCGTCCACCTCCGGACCCGCAAAGAACTGTCTCTCGTGCCCGCGCATTGGGAGGTGATGCCGCGTATCGTCGCGCTCCGCGACCAGCTCGCGCCCGAGACGCGCGTCATCGGCAACGGCGACGTGCAGTCGCTCGATGAGGCGCGGGAGAAGTGCGCGGAGTACGGATGCGACGGCGTGATGATTGGCCGTGGCATCTTCGGCAACCCCTGGGTCTTCGCGGGTCGCGCAAGCGAGGACACGCCTCTGCCCGAGAAGCTCGCCGCTCTCGTCGAGCTCGCGCACGCCTTCGAGGCGCTTCGCCCCGCGAAGAACTTCGCCATCCTCAAGAAGCACATCAAAGCCTTCGTCACCGGCTTCGACGGCGCCGCCGAGTTCCGCGCCACGCTCATGGCGGCTGAGAATGCCTCTGAATTAGAGGATATTTGCAGGGCGAGCTATAATTAGCGCATGGCTTTCGAAGCGCTCTATAACAGATACCGCCCAACGAATTTCACGGCGGTTCAAGCCCAGCCTCACATTACGGAAGTTCTAGATAAGCAACTTGCGGAGGGTAAATTAGGCCACGCGTACCTTTTCTCGGGCTCTCGGGGTATCGGCAAGACCACCATTGCACGCATACTCGCTCGAGCGCTTGCCAAAGACAGGGATATATACGAACTGGATGCGGCGTCTAACAATAGCGTTGACGACATTCGAGCTCTAACTGAAGGTGCGTATACGTTGCCGTTCGAATCGGAACACAAAGTGTACATCTTGGACGAAGTTCACATGCTTTCGAAAGCGGCATGGAACGCCTTTCTCAAGACTCTCGAAGAACCACCGCCCTATGCCGTTTTTATTCTGGCGACCACGGAGCTAGATAAGGTCCCGGAAACAGTCCAGTCTCGTTGCCAGGTCTTCGAATTCCGGAAGCCGACGAGGGAGACCTTAGTGGAGGTTGTGAAAAATGTCGCAAAGGCAGAGGGATACGACTTGGCTCCTGACGCGGGAGAACTCATTGCAACACTTGCAGACGGCTCGTATCGGGACGCACTTTCGATCCTGCAGAAAGTGTTGAATTCTTATAGTGACGAACAGCTCAAACAGGAAAACAAAGAAGCCTTTAAGGGTAAGACGCATGGCACGAGAGACCTGGGCATTACTCGCGATCTTGTCGAACGTATAACTGGCGCTCCGCGGCGCACACAGGTCCACGCGCTCGTCGCCGCGATCGCCGCAGGCGATCGCGGCCGCGCGCTCGCTGCGGTTGGCGAGGCTGCGCGGGCGGATGTCGACATGCGCCTCTTCCTCGAGCTCGTGCTTGAGGCGCTGCGCTCGACGCTCCTCATCCGCCACGCGCCCGAGCTCCGCGATAATCTCGCTGCCGAGCTCGGCGCTGACGAATTCGCCGCGCTCGAAGCGTTCGCCAAGGAGAAGGGGGTGACGCACGTGGCCCTCCTCGCGTTCCTCACCGCCGCAGAGCGCATCCGCTACGCGCCCATCCCCGCGCTCCCCCTCGAGCTCGCCGTCCTCGAACTCTTCCCGGAATAAGTGGTAGAGTGCCCTCGTGCGCCCTTGGGAGATCGTCTAATGGTAGGACAGCGGCCTTTGGAGCCGTGAATCTAGGTTCGAATCCTAGTCTCCCAGCCAACTCGAGATAGGGTATCCCGCACGAGACGCGTTGCTTAGCATAACTGGGAGAAGCGATATTATAATGTAGCCATGGATGAGACATTTATGCGCGAAGCTATCGAGGAAGCTCGCAAGGCGAGTTGGCCTTTCGGCGCTGTCGTTGTAAGGGACGGGAAAGAGATCGCGCGGGCTGGCTCAGGGGACGGTCAGGATATTTCGTTTGATCCCACAGCGCATGCTGAGGTGAACGCAATTCGTAGGGCATGCCAGAAACTGCAGAGTGGCGATTTGAGCGGCGCAGTTCTCTACGCGTCCTGCGAGCCGTGCGCGCAGTGCTTTGGTGCCGCGTGGTATGCGGGGATTCGAAAGATCACCTACGGTAGCAGTCTAGAAGACATAGCTCACATTGATGCAGCTTGGGGTGGAGACCTCGCGTTTCCTCATGACCATATAGCTGAGACAGGAATGGAAGTGCGGAGCGATGTTCTTAAGAATGAAGTGATGGGAACGTATGCTTCTCATCCTCGTGTTATGAACAATACATGAGTCTAGATGAGTTGGGACAGGAGATAATCGAACCAAATCTCGACTTAGCAATCGATTACTCTGAAATCGGACTCGATGAATTTTTTGATAATGGGCTGTTGAAAGAGATTCCAATTGTCAGAAGTTTGGCTGCAATTGTACGCACGGGAATTGCAATCAGGGAAAGATTTTTCATAAAGAAATTCGTCGTCTTTCTCAGAGAGCTTCACCAAGGATCTGTAGACAAGAAAGAATGGGAGGAGTTCAAGAAAAGCTTTGACTCTGACGAGAAGTTTAGAGCCGAGGTTATGGATAATTTGATGATCATCATTGACCAATTGGACTCGAAACCGGCTCTGATACGCGGGGCCTAGCAGGGGAGACAAAAGACAGGCCACGAGCTCGTGGGCTTGCCATATTTATAGTCGTATGATATAGTCAAAACGTGGCTTACCTACAGAAGCCGGGCGCACGCGCCCGCGAGAGCTTCAGCACCCGCCCGAGCTATGGCGCATCACGGGATGTTTCTCGTTCGCAGGAGCGCTTCCAAGCGACCTGCTCCGCATGCCATACGCCCTGCGAGGTGCCGTTCCGCCCTAATGGGAAGAAGCCGGTCTTTTGCCGCGACTGCTTCAAGGGCCAGGAAGAGCGTCCGTCCTACGGAGCGCGTGAATACCGCAAGGAGAGCGCGCACCAGAATCCCGACTTCGCCAAGCGCCTCGACGCTATCGACGCGAAGCTTGATCGGATCCTCAAGTCACTCGGCAACTAGCCAATCTACAAAAAGTGAGAAAGCGCCCGGCCTCGGCCGGGCCTTTCTATGTTCGGGCATGGTGTGTTGCCCCGCTTCATTCCGCCCATTCGTGCATAAAATGAACGTCCCCACCGACTTGGGTGGGGACGACCGCACAAAAAGTGCGAAGGTACTTATTCCGCCGCGACGGCAGCGGATGTGTTGTCTGTGCCGCGACGGTCGAACCGGAAGGTCACGCTGTCGTGTGTGACCTCGCAGTTGACACTTCGCGGATCGACGCCGCTAACTCGCAGCATTGCCGGACGTTCGCCAGCTTCCGGCCGGTACTCGCACCGGACGACGCCGGGCGGCGTGGCCGGCTCAGCGACCGCCACGGAGCGGGCGTCGTTTGCTGCCGGTGCCGCCGGGGCGGGAGGCGCTTGGTCCTCCGCGTCTGGCACGAAGCGGAAGTCCTCCTCTGGCGCATAGCGCGTGCCAGCGCGCAGGTCGTTGCCGCACCGCTGGAGCATATAGAGCTCCTCGGCGGTCGCGTCCGGGTACCGGACGGTGGCAAGGAACGCCGGCTCGTCGTGCAGGCGTCGGTCATGGACCTGGCCATCGGCATAGCGGACGCCGACGATGCTGGACGCCCGGCCGGCGACGACCCGCTCGATCACAATCGACGAGGTCGCGACAGGCATGCCCGTCCGCTCGCGGTAGACCCGCGTTGCGAGTCTCCGGAAGTGCTCCGGCGCCGTGAAGCGCGAGACACCGCCCTCGACAACCGGCGGGCCGGCGGTCGAAGCGTCCGCGTCGAGATCGGCGATCGCAGCTGCGTGTCGGACCTCGCTTCGCGCCTTGGCGATCAGCCACGCTGCCGCTCCAAGTAACAGGAGCGCGAGCACGATGAGAAGCCAAGGCCACCACGCGCCCGCCAGCTGGCTAAACCAGCCGGTCCCATCTCCATGCGCCTCGGATCGGGCCGGTTCCCAATAAGGGAACTTGAGCGCGCCCGTAGAGGTGAGCCCCTGCAGGCAGTCGGTGGAGAAGATGCGCACGATCGTGCGCCCCCTCCCGTCGCTGTAGAGTCGCCCCGGCCCGTGGATCTGGGGATTTGCATCCCAGATCCTCTGCTGCCACTCTGACGGATTGCCGAAGTGACTCTTGGCCAGCGCCCAGAGCGAGTCGCCCTGCACTGGCTGGTAGCCAGTGCACGCGGCGTTGGCGAGGGGCGGCAGCGCGAGTGCTGCCAACAGCCCCAGGATGACGGAGATTTTCCGCATCTGTCTTTCCTTTCAAGTTGCTTCCATACCGGCATTCCTGCCTGCCGCCCATGGCGACAGCGCGCGCGTGCATTCCGGAATGAGTTAGGACACTCGCTAGAGTGTCACCATGAAGCAGAAAGGAGATTTGAGCCGTGCAGAACGTCTTGAAATAGGGATTTTGTTAGGGAAAGGGTATTCGCATCGGGCCATCGCACAGGCGCTC
>JAGWWI010000014.1 GCA_018970465.1 Patescibacteria group bacterium
GGAGCGGGCGGCGCTGCTGGCGCGGGCACCGGGAGCGGAGCGGGCGCGCCCTGCGGCGCTGCGGGCGGCACAGGCGGGAGCGCAATCCCGGCGCCCACCGCCGGCGGGTGCGCGACAGGCGCCGCGGGGCGGGGCGACCCATAGCTTGGCGGCGGCGGCACGACCCGCGGCTGCGCCGCCACCGCCTGAGCCACGGGCGCAGACCGGGCCGACCCCACCGGCTCCGCCGCAGCCATCGGCGCGCCACCCCCCTGCCCTGCTGCCCCCCGCATTTCGTCACGCATCGGGATAAAAACCTGCTGATTCACTGCATCAGTTATCGCACGCGTAACATCCGCCGGGATGTACGCTTCGTTCTGCAGGTGTTCGACGAATTCTGCCGGGGTGCTCAACCCCATGATGAGCAGCATGAGTTCGCGCTCAAGCACTCCTCCTTGGTCGACATGCAGGCCATACTGCCGCATCAAGCCCTGCGCGACCTGCGAATATTTGCCGCTCCCGAGATATGCCCGCACCGTCGGCGGCAGCGTCGGCATTATCTCCTTGATACTCGCTTCAAGCGCTTGGTCGGATGAGGTCGGTTCTTGGTATTCCATACGAATCAATGAGCGTCCGCGGCGGCACCTCCAGCGGCGCCTGCGGCCCCGCCCGCGGCAGCCCCACCACCCGCAGGAGCCGCCTCCTCTCCGCTCGCCTTGGCGAGCGCCTTGCGAAGCCCTTCAAGGTCTTTGTCGTCCTTCGTTTTTCTTGCGTCTTCCTTGATCTTCTTCCCCGCCTCGGCGTTGACTGTCCAAAGGACTGGCACCTTCAATGCTGAAAGCGTCTCCCCGTACTTGAGCTTGTTCCCTCGCTCAGTACCTTTTGCTTCGTGGAATTTGTCGATGTCCTTTTCCGCTTGTTCGACTTCGTCAGCCTTCGTTTTGTAGTCTGCTGCCGTCCGCGCACTTTTAAGTGCTTTCTTCTTATCTTCCAGACCTTTCTCCAAGTTCGCAAGAGTGAATTTATCTTCCGCAGAGAGGTCCTTGAAATCCTTGCCCTTCAGCCCCCCTGCGTACTTCGTCCTCGCTTCAACTGCTTCTTTACGCGCCGCGACGTAACCGCCCTTCTGCGCATCGCCCGCCTCAAGCCGCTTGTTCGCGGCCTTGACCCCCCGGACATCGAAGCTGCTCTTCGAGAGCCCCTCGAGACTGCGCACCGTACGTGTTCCAAGAACCGGGATGCGGGCGAATCGCGTCTTACGCAAACGCTGTGCGAGCCCCGCTGAACCCGCTCCCACAGTGTTTCGCGCTAAGGCCGCCGTGAACCCGAACGAGGCCCGGCCGCCCATGCGGGTGGCCCAGGTGCCGCCCCAGGCGCCGAGCTGCTTGGAGGCGATGACGACATAGAGCAGGAGCCCCATCGCGACGATGAAGATCAGGAGTACGCCGATGCCCGACTGAAGCGCGGTCGCAGTGCTTGAGCAGGCGCTACCGTTCATAGAGATACCGGTCAGGCCCTCCCAGGTGCAGGCGGTGACGCCCAGGCCGCCCCCCTTCGCGAAGCCGCCCACCGCGAAGAAGTTCGCGTCGGTGATGATCGCGAGCGCGATGTAGAGGAGGAGGATGAGGATGGGCGCGGTGATCGTCTGCTCGATGAGCTGATTCCACCACTTGCCGGCGATCTTCTTCAAACCCGGCACGATCATCCCCGCGAAGCCGACGGGCGCGAGGATCACGATAAAGAGGAGCGCGACGAAGCGCGCCACGACGATGAACGCGAGGGAGAAGAAGACGAACGCCCCGACGAGGAACAGGAGTATCGCGAGGAAGCTCACGAGCATGCTCTTCGATATCCCCGTGTTCTGCTGGATGTTGCCGGTCTGCGCGTTCGTGTTGGCGTTCCAGTAGAGCGCCTGGAGCCCAAGCACGCTCATGATGCGATTGCTGATGCCCTCGTTCATCGCGGCCCGGTTGAGCCCGAGGGCGCCGCCGCTCGACTGGCCCGAACAGTTCGCGTTCGTCCCGCCGGAGAAGCACTGCGGGTTCGGGAGCTGGCCGTTGTTGATCTGCGTGTAGATCTCAGTCGCGACCAGATTCCCCGCGTCGATGACCACTTCGCTCACGAAGAGCGAGAAGTTGATGAAAACCGCGGCGACGAGGAGCATCGGGAGCATCTTGCTGTTGTAGCCGAAGATCGGCATGTCGAGGATAATCGCGATGCCCGCGAGGACGAAGCCGAAGATGAGCGCGATGTTGCCGATGTTGCGGAGGATGCCCCAGGCGACGCTGATCGCGCGCACCCCGCCCTGCGACTCGTTGAAGAAGGTCCCCATCTTGACGATGGTGTAGTAGACGGCCGTGTCGAGTATGAGCGCCGCGACGCCGAAGAGCCAAGCGAAGATCGACGCGATTGCCGCAAATATATAGGCGAAAAATCCGCTGATGCTGCCAGCAACCCCGCCCCCCGATCCAGACGAGCCGCCCGTAGAAGCCCCGCCGGTCGAAGGCGTGCCCGGCGAGGGAGGCGTAGCGGTGGTCCCGCTCGAGCCGGAGGGGCCGCTGCTGAGGTCCCACGCGTCAGTGCCCGCGCCCGAAGCGGGGGCCGACTGCGCGTGCGCGGCGGGCGCGAAGGCGCAGGCGCCTGCCGTAGCGAGGAGGAGGATTGCGAGGAGCGCACCGATGCGTTTTGAGCCAATCATACGCGATTACCCGCCGCCTCCGCCCCCGTCGCTGCCGCCACCTCCGCTTGCGGGCGTGGTCGAGGCCGCGGGCGGCGGAGGCGGGGGGCAAAGAAGCGTGTTGTTCGCGGTCGCGTCGGCGTTCTCCTTGATGATCACCAGCCGATCGAGCGTGGAGCCGCCCCCGACCGTGAGCGCCCCGGGAGAGGTCGCGCCCGCAAGGCCGGTCGACGCCGCCTCGGACTGCGCGCTCACGACATCGGTCGTCGAGGGCGGCGCCGTGGTGAGCGCCGCGTAGTCAGCCGCATACTGCGGATTGCTCGCGCTTCCCTCGGCGGCAACCTTCGCCGAGAGCGCATTCGCATTCGCCACCACAGTGCGCGCCGCGGCGGCCTGGCTCTCGACCGGCTGCACCTCGGAAGAGAGCGCGGAGAGCGCGGCACTCGACTGGCTCGGGCAGGAGTTCGCGAGCGCGGTGAGGCTCGCCGCGGCGGCGTCTGCCGCGTTGCCGATGGTCGTCCACGCCGCGCCGTACTGACCCGCGCGAGTCGTGACGTCGGCGCCCGGCACGTTCTGCGCGGCCGTCGCGATAGCGCTCGTCGTGAGGCCCATGTAGCCCGGGCTCGCGAGGTACTGCGAGAAGGGCGACGAGTAGCTCGTCCCGACGCCCGAGAAGCCCGAGAAGCCGCCTGCGGCGCTGCTGAAGAGCGACGACGCGTAGTTGATCGTCGAGAAGACTGTCCCGAGATTCCCCATGATGCCGCCGAGCTGCGCCGACGCATCGCTTATCGCGGGGATGAACTGGTCGATACCGAGAGCGTTCAAAGCGCGCGACAGGTAGTCGTGGATGATCGACCCGGGCGTCTGGATCTGTCCCTCGCTCCCGTCGGGGCGGGTGCAGGGGTCGCCCGGCTGCGGGATCGTGGAGAAGGAGCTGGCCGCCGGGCTCCCGCCGCTCGTGTCCCACGTATCGTTGCCGGCAGCACCGGTCGTCGAACTGGCAACTGCGCCGGTAGAACCGCACGAGGCGAGGAAGCCCTGGCCCCAGTTAGCTTGCGCGAGCTTGGTCGATTGGGCGGTGCCGACCTGATTGTAGAGCTGATTCTGAGCGATGAAGTAGTCGGTATAGGGGTCGTTCTGCGGCGCGGTCGTGAGCCCCATCCAGGCGGCCCAGCCGCCGAGGCCCCAATTCCCCGACACGAAGCCGTTCGGGTTGCTCGAATAGTTCCCGAGCGTGGACTGATTCGCGGCGAAGAACCCCGCGGCCGAGGTGGACTGCAGATAATTGGCGCGCAGCGAGGAGGTGATCGCGGCGGCAAAGGGCGAATTCGACTGGCTCTGGAATTGGTTCAAGAAGGAGTACGCCTCAACGTCGCCGACATTCTGCAGATAGTTCCGCAGGTTGCTGATGTAGAGGGGCCGGCCGCTCGAGTTCTGCCCTCCGACGAAGCCAAGCATGGATGAGGTGATCGTTTTGAGCAGGTTGCCCGACATGACAAAGGCGAGCGGGTCGAGTACGTATGCCTTGATCTGCCGCGCGACGTTCGCAGCCGTGTTGGTGACATCGAGCGCGGTAGAGAGCGTCTGCTTGACCGCGGTGATGGTGTTCTCGACCAGATTCGGCCCCACCTCGGTCACCGGTATCGCGTGTGCGCGGCTCGGGAGCGCGAGGAAGGACGCGGGCGCGATGAGGAGCGCGAGGAGGAGGGCGGCGAGAGGAGCGCGATTCATGGCTTCTGTGCCTGCTGTTCGTTCGCCGCGACGTCTGACATCACGCTCACGAAGGAGGCGCCGGGAGTGCCGGGTGCGAGCGTGACCCCGGCCGCTTGGTAGTCGCGCGCGACGCCCGTGAAGGCGTCCGCGAGCGTAAGGACGGCGGCCGGATACTGGTCGAGCGCAAGCATCGCTGCAAGCGGGTCGCTATTGACGCGCGCGAAGTCGTTCACGATCTCGGAGACGCGCGCGAGCGCGTTCACGAGGTTGAGGTCGTCGGCCGCAAGCTCCTGAGGGACGGGGACTTGGGCGAGCCCGGCCGCGCTCCCGCGATATGCCTTCGCGATCGAGGCGAGAGCGGCGAGAGCGGCGAGAGCGGCCGGGTCGTTCGCATTGACTGCCGCCTGGAGGTAGTCGAGCTCGCTCGTCGTCGCCGTGGTCGTGTTGGCGTCGAGGACCCGCTCGGCGGCGGCGGCGAAGGCCGTCATCGCCGCCGCGCCCGACCCCTCGACCGCGAGGTCGCCCGGCTGCTTGAAGTCCGGCGCGAGCGCGATCGAGCTCTTGAGGCCGGCGAGAGCCTGGTTCGTGATGTCGGCCAGGTCCGCATCGGTCAAGCTCCCGCCGGTTTGCTTCACCCGGTCAAGGTAGAGGGTGAGGAGCTGCGCGGAGAAGGCGGCGGTCAAGGTCCCCTCGGCGGGCGCGGGCGGGAGGTCGGGGTCGATCACGGCGCCCGTCGAGGTGGCAGCCGCGACGTCGCTCAACGCCTTCGGCACGATAAGCCCCTGCTTGACCGCTTCGCCATCGGTCATCCCGAGGTGGAAGTAGTCGGTCGTGGTCGCAGTAAGCGGGATGCCGTAGAGCGCCTTCTCCCAGTCCGGGAGGCCGTCGCCCGTCGAGTCGCGCTTCGCGAGCGCGGCGAGGAGGTCGGACTCCTGCGACGCCTCGGCGACGGGCGCTTGCGCGCCGCCGTCCGCGAGGAGCGCTGAACCGCCGATCAAGACGACGGCGAAAAGGATTGCGGCCAGCACCCGCCATTCTCCGAGAATACCCCCCATGGTATGAGGGAAGTATACCCCGAACGGGCGCACGCCTTCACGCAATTATCAACCGTTCGCGGCAAGGGCGAGCCACTCGAGAAGCGAGAGATCCTCGGCGCGAGCGTTGCCGACCGCTCCCGCCGCCGCCGCGAAGCCCGCCTCGGCAAGGTTCTTGGCGAGGCGCTTGCGCTTGTGGGCGAAGCCGGCGCGGATGAGCGCGAAGAAGCGCTCCTCCGCCCTCCCCGCGAAGCGGACGCGGGATATCCCGCGGACCGAGAGCACGGCCGAGTCGACCGCGGGCGGCGGCCTGAACGCGCCCTTGGGGACGGTGAATTCGTAGCGCGGCGTTCCGTACGCTGCGACCGAGAGCGCGAGGAGGCTCCCCTTCTTGGCGCGCGCGATGCGCTCGGCGACCTCCTTCTGCACGAGGAGCGTCATCGCTGCCGGCTGGTTCGCCGCCGAGAGGAGGAGCCGGAGGATCTCGCCGGTGATGTAGTAGGGGATGTTCGCGACCACTTGGTAGCCCGCGGGCAAGGCCGCGAGGTCGAACGCGCGAATATCGCCCGTCGTAAGCGCGAGGCGGCCGCGCGCGATCTCGTCGACGAAGTCGCGCCGCAAGCCTTCGGCAAGCGCCGCGTCGGCCTCGACCGCGACGACCCGGGCTCCGCGGGCAAGCAGCGCGCGCGTGAGGATCCCGGTGCCCGGCCCGATCTCGAGCACGGTATCGCCGGAGGCGAGGCCGGCAGCGTCCGCGATGCGCTCGGCGATCCGCCGATGCATGAGGAAGTGCTGGCCCAAGGACTTCTTGGCGCGCGGCCGCCCCGCGGCCGCGCGCGCCTCACGCCTCGATGACGGCTTCTCCATCGCTCTCATCATAGACGACCAGCGCGGGGTCGATATCGCGCAGGAAGGTCGACGGCTCGGTGAGATAGCTCTCGCCGTAGAGCATACGAACCCGGGCGAAGGTGAGCGCGAGGCGCTTCTTCGCCCGCGTCACCGCGACGTAGAAGAGCCGCCGCTCCTCCTCATCGTCCCGGTCGCGGTCAGTGCCCATCGGCGCGTGCGGGAAGAGCCCCTCCTCCATCCCGGCGACGAAGACCGCGTCGAACTCGAGCCCCTTCGCCGCGTGCACGGTCATGAGGGCGACGCCCGCCCTCTTGCCCTGGTCGAGCTCGTCCTGGTCGCTCGCGAGCGCGGCTTCGGCGAGGAAGCTTGCGATACCCGCCTTCCCGGGCACCCCGTCGTGGCGGGCCGCGACGACGGCGAGCTCGACGACGTTCTCGTAGCGCTCGCGCGCCGCCTCGTCGCCCTCCTCGAAGAGCGCACGCTTCATCCCGCTCTTCTCGATCACGAGCTTCGCGAACTCCGAGGGCGGCAGGGTCTCGGCCGCCCGCGCAAGTTCGTCGATAACGCGCTCGAATTGCTCGACCTTCGCGAGGTCGGCCGCGCGGAGCGTGTCGCGCTGCCCCGCCGCGAGCTTGGCGAGGGTCACCTTGCCGAGCCCGCGCGGCGGGGAGCCCGCCGCGCGCACCTTGTCGGCCTCGCGAGACGGGTCGAGCGCGAGCCGCATCCACGCGAGCGCATCCTTGACCTCTCTGCGCTCGAAGAAGCGCGTCCCGAGGAGCTTGTAGGGCACGCCTTCGCGGAGGAACCCTTCTTCGAGCGCGCGGGACTGCGCGTTCGTACGGTAGAGGACGGCGACCTCCTCGGGTGCAGAGCCGCCGCGGATGAGCGCGCGCGCCTGCCGCGCGATGTAGCGCGCCTCCGCCTCCGCCGTCCCGGCCGCGTGGAGGATGATCGGCTCGCCGGGCTCGTTCTCCGTCTTCGAGCGGCGATCCTTGCGCCTGACGTTCATCTCGATGATCTTGTTCGATGCTTCGACCAAGGTCTTCGTCGAGCGGTAGTTCACCTCGAGCTTGACGACCTTCGCCGCCGGGTACCGTTCCTCGAACTCGAGGATGTGCTCCATCTTCGCGCCGCGCCAGCCGTAGATCGCCTGGTCGCCGTCGCCCACCACGAAGATATTGCCGTGGTCCTCGGCGAGGATCGACGCGAGGCGCTCCTGGAGCTCGTTCGTGTCCTGATACTCGTCGATGTGGAGGTAGCGCCAGCGCGCCTTCGCCGCCCGACGCGCTTCCGGATGCTCCTCGAGGAGGCGGACGGGCTTCGCGATCAGGTCGTCGAAGTCGAGCGCCTTCTCCTTGGCGAGCGCGGCGTCGTAGCGCCGCCACGCTTCGGCGGTGATGCGATTGCCGAAGGAGGAGCGCGCGGAACGCTCGTAGAACTCGCTCGCGGAGAGCCCCTCCCCTTTCGCCTTGCTGATGCGATAGAGCACTGCGCGCGAGGAGAGCTCCTTCGCCTCGACGTCGAGCTCCTTGAGAGCGGCAGCGACCAGTTTCTCGGAATCGTCGCGGTCGTAGACCGAGAAGTAGCGCGGCACGCCGATCAGGGAGCCGTAGCTCTCGAGCAATTCGCGCCCGAGGCCGTGGAAGGTCGCGATGAAGGGGACGTCGACGGGAGCGGGCGAGAAAACAGTCTGGCCGAGGCCATCGGCCGAGGAGATCCGAGGACTTTTTCGCAGACCGCTCCCGTCGGCGTCCCGAAGGTCGAGCATCTTAGACACCCGTTCGCGCATCTCGCGCGCGGCCTTGTTGGTGAAGGTGACGGCGAGAATTTCGTGCGGAGCCGCGCCCTCCCGGATGAGGTGATAGATGCGCGTCGTGAGCACTTTCGTCTTCCCCGCGCCCGCGCCCGCCAGCACGCAGACCGGCCCCTCGGTCGCAAGGACCGCCTCCCGCTGCGCGTCGTTCAACCCGTCGAGGTAATTCACCTAGCGACTATACCCTTTGCACGCGCTCGCGAGAAATATTCCACGTCTCGCCCTCGGTCGCGGCGACCGCACGGGCCCCGAAGTAGTCGTGGATGCGCTGCGCGAGGAAGCGCTCGGAGGCCGGCTCGCCAAGCGCGGCGAAGACGGTCTTGATCCGCTTGCCCGCAAGCGACTGCTCGGCGAAGTCGAGGAGCCCGTCGCGGTCGGCGTGCGCCGACCAGCCCTCGAGAATCTCCACTGTCGCGCGATTCGTGACCCACTGCCCGCCAAGCTTCACGCGCTTCTCCCCCTCCGCGAGCCGGCGGCCCGGGGAGCCGGGCGCCTGGTAGCCGACGATGACGAGCGTCGTCGACGGGTCGGGCAGATACTTCGCCTCCCACCGGCCGATTCGCCCCCCGTGGCTCATCCCGGCGCCCGCGATGATGATCTTCGGGTTCTTCGCCGCTTCGATTCCGCGCGACTCCTCGGGCGAGAGGGTCTTCGTGAGGAAGGGGAAGTCGAAGAGGGAGCCTTCGCGCTTCAGCTCATCCTCGGCCGCCTGCTTGAAGTAGGTCGGCCCCCACTTCTCGTAGACGCCCGTCACGCGAATCGCGAGCGGGGAGTCGAGGTAGACGGGGACCTTGGGCAGCGTCCCAGCCGAGAAGAAGTTCGAGAGCTCGTAGAGCATGAGCTGCGTGCGCTCCATCGAGAAGGCGGGGATGAGAATCGCGCCGCCTTTCGCAATCGCCTGGCTAAGTACCTCGCGAAGGCGCTCGACACGTTTGCTTCGCTCCGGATGCAGCCGATCGCCATAGACGCTCTCCATCACGAGGGCGTCGCAGTCCTCGACCGCCTCCCAGTCTGGCAAGAGGGGCGACGGCGCGTTGCCGATGTCGCCCGTAAGCGCGACGGCCGCGCCATCCTCGTCCTTGATGCGCACAGATGCGGAGCCGAGGATGTGTCCCGTATTGCGCAGGTAGACGGAGAGCCCCGGCGCCACCTCGCGCTCTTCGTGGTACCCAAGCGTCTCGACCTCAGCGAACGCGCGCGCGACATCCGCCTCCTCGTAGAGGGGCGGGAGGTGTCGGCGCTTCGCGTCTTGCGAAAGGATCCCGACCGAGTCTTCGAGGATAAGCTTCGCGAGGTCGCATGTGGGCGGCGTCATGTAAATCTTCCCTTTGAAGCCGTCTCTGACGAGCTTCGGGATCCGCCCCACATGGTCGAGGTGCGCGTGCGTCACGACCAATGCGTCGATTGTGGCCGGGTCGTAGGGGAAGGGTCCGTAGACGCACTCCGCGCAGAAGTCCGCTCCCTGTTCGAGCCCGCAATCAACCAGCACGCGACCGCCCTTCCCTCCCTCCACCAAAAAGTTCGACCCCGTCACCTTCTCTGCAGCGCCGTAGAAATGCAATCGCATATGCGGAGTATAACGCCAACAGCCGCGCGCGTGAGCGGCGGCTGTTGGCATGGAACCATTCCAAGTATTGCAACTGTAGTTTGCCAGGTGGGTGCGGCAACGGCATTCGTCGGATTCCCGCAGGATTCACCAGAATGCCTCAATGCCAGTGCTCCCGTGAGTATGGCAATTGCGTTTTTAAGGAATGGTCCCGCCGTCCATTATACAAGCCTCGGATGAAGGGGGTGTGGAGAATGCCTAGCCCAAGATGCCCTTCAATTCTGGCTCGTAGAGCGTCGCCTCGTGGAGGAGGACGCGGTAGGCGATGATGTCTTCGGGCTTGAACCAGTGCTTGATCTCCATCTCCGCTTCAGCGACGGTGCCCGAGGCGTGGATCAGGTTGCGGATGGCGCGGCTATCCTGGTCGCTCATGACGTAGGAATCGGGAACGAAGTCGCCGCGGATGGTGCCGGGGACGGCCGAGCGCGGCTCGGTACCGCCGGTAACCTTCCGCACCAATTCGACCGCGTGCGCACCCTCCCAGACCATCGCGATCACGGGCCCGCTGGTCATGTACTTCTTCAGGTTCTCAAGGATCACGGCCGTGATCGCCAAGGGGTCCTCCGACGGGGGCGGGAGGCCGCGATCCTTATAGCCCTTGATCGTCTTCTCGCCGGTGACGCGCCGCCACTCGGGGTCGAGGGTGTAGTGCTCCTCGATCATCTGTTCGGTCGGGACGAGCATCTTGAGTGCGACGAGCTTCAGGCCGAGGCGCTCGTAGCGGCCGATCAATTCGCCGATAAGCCCGCGCTGGATGCCGTCGGGCTTGATGATAACGAGCGTCCGCTCTTCTTTGTGGTGAGCCATAGAATAAAAAATAAATCGCCGGAGGCGGCTATGGGCTAAGCGTACCCCAGTTCTCCGAGCCGCGCCACTCCCCGCTCGAGGAAGTAGAGCCAGTGGTCGAGGTCGTGCGCGCCGTTATGCTCCGCCCAGTTGGCGCGGATCTCTTCGGGCGAGGCCCACTCGAGCGCGAAGTCTTCGTGCGCCTCGAGCTTGGTCGGGAGCGTACCCCTACTCGCGAGAATGGCGAGGAGGCAGGTCGCGTGGGCGACGCGATTCACGCCCTTCGCTTCGTTCCGGTAGTGGGTCATCGCTTCGGCGATCTGCTCGACGTGCGCGAAGTCGTGGAGGCCGCTCTCTTCGCGCACCTCGCGGAGAATGCCGTCGATGATATCCTCGCCCGCCTCGACCCCGCCCGAGAAGAAGATAAGGAGCCCGTCCCCGCGCCGCCCGACCGCGTACTGCTTGGCCGTCGGGTCGTAGACGACCGCGCAGCCGCCGTCGCGCCGCTCTTCGTCCTCCCGCGGCGTGCCGAACTCGCGAATCGCGTCCGTCATGCGCGCGTGACGACGGTGGCGCCGCCCTTCTCGAGGAGGATGGTGTGCTCGAAGTGCGCGGAGCGCGAGCCGTCCCGGGTGGCGTAGGTGTAGCCGTCGGGGCGGAGGATGATCGCGCCCTTCCCCACCGCGGCGATAGGCTCGAGGGCGAGCACCATGCCCTCCTCGAGCTCGGGGCCGTGCCCGGGCTTGCCGAAGTTCGCGATGAAGGGCTCTTCGTGGACCCGGTCGCCCACCGCGTGGCCGCCGAGGTCGCGCACGACGGTGAAGCCCGCGCGCTCGATCACCTTCTCTATCGCCGCGCCGATGTCGCCCGTATGGCTCCCGGGCTTCGCCGCCTCGATCCCGGCCGCGAGCGCCTCTTCGGTCGCGCGCATGAGGCGGAGCGATTCGTCCGCGACCTTCCCTACCCCGACCGTGATCGCCGCGTCGGCGATGATGCCCGCGTGCCGGAGGCCGAGGTCGAGTCCGACGATGTCGCCCTCCTTCAAGGCCTTCGGTGCTTCGTTCGGGATGCCGTGCACGATCTCGTCGTTCACCGAGACGCAGAGGGTGGCCGGGTAGGGCCGGCGCGCGCCCTCGGGCGCATAGCCGAGGAACGCCGGCTCGTCGCCGCCCTCGCGGATGAGGCGCTCGGCGAGGTCGTCGAGGGCGTCGGTCAAGACGCCGGGCGCGACCTTCGCCCGGAGCGTCTCGAGGATCGCGCCGAGGCGCCGCCCCGCCTCGATAAGCCGTTCCCGCTCGCTCTCGTTCGCGATCTTCATGCCGATTGCGGGGCGAGCTCAAGCGCGAGCGCCCGCTTGACCGCCGCGAAGACCGCCTCGGGCGACTGCTCGCCGTCGATCTCGAGGAGGACGCCCGCATCGCGGAATATCTCGATCGCCGGCTCGGTGTGCTCGTAGAAGGCCGCGAGGCGTTCGGCGACGACGTGGTCGTCCGAACGGGCGCCGCCTTGGCTCCGCCCTTCGATGCGCCGGTGCGCCTCCTCGTCCGAGATCTTGATAAGGATGATCGAGAACGAGCGCTCGAGCCAGGAGAGGGAGTCGACGATAAGCTCGGCCTCGGGGACCTTGCGGTTGAAGCCGTCGAAGATCGCGCTCTGCTTGGTGTCGATCGAGAAGAGCGACTTGAGGTAGAGGTACATCGCGAGCCAGTGGGGCGAGAGCGTGCCCTCGGCGAGCTGCTTCTTCAAGCGGCGGCCGATCGGCGTGTCTTCTTCCTCAAGGGCGCGCAGGAGCCCGCCCGAGGAGAACATCGGCCAGCCGGTCACCTCGGCGAGCCGCTTGGCCTGCGTACCCTTGCCGCAGCCGGGCTTGCCGACGAAGAAGACGGTGTGCGCGACGCGGTGCATGCCTTGAGCGTACAAGATGCCCGCCCGAACGCAAAACGCCGCCGGCAGAGCCGGCGGCGTTTTGCTCGCATCAATATTCCCGCAGGGAGATTTGCGCGTCGAGCTTCTGCGCGAGGTCGAGGGCGACCTGGACGGCGATGAGGAGCGCCGTGCCGCCCAAGATGAGGGTCGTGATGCCGGTCAAGCCCTGGATGATCGATGGGGCGACCGCGATGAAGCCCAAGAAGACCGCGCCCGGGAAGGTGATGCGGTGCACCACGTTCGCGAGGTAGCGCTCGGTCTCGGGGCCGGGCCGCACGCCGGGGACGAAGGCGCCCGATTTCTGGAGGTTGTCCGCGATCCGCGCCGGCTCGAAGGTGACTGCGGTATAGAAATAGGTGAACACGACGACGAAGAAGAAGTAGACCGCGCCGTACTCCCACGGATTCGAGAGGAAGCGGCTATACCACAGGGCTGCGCCCGCGAGCGCTGAAACGTGGAGCCCGGTCGCGACCTGGAGCGCCATCTGCGGCAAGAGGAGCAAGGAGAGCGCGAAGATGATCGGGATCACGCCCGCCTGGAGGAGGCGGATCGGGAGGTAGGTGCCCGCCCCAGAGGCGAGGGCGGCGCCGCGCACCGCCCGCGCGTATGCGATCGGGATCGAGCGCTCGGCGTCCGAGACCACCACGACCGCGTAGGTCATCGCGACCGCGAGCAGGACGAACGCGAGGTAGGCCGGGATGTTCGCCGCCGAGGAGGCGAAGAGGGTCTCGGAGATCGCGTTCGGGATCCGCGCCATGATGCCGGCGAAGATGATGAGCGAGACGCCGTTGCCGATCCCGAACTCGGTCACTAATTCGCCGATCCACATGAGGAGCAAGGAGCCGGCCGCGATGAGCGCGATGTTCGCGACCAAGGCCGCCGCCGACAAGGGCGCGATCACGCCCTGATTCTCAAGGAGGACGAGGAAGCCGACGCCCTGCAACACCGCGATCGGGATCGTGAGGAAGCGGCTCCACTGGATGAACTTCGCCCGGCCGGTCTCGCCCTCCTCGGAGTACGCCGCCTTCACTGCCGGGAAGATGATCGTCGCAAGCTGCATGATGATTGACGCCGTGATGTAGGGCCCGACGCCGAGCATCACGATCGAGAGCCGCGACAAGCCGCCGCCCGAGAAGATATTCAAAAGGCCGAAGAACTGATTGTTCGCGAAGAACGCCGCCAAGGCGGCGCGGTTGACGCCCGGGATCGGGATCGACGCGAGGATGCGGAACGCGGCCAGCGCCGCGATCAAGAAGGCGACTCGCATCCGGATCTCGCGATCCGCCAAGGCGAGCTCGAGCTTGTGGATGAAGCGCGAGAGCATGGCAGCTCTAGCGCTCGAGCGTCGCGCCAGCCTTCGCGAGCGCTTCCTGCGCGCGCTCGGAGGCGACGCAGCCGCGGACGACAACCGCCTTCGAGAGCTCGCCCACGCCGAGGATCTTCACCTTCGGGGCGCGGCCCTTCACGCGGCGAACGAGGCCCTTCGCAAGAAGCGAGGCAGGCGAGACGACCTCGCCGGCCGCATACTGCGCCTCGAGTGCCGCGAGGTTCACCGGCGCATAGGCCGCGCGCTCGGAGCGGACCGTGCGGGAGCGGTTGCGTCCATAGCCGCGGCGCTTGGGGAGCTTCTTGATCTGGTCGCGGATCTCCGGGCGGATCTTGTGGCCGGCGCGCGCGGTCTGGCCCTTGCCGCCTTTGCCGGAGGTCTTCCCGCGCTTGCCGCCGCGGCCGACCGGCTCGGGGCGCGGGCGCTTGGTCTTAGGTCGGAGCGTGTGGAGCTGCATGGTAGCGAAATTACGCGGGCAGGTTCTTGAGCGCCTCGACCGTCGCGCGCGCGATGGTGAGCTTGTTCTTCGAGCGGGTGTGGATTTTCGTCACGACATCGGTCACGCCGGCGAGCTCGAGTACGGTGCGCATCGCGCTCCCAGCCACGAGCCCGCGGCCCGGCGAGGGCATGATCTCGACCGTCGAGGAGGCGAACTTCGCCGAGACATCGTGCGCGATCGAGCCGCCCTTCGTGCGAGGGACGCGGATCATGTGCTTCTTCGCGTCGCGGGTCGCCTTCTCGATCGCGAGCGCGGTGTCGGCGGCCTTGCCGATCCCGACACCCACACGGCCCTTCTTGTCGCCCAAAACGAGTGTGAGGCTGAAGTTGAAGCGCCGCCCGCCCGCCATAACGCGAGCCACGCGGCGCACGGCGATCGTCGCCTGGTCGAACTCGCCCTTCTCGCGCGGCGCCCGGGCGCGCGGGGAGCGCGGCGCGCGGCCGCGAAGCGTCCGACGGTCGCCCTCGCGCGGCGCGGGCGTAGCGGCCGCCTGCGCCGTCTCCGGCGCGGGGGCAGCCCCTTCAGTTACGGTTCCCTTCTCGGCATCCATAGTCGTATCCATACCTCTTCGTATTAAAAGCGCAAGCCGCCCGTCCGCGCCGCCTCGGCCAGGGCGGCCACCTGCGCGCCGTAGTGGTAGCCGCCGCGATCGAATACGGCGGTCTCGATCCCTGCCTCCTTGGCGCGCTTGGCGATCGCCTCGCCCACCGCCTTCGCCTGAGCGCCCTGCGCGCCGCCGAACTCGCGGCCGTGCGCGGCCGCAAGCGTCTTCCCTGCCGCGTCGTCGATGAGCTGCACGGACACGAACCGATTCGAGCGGTAGACCGCGAGGCGCGGGCGCGCCGCGGTGCCCGCGACCTTGCCGCGGATGCGCGCGTGCCGGCGAGTGCGGAGGATGTTCTTGTTTGCGGTTGCGGTAGTCATAGCGGGTTAGGCGGCCTTCTTGCCCTGCTTGCGACGGATCACCTCGCCCTCGTAGCGGATGCCCTTACCGAGGTAGGGCTCGGGCGGCTTCACCCGGCGGATGTTCGCCGCGAACTGGCCGAGCGCGTCCTTGTCCGCGCTCTCGAGGACGATGACGTTCTTCTCGACCTTCGCCGCGACCATCTCCGGGATCGCGAGCGCGACCGGGTGGGAGAAGCCGACCGTAAGAACGAGCTCCTTCCCGCGCGCTTCGACGCGGTAGCCGACGCCCTCGAGGATGAGGCGCTTGACGTAGGGCGTCGTGACACCCGCCACCATGTTCTTCACATGCGCGGCGAAGGTGCCCGTCAGGGCCCGCGCGAGGCGGGACGAGTCCTTCGGCGCCACCTGGACGCCCTCGGCGCCCACCGTGATCGAGACGACCGGGTGCACGCGGCGGGAGAGCGTCTCCTTGGCGCCCTTCACGGTGAGGGTGCCCCCGTCGACCGTGATGGTGGCCTTCCCTGCCGGTATGGGGCGCTTCGCGAGGCGGCTCATAGGTATTACCAAATCTCGAACAAGGTCTCGCCGCCGAGGCGATTCTTACGCGCCTCCTTATCGGATACGATGCCGTGCGAGCTCGAGAGGATACGCGCACCCATACCGCCCTTGACCGAGTGCGCGCCGGTCGCCGGCACGTAGAGGCGGCGGCCCGGCTTCGACAGGCGCTTGACGCCGTGGAGGCGCGGGCGGCCGTCCGGCCCGTACGCGAGCCGCACACTGAAGCTTCGCTCGCCGTCTTCGACCGACTCGACGAACCCAAGCTCCCGCAGCTTCCCGGCGATCGCGACCAAATGCGAGCTCCGCGGGGTCGTGACCTCGCGCGCGCCGATAGCCGCCGCGTTCTGCAGGCGCACGATGAAATCGCCGACGCGGTCGCTTACCATGATGCTTTCTTAACGCCCGGGACCTTGCCTTCGCGGGCGAGCTCGCGGAACTGGATCCGCGAGAGCCCGAATGCGCGCAGATAGCCGCGGGAGCGGCCCGAGATCGTGCAGCGGTTCTTGAGGCGGACCGGCGAGGCGTTCCGGGGGAGCTTCTGGAGCGCGTCGAATTCGCCGGCGGCCTTAAGAGCCGCGCGCTTCGCCGCGAACTTCGCGACGAGCTTCTCGCGCTTCTTCTGCCGGGCCAGCTGTGAGGTCTTCGCCATGTAAAAAATAAAGCTCCGAGGAGCGTTCGCTCAAGATACCAAAGCAGCGCGAAGGCGTCAAACGGCGGTTATGCGGCCTTCAAGGGGAGGCCGAGGAAGCGGAGGAAGGCCTCGGCCTCCGGCTTCGACTTCGCGGTCGTGACGATGGTGACCGCGAGGCCGAAGACGTCTTTGAGCATCTCGTCGCCCGTCTCGGGGAAGATCGTGTGCTCCTTGACCCCGATCGTCATGTTGCCCATATCGTCGATCGCCGTCGCGTTCAACCCGCGGAAGTCGCGCGTGCGCGGCAGGGCGATATGGATGAGCTTGTCGAGGAAGTCGAACATCCGCGCGCCCCGGAGCGTGACTTGGAGCCCGACCGTGTCGCCCTGCCGGAGCTTGAAGGACGCGATCGAGACGCGCGCCGTGCGGCTCGCGGGCTTCTGCCCCGTGATCTTCGCGAGCCGGTCGATGATGAGCTCGACCGCCTTCGGGTCCTGGCGCTTCTTGCCTACCCCCGAGGACACGACCACGCTCGTCACGCGCGGCGCGCGCATCGGCGAGGTGTAGCCGAACTCTTCGCGGAGCGCTTCGTAGGCGAGATTCTGACGGTCTTTGGTGCGGGACATAGGCGTTAGGCTACTTTGGCGACATTCGAGGCGTCGACGGGCATCGACCGTTCGACGACGCGGCCGACCTCTCCCGCGCGGCCTTTGACGTGGCGCTTCGCGACGGCGACGCCCTCGATCACCACGCGATTCTCGCGCGGGAAGGCGCGCACGATCGTGCCGGTCTTGCCCTTGTCCTTGCCGGCGATCACCTTCACCTTGTCTCCTTTTTTGACGTGCATGATAGGGCTATTAGACGACCTCGGGCGCAAGCGAAGCGATCGAGTGCCAGCCGCGCTCGGAGAGCTCGCGCGGCACCGGGCCGAAGACGCGGTTCCCCTTCGGCCCCAAGCCCTTGCCCTGCTTCTCGATAAGGACGACCGCGTTCTCGTCGAAGCGGATCGTCGAGCCGTCTTTCCGAGCGAAGGGCTGCACCTGCCGCACGACGATCGCGCGGTAGATGTCCTTCTTCTTCACCTGCTTGCGCGGCTCGGCGGTCTGGATCGAGACGACGACAGTGTCGCCGATGCGGGCGTAGCGGCGCTTCGAGCTCCCTGGCACCTTGAAGATGCGGGCGATCTTGCCGCCTGAATTATCCGCTACGGTGACGATGGACTGGGGCTGCAACATACTAGTCTTCGATAGGCGTCTCGACGCCTGCGCCCTTGCGCACCGTCTCGCCGATCTTGAAGCGCTTCAGCTTCGAGAGCGGGCGCGTCGCGACGATCGTCACGAGGTCGCCCACGCCCGCAGCGTTCCCCGCATCCTCGACGAGGTACTTCTTCGACCGCACCTGGTACTTCTTGTACTTGGGGTGCTTGACGTAGCGGTCCACCCGCACGACGGCGGTGTTGGTGCCGGCGTGCTTAACGACCGTGCCGGTGAGCGTCTGGGGACGGGAGGTGTCGGTAGTCATAGGCTTATGCGACGCGGAGGCGGCGCTCGGTCAAGGCGCGGGCGATCGTCTTGCGCAGGGCGCGCGCCTTCGAGGGATCTTTCGCGCGGGCGCCCGCGGCCGCGAAGCGCTCTTCGCGGAGCGCCTTGCGCGTATCGGCGAGGAGCGTCGCGAGCTCCGCTTCGGTCTTGTCCTTCATATGCTCTCTCTTTGCCATACTTGTATGCAAAAGGCAATGCTAGTGGCGGGTGACGACCCGGGTCTTCATCGGGAGCTTCATCCCCGCCTGGCGGAGTGCCTGCCGCGCGACGGGCTCTGCGACGCCGTCGAGCTCGAAGAGCACGCGGCCCGGCCGCACCTCGAAGATGAAGTGCTTCAGGTCGCCCTTGCCGCTGCCCATGCCCACCTCCGCGGGCTTCGCCGTCACCGGCCGGTCGGGGAAGACGCGGATCCAGAGCTTGCCCGTTTTCGCCGTCGAACGGGTCAAGACCTTGCGCGCCGCCTCGATCTGGTTGGCGGTGATGCGCGAGGGCGAGGTCGCGAGGAGCGCGATCGAGCCGAAGGCGATCGTCGTGCCGCGGGTGTCGGGGCGCGCGAGGCGCTCCGGGCTCTTCCGGAGCGTCTGCCACTTGCGATGCTTCACTTTCTTGGGGAACAGCATGGCGAATAGATTATGCGAGCGTCCGGCGGCGCGGCTCGTTCACCTGGCCGCGATAGATCCAGACCTTGATGCCGATGACGCCATAGGGGAGGTACGCCTCCTCGTGGGCGAAGTCGATATCGGCGCGCAGGGTCTGCAAGGGGATGCGGCCCTTCTTGGCTTCCTCCTTGCGGCTCATCTCCGCGCCGCCGAGGCGCCCGGAGATCGCGATGCGGATGCCCTCGATCTCGCGGACGGCCGCGACCTTCTCGACCGTCGACTTGAGGACGCGGCGGAACGGCATGCGCTTCTCGAGTCCCTCGGCGACCATGTACGCGACGACTGCGGCGGAGGCTTCCGGCTGGCGCACCTCGACCACGTCGAGCTTCACGGCGCGCCGCTCGGCGGGCGCCGCCTCCTGCACGAGGCGCGTGAGTTCGGCGCGGAGCTTGGTCGCGTTCTCGCCCGAGCGGCCGATCACGAGGCCCGGGCGGGCGGTCGAGACGATGATCCGGATCTCGCCGGACGAGCGCTCGATCTCGACATCGCTCGTGTAAGTGCCGCGCAGGCGCTTCTTGAGGAAGCGGCGAATGAGCTCGTCGGAGCGCAGGTTCTCGCGATAGCTCTTGGCGTCTGCGGCGAACCAGCGGCTCTTCCAGTCGCGAATGGTGCCGAGACGGTGAGCGTAGGGATGTACGGTGTGAGTCATGGAAATGGGGCGCTAGGCTTTGGGGGCGACTTCGACCTTCACGCGACTCTTGCGGCGGCGGATGGGCGCGGCGCGACCGAAGGCGCGCGGCATGTAGCGCACGAGCATGCCCGCGCTCTCGACCGTGATCGCGCGCACGGCGAGCTCACCCGCCTCGCCCTGCTGCTTGGCATTCGCCGCCGCGCTCCGGATGAGCTTCGCGACCGGGTCGGCCGCGCGCTTCGGGAGGTACGCGAGAGCCGCGAGGGCCTCGTCGACAGACTTGCCGCGCACGAGGTCGACGACGAGCCGCACCTTGCGCGGGGTCTGGTTGTAGCTTTCGAGAGAGGCGATGGCCATACCTTATTTCTTAGCCGGCGCGGCGCTTGCGGCCTTGGCCGACGCGATTTCCGCCTGCTGGCGCTTCTGCTCGAGCTCCTTCTGCATCTTGCCGCCGTGGCGGAGGAACTTCTTGGTCGGGGCGAATTCGCCGAGGCGGTGGCCGACCATCTCCTCGGAGACGATGACCTCCACGTGGCTCTTGCCGTTGTGGATGCCGAAGGTGAAACCCACCATCTCGGGGGCGACCTGCGAGCGGCGGGCCCACGTCTTAATCACCCCGGCGGCAGCGGGGCGCTTATCGGCAACCTTCTTGAGGAGCTTGGCGTCCACGAAGGGTCCTTTCTTGAGCGATCGCGACATAGCAATAGAAAACCCCGTCGAGCGGGATGCTAAAAAGATACTAAAGAGCTCCCCGCCCGTCAAATCGGCCCCCGATCCGGGCGCTATACTGGGACGCATGAAGCGGTCTCTCGTTGCCGGACTTGGGCTCGCGGTTATCGGCGGCGGTCTTCTTGCGCTTGTTCTGGGGCCCCGAATTGCCCCGAAGCCGCGCCCCCAGCCGACCACCACAGCAGCAGCACGGGCGGCAGCCGAGGCGCCTATAACAGCGGGCCGCTACGCGGAGTCGGGCCCAGGCTACGCGATCACAGCGAGCTACCCCACCACGACCCCGCTCGCAGGGAGCGCGAACGACGCCGCGCTCGAGGCGATGCAGGGCTGGGTGATCGGCCAAGTGAGCGCCTTCAAGGCGCGCCCGGGCGGCCCCGCCGGGACGCTCGTTATCGGCTACGACTCGAGCTCCTCTCCCGCGGCGCTCTCCTACGTCTTCACCGCCCAGGAGACCGGGCGGACGACGGACACGATTACGAGCGCCTGGCGCTTCTCCCTTCCGGGGGCGGGCGCAAGCGCGCATCCTTGACACACCGCGCGCTTTGTCGCTCTCCCCACCGGCTCCGCGCGGCCGTTGACCACCCCCTTGGCCCGGGTATACTAGCCCCCATCGGCAGCATCGGACGCAACGCACCGAATGGCTTATATACCGCGTATGTAAGCCATTCTTGTATTCAGGACGCACGACCGCGATACCCCGCTTCACTATACCCTTACCTCGTCTCCCACGCGTTTCCTTCGTAATACTAGCCCTCCTTGCGACCGCGATTCCGCCGACGGCGGCGAATGCGTTCTGGCCCTTCTCGACCCCGGCCGATGCGGCCTCCTCCGGCGTCGTGCCTGACGCCGCGACCCCCGCGCTCGTAGCCGTCACGAACGCGAACCCGAGCACGCCCTCTGCCGCACCCTTGCCCACGTCGGGCGACTCGGCGCTCGTCCCCTACCAGGGCCCCGAGGGGAGCCCGGGCGACTCGATCGTCACGCCCGCGACCGACCGGATCGCGAACTACCTCGTGCAGCCGGGCGACACGCTCTCCGAGATCGCCGCGACCTATGGCGTCTCGGTCAATACGATCATTTGGGCCAACGGCCTCGCGAACGCTCGCGACGTCCACCCTGGCGACAATCTCATCATCCTCCCCGTCTCGGGCGTCGAGCACACGGTCCGCGCGGGCGACACCCTCGCCTCCCTCGCCAAGCGCTACGGCGCGGACCAGGGAGAAATCGCCTCCTACAACGGCCTGTCCGCAGGCGCCGCGCTCGCCGCAGGCTCGACGATCATAATCCCCGGCGGCGAGCTCGCGGCGGCGCCCGCGAAGGCGTCGGTGAGCAAGAGGGCGGGGAGCGGCAGGGTCGCGGTGGGCGCCGAGCCCTACCTCGGCGGCTCGGGCGCAGCCGAGAACGGCTACTGGACGAACCCCGTGCCGGGCGGCCTCATCTGGCAGGGCATCCACGGCTGGAACGCCGTCGATATCGCCGCGCCGCAAGGCACCCCGATCCGCGCAGCCGCCGCAGGCGTCGTCACCGTGGCGCGCAGCAACGGCGCCTGGAACGGCGGCTACGGCAACTACGTCGTCATCTCGCACGCAAACGGCACGCAGACGCTCTACGCGCACATGACGCACGCGATCGTCGCCTCTGGGCAGGAGGTCAACGCGGGCCAGGTAATCGGCTACGTCGGCGAGACCGGCAAGGCGACCGGCCCGCATCTCCACTTCGAAGTCCGTGGCGCCGCGAACCCCTTCCGTAATTGCGCGCTGAAGAGCGCATGCAGCCCGGAGTAGTTACGCGCCGAGCGCGGTGCGGAGCGGTCCGTATCCTAGCCCGCGCTCCTTGAGAAGCTTGCGGATCTCGTCGCTTGAGATGCGCACGAGGCCGAGCCGCTCGGCCAAAGGCTTCACCACGGTCGTCTTCCCTGCCCCGACGCGCCCGACGGGCGCCAGGAACACCTGTCGCGGCAGACGATTGGCTAACTCCGGCAACACGAGGGCCCGCCGATACGCTTCTCTCACTGCCTGCTCCGTACGCATACGCTTATCGGGGCGACGCTGCGCGCTTCTCGACAACTTGTCCGTTCGGCAGGCGAACGAGTCCCGCCTCCGCGAGCATTTGCGCCGCAATGTCATGCCTCGGCTCCCGCTTGAACTGGAGACCAGGCTTGCCGCCCGCTTTGAGCCTGCGAATAAAGCTCGCGATGAGCCGGCTGCACGACTCAGCGTTCTCTTTTAAATATTTAAATGTTTGAATGTTTAAATATCCAATGTCGTGGGCGACGTAGAGCTGCGCGCGCACTTCTCCTGCCGACGCCTTAGCGATGTAGAGATAATTCAGGAATTCCTGTTTGCTCCCGCTCTCGAAGCCCTCCGCGATATTCGAGACGACCGAGACGGAAGCGCGCTGGATCTGGTCGCGGAAACCGTAGTCTTTGCACGAACCGAGCGCCCAGTAGACCTCACTGGCAAGTTCGCGGGCTTTTTTGAACATCACGAGATCCTCGAATCGCTCTACCGTCGCCATTTTTAAATGTTTATATATTTAAAGGCTCTAGACTAGTTAAGCGCGTATAAAAGTACGCAGTGTCTCCAACACTTGGCCCTTGTGGTTGTATCTAAATTCGCACTCTTTGAGATGCAGGAGGAAGGTCTTTCGGGAAACGCCGTTGAACTTGGCCAGCCGCC
>JAGWWI010000015.1 GCA_018970465.1 Patescibacteria group bacterium
ACGAAGCGGTCTACCGATACAACACGCTGCGCATCCATTCAGCGCTCCGCATGCCGCCCGCCAAGTTCGCTGCGCGCACTCATGCTATGCTCTGATCACTCGCCCGACGGGGTGGCTCGAAGAAATGGGGTCACTCCAGACCACACGCGGCTGCTGGGTCAAAGGGGCGGCAAGCCACTCACGGTCAAACGTCTGCAACGGATTGTCGCAAACCCCATTTATGCGGCTGTAATGTGCGAGAAGTGGACGCACTACAAGCCTATAAAGGCCCAGTACGCGGGTCTCGTATCCGCCGAGCAGTTCAACCGCGCCAATCGCGGCAAGGTGGCGATTCTCGAAAAGGGTGGGGAGCTCGCCATCGTGCACGGCAAGGAGCGTTTGCGCCAGCGCAACCGGTTCAACCCACTCTTCCCCTACAAATTCATCCGCGACGAGTGTGGGCACCCGTTTCTCGGGAGCACGTCGCGCGGCAAGGGTGGCAAACTCTACCCTGCATACCACTGTTCGCACGGGCACAAGCGCGTCGGCATCCCGAAGGCCGAGTTCGACAAGCAGGTCGAGCACTTCGTGCGCGGATTACGATTTAGGCCGGAGATACTCAGTGCGCTAGAGCTCACGTTTATGAACAAGTATCGCGAACGTGAGAAGGAGGTCGTACGCGCGTCGGGCCAGATACACCAGAATATCGCCGACCTAGAGCGCGAGCAGGAGGCCAAGATAGACGCTTTTACGGGTACTCAGAATCCCGTAATACGCGCGAAGCTCGAAAGGGACATCAACGAGCTAGACGCGCGCGTGAAGGCTGCCCGAGGCCATCGGCTCAAGATTGAGATTAGCCGGAGCGACATCAAGGCCTTCATCCGTGAGGCCCGGTGCATTATGGAAAACCCGGCGAAAATGCTCCTGAACGCTAGCAATCCGGACTCGCAGAGGCGTCTTTTTGGCCTGGTATTCGAGATAACGCCGACCTACCAAGAAATCCTTTATGCAAAACCGAAATTGTCGCTTATCTTCGCGCTTTCTGCGGACTTTACGCCCGCCCAATCCCATTTGGTGACCCCACGGGGAATCGAACCCCGATTTACGCCGTGAAAGGGCGCTGTCCTAGCCGTTAGACGATAGGGCCGTCTTCGCGCTTCAATCTAGCATTTTCGGCCCTGAATGCTAGAATCACGACCGTTAGGAGAGGTGGCTGAGTGGTCGAAGGCACCGCACTCGAAATGCGGCGTAGGGGTAACTCTACCGTGGGTTCGAATCCCACCCTCTCCGCAGATGGACCCATCGCTCGAATCACGTACGGACGAAGAGCTCGCGACCGCGGTCGCGCGGAATAATCACGACGCGTTCGGCGTACTCATGGATAGGTACCAGGCGAAGCTCCTGCGCTACGGGCGGCGCTTCCTGCCCGATCCGGATAGGGCGGAGGACGCGGTCGCCGAGGCGTTTCTTAAGGCGTACGAGAATATCAAGAGCTTCGACGCCGCGCGGCGCTTCTCGCCCTGGCTCTACCGGATCGCGCACAACACATTCCTCGACGCCCTCCGGCGCGGTCGACGCGAGCCTTTGGCGCTCGACCTCGACGCTCTCGTCGCGCACCCGTCCTATGAGCGCGACACCGAGAGCGAGGACGACGCGCGCGAGGCGCGCGAGCTTGTCGAGCGCGGGCTCGCGCGCCTCCCGGAGCGCTATCGCGAGGTGCTCGTGCTGTACTATCTGGAGAGTTTGAGCTATCAGGAGATCGCGGACGTGCTGCAGGTCCCGCTTGGGACAGTGGGCGTCCGGCTCGCCCGCGCCCGCGCGGCCCTCAAGAAGGGCATCGGCGACCGCCACCACGAACCATGACCACGAGTATCAAAGAGCGCGTATTGGAGAAGATCGAGCGAGGCGAAGTCTCGATGCGTTCGCGCGCCCACTTCGCCCTCCAGACGGCGCTCGTCGCCGCCTTGCTCGCGCTTGCTGCCGTGCTCGCCGCCTTCGTCGGGAGCTTCGCGCTCTTCTCTGTTCGGCAGAGCGGCGCGGACCTCCTCCTCGGCTTCGGCGGGCGCGGGGTCGCGACCTTCTTCGCGCTCTTCCCCTGGTTCTCGCTCGCGCTCCTTCTCGCGCTCCTCGTCGCGATCGAGCTCCTGGTGCGGCGATTCCGGCTCGGCTACCGCACGCCGCTCCTCGTCGCGCTCGCGGCCCTCGCGCTCAGCGCGGCGGCGCTCGCCTATGCGCTCGCGGCGACTCCGCTCCACTCGGCGCTCCTCGACCGGGCCGACCGCGGCGAGCTGCCTATCCTCGGCGAATTCTACGAGGGCGTCCACGCGGGGCACGAGGGCGCGGGCGTCTACCGCGGCGTCGTGACGACTATCGCGGAGGAGCGCTTCGGCATCGCGCACGAGGACGGCGACCGCGACACCGACGACGGCAGCTGGACGGTCGTGCCGCCCGCAGGCTTCGACTGCGCGAGCCTGCACGAAGGCGAGCGCGTCCTCGTCGCCGGCTCATTGGTCGCGACCTCGACGATCCAGGCCTACGGCGTCCGGCCCTACGAGCGCTGAAATACGCGCCGCAGCCGGCGCGTAGTAGGAGCATGAAGAAATTCGCTATTTCCCTGGCGGTCGTTCTCGCCTCAGCCGGCTACGTGCTCTACCAGGGGCTTGGCGGCCCCGACGACGAGGCTGCCGCTAGGGTGAAGCTGCCTCCAGCTACGGCCGCCGCCACGCCTGCGCCCGCTCCTGCGGCGCCGCCCACTCCCGCGCAAACGCCGGCTACCACTCCCGCGCCGAAGCCGGCGGGCCAGTATGCCGACGGCACGTACACCGGCAGCTCGGCGGACGCCTACTACGGCATGGTCCAGGTCCGCGCGACGGTCGCCGGCGGGAAGGTGACGAACGTGACCTTCCTCTCCTACCCGTCCGACCGCTCGACCTCGCGCTACATCAACGGCCAGGCGATGCCCTACCTCTCGCAGGAGGCGATCCAGGCGCAGAACGCCAACGTCGACATCGTCTCGGGCGCGACCGACACCTCGCTCGCGTTCCGGCAGTCGCTCGCGTCTGCGCTCGCGCAGGCGAAGGGATAAACATGCGCTTCGAGCGCGACAGCATGGGCATGCCTATTGCCCTCGAGATCGTCGACGCGGGCCGGGAGGCGGAGGCCGAGCGCGTCTTCGACTACTTCGCCGCGGTGGACGCGCGCTTCAGTACGTATAAAGGAGACAGCGAGATAGCGCGGATCAATCGGGGCGAGCTCAGCGAGGGGGAGTGGAGCCGGCAGATGCGCGAGGTGATGGCGCTTGCCGAGCGGACGCGGCAGGAGAGCGCGGGCTACTTCGATATCCGCCGGCCGGACGGCGCGCTCGACCCCTCAGGCGTCGTGAAGGGCTGGGCGATCCTGAACGCGGCGAAGCGTCTCGAGGACGCGGGCGTAACGCATTTTTATATCGACGCGGGCGGCGACATCGCGCTCGCGGGCCGGAACGCGCGCGGGGAGGAGTGGTCGGTCGGGATCCGGCATCCCGTGCGCCGCGACGAGATCGTGAAGGTCGTATATCCGAGAGGGAAGGGCGTCGCGACCTCGGGCAATTACCTCCGCGGCGCGCACATCTACGACCCGCATACGGCGCTGCCGCCCGCGGGCGTCGTCTCCCTGACCGTCATTGGCCCCGATGTCCTCGAGGCCGACCGCTTCGCGACCGCGGCCTTCGCGATGGGGGAGCGGGGGATCGCGTTTATCGAGGGGCTCCCGGGCTTCGAGGGTTACCAGATCGGCGAGACGGGCGTCGCGACCATGACCTCGGGCTTCGCTGCCTATACCGCGCCATGATCGCCGCCATCGACGCCGTCTTGAATCGCGTGACGATGTATCGCGTCGCGCTCTACTACCTCGGCGCCTTGATCGGGGCGGCGATCCTCTTCGCCGCGCTCGGCTGGCTGCCGTACGCGCCGCTCGCGATCGGGGTCTCGTTCGTCGTCGCGTCAGCCACCTGCTTCGCGGCGAACTGGGCGTTCGTGCGCGCGTTCGACGCGGCCGCGTCGGTCGAGAGCGCGTGGATCACGGCGTTTATCCTCGTGCTCATCATGCCGCCCGCGGCGTCGCCCGCTGCGGCGCTCTCGCTCGCGTTCGTCTCCCTCTGGGCGATCGCGTCGAAGTTCCTCATCGCCTGGCGCGGCAAGCACCTCGCGAATCCTGCCGCCTTCGCGGCGGCGCTCTCCGCGTTCGCGATCGGGCTCCCAGCGACCTGGTGGGTGGGCGGCAACCTCGCGCTCGCGCCCCTCGTCATCCTCGGCGGCCTCCTCGTGGTGCGCAAGATCCGCCGCTTCGACCTCGTGGCCGCCTTCGCGGTCGCCGCGCTTGCGGCGACCGCGATCACGACCTACGGCGCCGCCTCGCTCGGCGCCGTGCCCTCGTCGATCGATGCGACCCTCCTCCACTCCTCGTTCTTCTTCTTCGCGTTCGTGATGCTCACTGAGCCGGCGACCACCCCGCCCGAGCGTGGGCTCCGCATCCTCTACGGCGCCCTCGTCGGGATCCTCTTCGCGCCCTCCGTGCACTTCGGCTCGCTCTACCTCACGCCCGAGCTCGCCTTGCTTGCGGGCAACGTCTTCTCTTTCGCGATTTCCCCGAAAGGCCGCCACCGCCTCACGCTCCTCGGCGTCGAGAAGGTCGCGCGCGATACCTACGACTTCGTCTTCGCGCCCGATCGCGCGTTCTCCTTCCGCCCCGGACAGTATCTCGAGTGGACGCTCCCGCACCGCTCGCCTGACAGTCGCGGCACGCGCCGCTACTTCACCATCGCGTCCTCGCCCGGCGAGGACGAGGTCCGGCTCGGGGTGAAGTTCTACCCCGAAGCGAGCTCCTTCAAGACGGCGCTCGCCGCGATGCGGCCCGGCGAGGCGGTCTCGGCCGCCGCGCTCGCGGGTGATTTCACCCTCCCGCGAGACCTGCGGGAGAAGATTGCGTGGATCGCGGGCGGCATCGGCGCGACGCCGTTCCGCTCTATGGCGGCCGACCTCCTGGCGCGCGGCGAGCGCCGGGATATCGCGCTCCTCTACGCGGCGCGGAGCGCCGCGGATTTCGCCTACAAACCCCTCTTCGACCGTGCCGAGCGCGAGCTCGGGCTCCGGGCCGCATACCTCCCCTCCGAGGGGCCGGGTGCCGCCGCCCTCGATAGGGCGACGATCGCCGCGCAGATCCCCGACTGGCGGGCGCGCACCTTCTACCTGTCGGGCCCGCAGGGTATGGTCGAGTCCTTCGCGCAGACGCTCCGCTCCATGGGCGTCCCGCGCCGGCGCATCCGTACCGACTTCTTCCCCGGCTTCGCGTAACGCGCGTTCTGGTTATCCCCAGCCACCGGCCTTACGCGGCCCATGTAGACTCCTAACGTACTCCTAATCGCTCTAGAGCCTATGGAACCTATCAAGATAGCCGTCATTATCGGATCGACCCGCGAAGGGCGCTTCAGCGAGATCCCGGCGCGCTACGTCGCCGATGCGCTCTCGAAGCGCCCGGAGGCGCAGGTCGAGCTCCTCGACCTGCGGGAGTGGCCGCTGCCGTTCTTCGATCAGCCCGTGTCGCCCTCGATGAAGAGGGCGCCATATCCGCACGACCTCGTCGAGCGCTTCGCGGCGAAGGTAGGGGAGGCCGATGCGTTCATCGTCGTCTCGCCCGAATACGATCACGGCTATCCGGCGGTCTTGAAGAACGCGTTCGACTGGGTCTTCAAGGAGTGGAACCACAAGCCGATCGGCTTCGTCGCGTACGGGAACGCGGGCGGGGCTCGCGCGGTCGAGCAGCTCCGCCTCGTCGCCGTCGAGCTCGCGCTCGTCCCGATCCGGCCCGCCGTCCACATCCCCTGGGACGCGGTTACGAAGGCGAAGGAGGATCCGGCTGCGGGCCTCGCTGCCTCTGGCGAACGGCTCCCCGCCTTTTTCGACGAATTGATCGCGCTTGCGCGGGTCCTGCGGCCCCTGCGCGGGGCATAGCGTAGGTTCCTCTCCCGCTTGGCCTCTGTGGTACACTGGGGCCATAGGTCGAAGATTGGCAGCTATTCACATCCACTGACATGCCTGAAGAGACGAACCCGGCGCCGGCAATGCCCGCGGCCGACCCGATGCAGACCCCTGCGCCGGCCCCCGAGCCCGCGATGCCGATGGCGCCCATGCCTGACGTGCCGATGGCGCCGGCTCCCGAGCCGGCGCCCGAAGCCCCGGCCATGCCGGAGCAGCCTGCTGCCTAAGCTCGCACTTCGAAGAGAAAGCCCCGCGGCGCGAAGCGCCGCGGGGCTTTCTCGTTCCCTCCTTATCGCTTCTTGAGCCAGAGGTAGATATCCTCGAGCGCTTTGACGCCGTCGCCCGCGGCGATGTTGTTCTGGTGGTAGAGCTCGTCGGTCGCGTCGCCCGCGGCCCAGACGCCCTCGACGGAGGCGCGCTGGCTCTTGGCGTCGACCGCGATGCGGCCCACGGCGTCGAGCGCGAGGAGGTCTTTCGCGAAGTCGGTGTTCGGGACGACGCCCGCTTCGACGAAGATGCCCGCGACCGGCAGGAGCTGTACCTCCTTGGAATCGCGCTCTTTATATTTGAGTCCCGTCACGAACTGCTCGCCCACGACCTCGACCGGCTCCGCGTTCGGCAGGAGGTGCATATTCGCGTGCGCCTTCGCCTTCTCGACCGTGACCGGGTCGGCCTTGAACTCCTTGTGCCGGTGGATGAGGGTCACGCTCTTGCAGTAGGCGAGGAGCTGGAGCGCCGTCTCGAAGCCTGCGTTGCCGCCCCCCACGACCGCGACATCCATCCCAGCGAAGAGCGGGCCGTCGCAGGAGGCGCAATAGGTGAGGCCTTTGTTCTCGAATTGTTCGGCGCCCGGCACCTCGAGCTTCCGCCGGCCGGCGCCCGAGGCGATGAGGACGGCATGCGTGTCGAACGTCTTGCCGCTTTGGGTCGCGAGGCGGAATCCGCTCGCCGCCCGCTCGAGCTTCGCCGCGCGCTCGCCGAGCGCGAGCTCGAGCGTCGAGCCTGGGGCGCCCGCGAGCGCCTCGAGCTGCGCTTCGAAGCTCTTCGCGAGCTCGCCGCCCGAGAGCTTCGTCGCGCCGATCCAGTTCTCGATCCCCTCCGAGACGACCGATTGCCCGCCAATCTCTTCTGCGACGAGGAGCGTCTTGAGACGCTTTCGGGCCGCATACACCCCGCCCGCGACTCCCGCCGGCCCACCGCCCACGATGATGAGGTCGTTCATGCGTTGATTATATCAGGCCATTACGGAGGCCCGCAGCCAGCTCCGTCAGTTGACGTCTGCGGGCCCGCCCTGGTTTGCGTAGTTCCGCTTGATCATCGCGTGCCACGACTCGAAGCCGGCTTCTGCATAGAAGCCGGCTACTTCTTTGTCGCAGACGAGATCGATCATGTAGAGGTGAGAAAGCTGCGCGAGCATCTTCTCGACGAGCGCGTGGCCGACACCCTGATGCCGATAGCTCTCCTCCACTTCGAGGAAGGGGATATAAGCGGCGAGTACCTTGTCCGAGAGGGCGGTGATATAACCAGCAAGTCGCTTGTGCTCCGCGTCAATCGCGAGCACGACGTAGTCGGCGTTTTCTATGCTCTTACGCAGCACCGCCTCGCTCGGCTTCTGCGGCCATCCTTCAAAAAATCCTGAGAGCCCAAGGCCGTCCAGATCCTTCTTGTCTGAAGAATACGATATGGCCATCGCGCGCAAGGACTATTTCTTATGCCGCCGGAGGAAGGTCGGGATTGCGCCCCAGGCTTCGTCGTCTTCGGGCGTAGGCGCGGCGGGCTCGTTCGTGCGGGGCTTCGCGGTCACGATCGGTTCGTCCTTGGGGAAAGCGGGCGACTCTTCGCGCTTCTTCTCCGGCTCCTTCTCCTCTATAGCGGGCTCGGGCGCGATCGGCTCCGGCTCGCGGCGGAAGATCTCGTGGTAGATGCGTCCGCGCTCCTCCTGCCGCTCCTCGGGTGCGACCGAGAAGAGCGAGCGCTCGGGCGCGTTCGTAGCGGGCAGCGCGCCCTCGGGGAAGCCGGTCGCGATCACGATGATGCGGATCTGCCCCTTCTTGAGCTTCTCGTCGCGCATCATGCCGAAGATCACGCGCGCGTTCTTGTCGACGGATTCGCCGATGACCTTCGCCGCCTCCTGGACCTCCATGATCCCGAGGTCGTCGGCGCCGGCGACGACGAAGAGGATGCCCTTGGCGCCCGAGATCGAGATATCGAGGAGGGGGGAGTTGACCGCCTTCTGCGCCGCTTCGATCGCGCGCTTGTCGCCCTCGGCGACGCCGATGCCCATAAGCGCGGGGCCCGCGGCCTCCATGATCGCCTTGATGTCGTTGAAGTCGGTGTTGATGTCGCCCGGCGTCGTGATGATGTCCGAGACCCCCTCGACCGCTTCGCGGAGAATCTCGTCCGCGAGCGCGAAGGCGTCCTTCGCCTTCATGCCGGGGTCGGCGATCGCGATCAGCTTGTCGTTCGGGATCACGATGAACGCGTCCACCTCCTTCTTGAGGTCTGCAAGGCCGCGCTCCGCGATATCTTTGCGCTGCGCGCCCTCGAACCCGAACGGCTTGGTGACGACGGCGACCGTCAGAGCGCCGACCTCCTTCGCGATTTTTGCGACGACCGGCGCCGCGCCCGTGCCGGTGCCGCCGCCCATGCCGCAGGTGATGAAGACCATGTCGCTCCCCGAGAGGGCCTCCTGGATCTCCTGCCGCGTCTCTTCGCCCGCGCGCCGGCCGAGCTCCGGGTTCATGCCGGTGCCGAGGCCGCGGGTGAGGTTCTTGCCGATGTGGATCTTGCGCTTCGCGCTCGAACGGTGGAGGTCCTGCGCGTCGGAGTTGACCGCGACGAACTCGACGCCGCGCACCTTCGACGCGACCATGTGGTTGATCGCATTGCCGCCCGAGCCGCCCACGCCGACGACGCGGATGCGCGCGAATGTCTCGATCTCCGGCTCGACGCGTTTGCTCACGTTGCCGCCCATGATACCACCCGCGGCCAGTATGCAAATCTTGACTTTCATCCCGCCGTGGCGGGGTTAGGGCAGGAACTGCCCGAAAAACTTCTTCATTGCCGGGAGGAGCGCGCCCTTCGCGCGGCCCCCTGCGCTCGTGTCGCCCGTGAGGCCCCAGATCGCGAGGCCGTATGCGACCGCCCAGGTCGCGTCGCGGATCTTCTGTTCGGGGCCGATGCGGAATTCGGCGAGCCGCGCCGGGAGCTTGAGCGACCCTTTCGCGAGTTCGGCGATCGAGCCCACGCCCGCGCCGCCGCCCGAGATGATGATCCCCGCAGGCAGGGGGCCGCGGCGGTTGAGGCTCTTGAGGTGCTTGTCGACCAAGGCGAACATCGCGTTCAAGCGGCCCGCGATCGCGTCGTCGACCTTCTTGCGCGAGTACATCGCGCCCGAGAGCTGCCCGCGCTTCACGCGCTCCGCCTCCTCCAAGGAGATCCGGAGCCCGAGCGCGATATCGTCGGTGATGTGGCTTGCGCCCACCGGGAAGACTTTCACCGAGACGGGGATGCCCTCGTCGTAGACGACGATCGAGACGGTCTCGGCGCCGATATTCGCGAGGACGCAGCCCTTCATCTTCTGCTCGCCCGAGAGGAGGAGGTAGGAGCCGGCCAAGGGCGAAGCCATCTCGTCGATCACCTCGATATCGGCCGCCTCGGCCGCCTCGCGGAGCATGTCGGCGTGCTGGGAGAGGCAGGTGACGAAGAGGTAGTCGGCCTCGAGCCGGATGCCCTTCATGCCGACCGGGTCGCCGAGAACCTTCTGGCCGTCGATGCGGTATTCGAGGGGGATCGAGTGGAGCACCTGGCGATTCACGAAGCCGGGCGCCGCAGCCTCGCGCGCGCCCTTCTCTGCCTTCTCGAGGTCGAGCGGCGTGATCTCTTGGTCGGCGCGCGAGACGATCGCCTCGCCCGAGGCGCGCGCCTCGTCCAAGGAGATCCCGCCCACGGCGAGGAAGCCCGCGCGGATAGGCAGGTGCGCGACCGACTCGGCCTGCCGCTTCGCCTCTTTGATCGAGGCGGCGACTTCTTCCGTATTGACGATGTAGCCCTGGCGGAGCCCCTTCGATTCGGCGAGGCCCGTGCCGAGGATGCGCGTCTCGCGGACGCGCGTCTTCGGGTCAACGAGCTCTTCGACCACGACCAGCTTCACCTGGTAGGTGCCGATGTCGATGCCGGTTGCGATGCGTCGGGCCATGGGGAAGTAAAGAAGGGGAGACGCGGGCGAAGCGGAGTGCGGGACGCATAGTCTTCATCACGCGCGCCATGAGCGCTCGCTCGCGTCGCTCCATCGTACCGCCATGTCGCAGGCCTTTCAAATGGAAGAGGCCGTGGATAAACAACAAGAGGCAGTACCGGTCGGGCGCGAGGCCGAAGTCTGGCGCCTGCTTCGCCGCTACGGACGGGCAGATGATGATCTCGCCGCTCTTCTCGCCCGCTTGATAGGAGAGCACATTCGGCACGTAGCGCTTGTTGCGGAGCGCGGTGTTCAACGCCTGCGCCCGCGTCTCGCCGACGAAGGCGAGCGACACCTCCCAGCCCGGGAGCGCGGCCGCAGCTGCCTCGGCAAATGGTAAACGCGGCACCGGCTGCCGCGTGAAGTTCCTGATCGAGACGGACATCCGCCCGCGTCTTACCGCTTCGCTCCGCGCCGCGTGCGGGCGGCGGGGTCGATCTTGCCGAGCTTCACGAGCGCGTTGTAGCGCGCGCGCTTGACGGCGTTCGCGAGGGCGCGCTTGTGCTCGACGTTCTTCGACTTGTAGCGCTTGAAGTAGCGCCGGTCGCGCATCTCGCGCACGATGCCGAGCCCCTGCGCGCGGCGGGAGAAGCGGCGGATAAGCGCGGACGAACTCTCGTTCTTCCCGCGGCGGACCTCGACTCGCGTAGCTGCTTCCATAGACCCGCGCACTCTACCACGACCGCGCCCTGGGGCGCAAATACGGCCCCCGCTTAGAGGACGGCCTTCAGCCGCTCGGAGAGGCCCGCCAAAGGGAGCACGCGCTCCTCCTGCGTAGCGCGGTCGCGGAGGATGACGCAGCCCTCGAGCGCCTCTTTGCGCCCCATGACGAGGAGGTAGGCGGGGTTCTTCTTCTCCACATAGCGCATCTGCTCGATAAGGCTCTCGACGCCGATGTCCTGGGAGAGGGGCACGTGCGCGCGATGGAAGTCTCCCGCGAGCTGGAGCGACAGGCGCTTCGCTTCGTCGCCGATGTGGATGAAGGCGAAGCGGGTCTTCGCCGGAGAGGTTGCCGCAAGCGGAGCGCCCGCGCCCGCCGCGCTCTCCACCTCGAGCAAGGCGCCCACGGCGGGCATCGCCTGCCCGAGGACGCGCCGGGCGAGCTCGTGATAACGCGAGCCCCAAGCGACGCGCCGCTCGCCGGCCCGGAGCTCGAAGCACGCGTCGTTCCAGTGCGCGCCGTCCGTCATGAGGTCGCGCGCGAGCTCGTAGGGCGTATTGGTCGCTTCAAGATGCTCGAGGAGCTCTTCGAAGCGCTTCCGGGACGCGTCCGAGAGGTATTCGGTCGAGAGCGGGAGGAGATCGGCGAGGTGCTCGGCGGCAACGAGCTCGGCGCCCGCGAGCACGTCCTTCGCCGCCGCCGCCGCGCATTCGGGAGGGAGGATCGACGCCCGCCGCTTGAAGAAGGTCGCGAGCTCGCGCAGGTAGCGCGCCCGCGTCTCGCGGTCGCCCATCGAATTGAGGCGGATCGCGGGCTCGGCGTGGTAGAGGTCGGCGACGAGGGCGGAGAGGGCGCGGATCACCACCGCCTCGGCCAACGCGCGGTCGCTCCCGATCGCGTGGAACTGGATCACCACCTTCTTCGGCGCCATCCGCCCGGGCGCGAGATTGCTGTGCCAGAGGAACAGGGGCCCCCGGCCTTCGCGCGCGAGGATACCGGTGGCGCGTGCTTGGAGCAGGAAGGCCGCCATGGTTGCGGCGCGCGGGTCCGAGGGCGCGGGCTCGTCGGGGCGAGGCTTCTCGCGCGCGGCAAGAGCTTCGGCGCTGCCGCGCTCCTCGGCGGCAAGGGTCGCGAACGGGCTGAATCCGTAGTATTGCCCGACGGAGCGCGTCTTCTTGAAGATTTCCTCAGCCGGGATCGCGGTGCGCATCATGGGCCAGCGGGGGTAGAGCTCGCCGCGAGCGTCTCATACGCCTTCGGCGCTTCGCCCGGGAAGAGTCCGGCGACGGAGAGCGGCAGGAGCCGCGCGTCCACCCGGCCGATGATGTTCTTGGCGGGCAGGGGCCCCCAGATGCGGCTGTCGGAGGAGTTCGGCCGGTTGTCCCCGAGGACGAAGTACTGGCCGGGAGAGAGCGTGACCTTGTTCGTGTAGGTGGCGTCTTCGTTCACGACGTAGGGCTCATTCAGGGTGACCGTCTTGCCGGAGGTCTCGGTGATCGTCACGATGCCGCGATTGATCGCAACCGTCTCGCCGGGGAGGCCGATAACGCGCTTGATATAGAAGACGGACGGGTCCTTGGGGTAGCGGAAGACGATCACATCGCCGCGGGAGGGCTTCTCGAAGTCGTAGACGAGCTCGTCGACGATGAGATAGTCGAGATTCTCGAACGTCGGGTGCATCGATTCGCCGTCGACGACGAAGGGCGAGACGACGAACACGCGCAAGGGGATGACGACGATGACGATAAGGAGCGCGAGGATGACCAAATCCTTCGCGAGACCCTTACCGGTTTCGTTCATGCTCAAGCATTGTACTTCTCCGTATGCAGCGCGCAAGCGTTGCGACAGCGCGTGGTACGATGCACGGCAATGGCGCTCGTCATCGTCGGCCTCGGGAATCCGGGCAAGGAGTACGAGAAGACTCGGCACAACGCCGGGCGCCTCGCCGTCGAGCGCGTGGCGAAGGAAAACGGCTTCGACGCGTTCGCCTTCAACAAGACGGCGAACGCGCTTGTCGCGAAGGGCGTGCTCGAAGGCGAAAACGCGACTCTCGTGCTGCCCGAGACGATGATGAACGCGTCCGGCAAAGCCGTTGCCGCGTTCGTGAAGACGCCCAAAGCAGCGAAGCACCTCCTCGTGCTGCAGGACGACCTCGATCTCCCGCTCGGAACGATCAAGATGGTCCTCGGCCGCGGGAGCGGCGGGCACAAAGGCGTCGAGAGCATCATGCGGGCGGTGAAGTCGAAGGATTTCGCGCGCATCCGGATCGGCATCAGCGCGGCAGGGAAGAAGAACCAGGCGAAAAAGGTCCAGGGAGAAGAGAAGGTGATCAAGCACGTCATCGGCGCCTTTAGGCCGGCAGAAGAGGCCGTTCTCAAGAAGGCCCTCAAGAAGGCCGCCGAGGCCGCGGCCCTCTTCGCGAGCGATGGCCTTGAGAAGGCGATGCAATTCGCGAATACACGCGCGTGAATTCGATACGGAAAGCCGGCCGATGCGTGAGACGCATCGGCCGGCAGTAGCCCCCGCGACTTAGTCGCTTGATGCCGCAGCGAACGCTGGAGCGGATAAGCGCGGGCCAGCGTCCGCCCCGGCAGGCTGCGCCGCGCTTTTGGGCTGCGCGACCTTGCACCAGAGCGCGGCTTTTTGCGCGAGCAAGGGGCCCGAGGCGAGCGTGCCGAGGATGACCCACATCCCGATCGGCAGGAGTGCCTCGGTCCCGGGGATGTCCAGGTTCTCAATTGTGATGAGGAGCATCGCGGGGATCACGCCGGTGGCGCGGATCGCCGCGATGAACCACACCTGCTTCGCGGTCATACGGTCGCGCCCGAAGCGCGTGAACGCCGCGAGCGAGAGCCAGACCGAGACCGGCCGGACGACGGCGACGAACAGGACTGCAGCGGCGAACCCGATCGGCGCGTAGGCGACGAGCGCGTGCCAGTCGACAAGAGCCCCGAGGAGGCCGAAGATCGCCGGCTTCGCCACCCCGTCGATGAAGAAGCCGAAGTGCCGCTCGAAGACCTCGAGGTGCCGCCGCTTCGCCGCCGCCTCCGCGTGGTGCTCTTCGATGTGGAAGAGGAGCCCCGCGATGAACGCAGCAAGGAAGAGGCTGCCGCCGAGTACGTACGCGACGAATCCTGCAATGAGCGCGATGACGACGAAGAAGAGCACGTCCTCGCCGTGCGTGAGCGCGTGCCGCTTCTTCACGCGCATCTGGAGGAGCATGAGCCCGAAGCCCGCGAGCCCCCCGAGGGCCCCATAGCCCGCCTGGCGCGCGAATTCGATCGCCGAGTCGCGCGACAAGAGGACGCCGAAGCTCCCGAGCACGTCGTGCGCCATCACGCCGCGGGTCGCCGCGCCGAGGAGGGCAATCGTGAGCAGCGTGCCCACGACGTCGTTCAGCGCACTCTCGGACACCACGATGTCCTTGATGCCCCGGTTGGCGCCGAACTCGAGCTCGTCCATAATCGGCATGATCGCCGCCGGGTCGGTCGAGGCGACGGCCACCGAGAGCAGCACGGCCGTTACGGTCGTGATCGCTGCCCCGAAGGCGTAGCCGAGCCCCCACAAGACCCCAGCGAAGATAATCGCCGAGAAGACGACGCCGGGGACGGCGAGCGCAGCGATCTTCGGCAGGAGCCGGAAGAAGCTCCCGCGCTCGGTCTCGAGCCCGCCCTGGAAGAGGATCAGCAGCGCCGCGGTCATGACGACGTAGCTGAGCGCGACCGGCGACCCGACCAGCGGTGCGAGCAACGGCCCCGCGAGGAAGCCGAAGATGATCGCGAGGACGAACGAGGGAACGGGCAGGTAGTTCGCGCTGTAGCGGCTCGCGATGCCGATCGCCACGATGGTGATGACGCTGATGAGATAGAGCGCGAAGCCCGGGCTCTCTGCGCGCATCGTAAGCGCGATTGGATCGACGAAGAAGTAGCACGCGGCGAATACCGCGAGCCACGCGAGGGGGACGCGGTAACGTTCGAGCAAATGCGAAAGCGCCTTCGCGGGCGCCGATGGGGTGGCCATGAGTGTCCTTTCAGTGATAAACAAGTGAACGTCTGGGGAGGAGCTTAGTACGCGGGCGCGTGGTGTCAATGCGTAAAACGCACGGCCGGCGAATGCCGGCCGCGCGTTTTCTCGATCCAATCCTCTCCGCGCTCTTCGCTATTTCTTCTTCCCCGCGAAGGAGAGCGTCATGCGCTGGCCTTCGGGCTCGAAGAGCGTGATGGTGAAGGGGTAGGTCTTGCCGAGCTCGAGGGCTTCGCGGAGTGCTTGCGGCGTCTCGAACTCCGAGACGTGCACGAGGCCCGCGACGCCCTCCTCGATCGAGGCCAAGGCGCCGTGCTTGTTGTACTTGATGATGACGCCCGGCACCTCCATACCCTTCTTATATTTGGCAGCGGCGGCGTGCCAGGGGTTCTCCTTCAAGGCCTTGATCGAGAGCGAGACCTTGCCGTCCTTGATGTCGATCACTTTGACCCGGACCGATTCGCCCACGTGGACGAGCGCGTGCGGATCCTCGACGAGCCCCCAGTCGAGCTCGCTGATGTGCACCAGGCCCTCGAGCCCCGGCTCGAGCTTGACGAAGACGCCGAAGTCGACGACGCCCGTCACTTCGCCCGTGACCACGTCGCCCACTTGGTACTTGTCGATCAGGGACGCCTTCTCCTCGGCCTCGTCGCCTGCGCGCTCGGAGAAGATGAGCTTGCCCTCCTTCGCGTCGGCGGTGATGATCCGGACCGAGAGCGGGATGCCGACGAGCTTCGCGAGCTCGGCGAGGATCTTGTCCTTGTCGCCCTCGGGGACGCGCGGGTAGTGCTCCTTCGAGAGCTGCGAGGCGGGGAGGAAGCCCTGGATGCCCTGCCACGAGAGGATGAGGCCGCCCTTGTTCGCCTCCTGCGCCTCGAGCGTGTAGACGGCGCCGCCGGCGATCGCCTGCTCGGCTTCGCCCCAGATCGCGGCCTGGCGCGCCTCTTTAAGGGAGAGCTCGATGTAGCCGTCGAGGCCCTCGGCGTCGACGACCTTCGCGCTGATGGTGTCGCCTACGTTCGCCTTGCGCAAGACGTCTGCGGCATTCAAGTATTCGCGGCCGTAGATGAGGCCGGTGCCAAACGGCGGGAGGTCGACGTAGACGCGCCCGCGCTCGATAGCGATGATCGCGCCCTCGACGAGGTCGCCTGCGACGGGCGGGGCGGGGATGGCCTCGATGAACCGGGCCATTGGGTTATCGGCCGCGACGTGCACGGTCGAGGGCACCAATTTCTTCCTTTCTGCGCCCTCCGTAGCCTTGGCGGAGGACGGGTCCGGCGCGGTGGCCGTATCGGATTCAGGCATGTATAAACGCGGCGCGATTTTCCCGGGGGTGCTCGGCCGCTCTCGCGGCTCGAGGGTTAGCGCCCCGCTACTTCTCGCGCTGACCGGGGCACTATATCACGAATGGGAAAAATGAGAAAGAGCCCCGCACCGTAGTGCAGGGCCCTTCTGTAGGCGGCGCCGAAGCGCCGAGATAGGAATCACCTCCTTTCGGAGGACCTTGAACGCGACCGAAGTCGCCCCGTACCAACGAGGGGCTAGGTCGCAGCGAAGCCGAGCGCCGGCGACGCCAGCTCTGAGTCGCGTTCGTCGACTGGTGCGTCGAAGCAGGGGCGCAGAGATGCGGCATCGGCCTTCAGCGCCACTGCCATCGCGAAAGCGAGACGTTGTTTCATCGTATTCCCTCCGTTTTTGCCCGAGCGTTGCCCAGGCGAGCTAGGGGGCCCTCTGCGATGCGCAGCGCCTCCCATGCAGCAAAGGTAGCATCGCGACCAAGCTCGTCAACGGCTTTGGTTATCGCCTGTGGATAATGGTAGAGTATCGACAATGGTCATCACGCATCACGGCGGGCAATGCTTCAAGGTCACCTTGGGCGACTTGACGCTCGCCTTCGACCCGATCGCGAAGGGCGGCACCTTGCCCGCCGTGCGCTTTGGCGCAGACATCGCGCTCGTGTCGAGGAATCATCCGGACCTAAACGGCGTCGAGGAGGCGAGCTTCGGCGACAAGCAGCCCTTCGCGATCACGGGCCCCGGCGAGTACGAGCTCAAGGGCGTCACCGTGCGCGGCTTCCTCTCGAAGTCGCAGTATGGCCTCGCGAAGGAGCAAGAGGAGGCGATCAACACCATCTACGCCGTCGAGCTCGAAGACATGCGGCTCGTCCACCTCGGAGCGTTGCTCGGGGACGTGCCGCCCGAGGCGCGCGAGGTCGTGGGCGAGGCGGATATCCTCTTCGTCCCGGTGGGCGGCGATGGCGTCCTCGCGCCCGCCGCAGCGCACGAGCTCGCGGTCGCCCTCGAGCCGAAGGTCATCATCCCGATGCACTGGAGCGGGATGGGGCAGGAGAAGTCGCTCGACGCCTTCCTCAAGGCTTCGGGCTCGGCGGGCGAGAAGATGGAGAAGCTTACGCTCAAGAAGCGCGACCTCGTCGGGCGCGAAGGGGCTATACTTATCCTCACGCCCTAATACCTCGACGCCATGAGCTTCGCCGAGAGACTCGACCGCATCCGGGAGAAGCCGCGCCACGTGCGTGAGCGCGTCGCCTTCGGCATCGCGGGAGGCGTGACGGCCGTCATCGCGCTCGCTTGGCTCTCGATCTCCCTCTACACGGGCGCCTTCGCGATCCAGGGCTCGAGCTTCGCCCAATTGACGGGCGCCGAGCAGCCCGCGGCGGGCGATAGCGGCGCGGGGGGCGCTCCGCAAGTCGCCGGCGCCGCAGCAGCGGCGCCGGCCGATACCGCGGGCCCGCCCGCGCTCCAGGTGATCTCGCCCGCCGACCCGAGCGCGAGCTCGAGCAGCCCGCAAAGCGGGCAGACGATCATTCCGTTCTAGCCGCTTCCGCGGTATACTAAGGGCATTCCATGGCCAAGGACGCCGACACGAACGCGCCCACGGGAGGCGCGATCATAGATCAGCCCATCGTCCTCGAGATGCGGATCTCGTATCTCGACTACGCGATGTCGGTCATCACCGCGCGCGCCTTGCCGGATGTGCGCGACGGCCTGAAGCCGGTGCACCGCCGCATCCTCTATGCGATGCGCGAATTGGGGCTCTCGCCGTCGGCGAAGTTCCGCAAGTCCGCGCTCGTGGTGGGCGATGTGCTCGGCAAGTACCACCCGCACGGCGACGCCGCCGTCTACGACGCGATGGCCAAGCTCGCGCAGGACTTCGCCACCCGCTATCCCTTGGTGATCGGGCAGGGCAACTTCGGCTCGATCGACGGCGACCCGCCCGCCGCGATGCGCTACACCGAGGCCAAGATGAGCCGCGTCGCCGAGGCCTTGCTCGCCGACCTCGACAAGGAGACGGTTGACTGGGCTCCGAACTACGACGCCACCCGCGAGGAGCCGCGCGTCTTGCCCGCCGCCTTGCCGAACCTCCTCTTGAACGGCACGCTCGGCATCGCGGTCGGGATGGCGACCAACATCCCGCCGCATAACCTCCGCGAGGTGGTCGCCGCGGCCGTGCACCTGATCGATAATCCGGACGCCTCGACCGAGGACCTCCTCGCGTTCGTGAAGGGCCCCGACTTCCCCTTGGGCGGCATCGCCTTCAACCAGGCGGATATCCGCCAGGCGTATGGCTCGGGCAAGGGCCCGGTCGTCTGCCGCGGCGAGGCGGAGATCATCGACGACGGCAAGAAGGACACGCGCATCGTGATCACCTCGATCCCGTATCGCGTCAACAAGAGCGAATTGATCGCGCGCATCGCCGAATTGGTGGGGGAGAAGAAGCTCGAAGGCATCAAGGACCTGCGCGACGAATCGACCACCGACATCCGCATCGTCGTCGAATTGAAGGGCACCGCCCACCCGCAGGCGGTCTTGAACGCCTTGTACAAGCACACCGAGCTCGAGAGCACCTTCCACTACAACATGCTCGCCCTCGTAGACGGCGTTCCGGAGATGCTCTCCCTCCACGGGATGCTCGCCTCCTTCGTCGAGCACCGCCGCGTGGTGGTGAAGCGCCGCACCGAGTACGACCTCCGCAAGGCGGAGGAGCGCGAGCACATCCTGCTTGGTCTCAGCAAGGCCCTCGACCACATCGACGAGGTCATCGCGATCATCAAGAAGTCGAAGGACGTGCCGGACGCGGACGCGCAGTTGCGGAAGAAGTTCGGCTTCTCCGAGCGGCAGACGGCCGCGATCCTCGCGATGCGCCTCTCGACCCTCTCTGGCCTCGAGCGCAAGAAGATCGACGACGAGCTCGCGGAGGTGCAGGACTTGATCAAGAAGCTGAAGAAGATCCTCTCCTCGGCCGCGAACATCCTCGCGGTCGTCAAGGAGGAGCTCGAGACCCTGGCCGAGAAGTATGGCGACGACCGCCGCACAAGAATCGTGAAGGGCGGGGTGAAGAACATTTCCGTAGAAGACCTCGTCCCCGACGAAGATTCCGTGCTTGTCCTCACCCAAGGCGGGTACATCAAGCGCACCAATCCGAGCGAATACAAGCGGCAGAAGCGCGGCGGCGTGGGCGTGGTCGACATCGCGACCAAGGAGGAGGACGTGGTGACGCACTTCTTGGTCGCCTCGGCGCACGCGGACCTCCTCTTCTTCACCGACCAAGGGAAGGCGTACCAGCTCAAGATGTACGAGATCCCGGAGGGCAAGCGCGCGACGAAGGGCAAGTCGATCATGAACTTCCTCCAGCTCGCGGCCGACGAGCGGGTGACCTCGATCCTCCCGGTGCCGAAGGGCGCGGCGCTCGAAGCGACCTCGCTCGTCCTCGTCACCTCCGAGGGTGTCGTCAAGCGCGTCGCGGCCAAAGCGTTCGCCGACGTGCGCCGCTCGGGCATCATCGCGATCAACTTGAAGGGCGAGGATCACCTCGTCTCCGCGAGCCACGCCGAGGAGGGCGACAGCGTCTCGCTGGTCTCGTCGAAGGGGCAGTCGATCCGCTTCGATATCGAAGACGTGCGCGCGATGGGTAGGACCGCCGGCGGCGTGCGCGGCATGGCGGTCAAGAAGGGCGACAAGGTCGTCAGCGCCGAGGTCGTGCCCGCCGCGGCCAAAGACGCCGCGCTCCTCGTGATCATGGAGAAGGGCTACGGCAAGCAGACGGCCATCGACGAATACAAGATCCAGGGCCGCGGCGGCTCGGGCATCAAGACCGCGGAGGTGACCGCGAAGACGGGCGCGGTGATCGGCGCGAAGGTCGTCTCCGGCAACCTCGACGAGCTCGAGCTCGTCGTCGTCTCCAAGAAGGGGCAGGTGATCCGCAGCGGCGTCAACGAGATCCCCGCGCTCTCCCGCGCCACCCAGGGCGTCCGCATCATGAAGCTCTACGAGGGCGACAGCATCGCCTCGATGGTGGCGCTATAGCGACCTGTCTACCCGGATACTAATTCACATACTAAAGCGGAGACATTTGCTTTATCCACAGGCTATCCACACATAAATAGGCCCAGAACTGCTTTACTGGACAGAGTCTCAGCGTGTATACTTACGGTATGGCCTTCGAACAGTTTCAGCCGCCTTCCGGTCGATATACGCCAATCATTAGCGTCGGACGTGGAGGTTTCGGATTGAGTGCCGGATTTGCGCGCAAGTACCAGAATGAGATAGTCAGCCCCGACATGTACGGAGTGAAGCTGTTCTTCGACTCAGAGCGGCAGGCCATAGGTTTCCAGATTGCGCCGCTCTCGGAGGACGGAGTGCTGAAAATAAAGCAGCTTCAACGAGGCGGCTACTTTGTGCCGGCGCGTGCGTTCATGGTTCAGTACGATATCGACGATTCGTATGAGCCGCGCTACACGCCAAGGGAGGAAGTGATGTTCGGAGGCAAGCTCTTTGTTATCGAACTAAAGAAGAAGAGGCGCTCAGTTGAACAGCAATAGGAAAAGGCTGGGAAGCAGAGTGCGCTCGTGGCGAAATCGGTAAACGCGTCGGGTTGTTAACCCGAGATCCTCCAGGATTTGCGAGTTCGAATCTCGTCGGGCGCACTCTGCTCCACAGCCTTTTTCTTTAATCCAACCCCATTTTATCAAACGAACGCCGCGCGCCAGTCAGTTACGTGCGTATAATGTGCACAAACTATATGCGCTTGACAGAACGCATAATACACCTTCTGTTGAATTTGTCCAGTGCTTAAAGCAAGCTAAAGTGGAGGCCGAGATAGTAGGGCCAGATGAAGAGGGCGTAGACGGCGGGCCAGAAGGTAAGGTGGAGGTAGCCGATGGTGAAGAGCCAGGCCGCGAGCCAGAGGAGCCCGAGGCCCGAGTGCTGTTCGATGCGGATGCGGGACATGGCTAGATGATACCACTTGCGCGGGCGATGGCGGGGTCGTAGGGTGGCGGCAGACCCCAATGGTGGGGGAGGGAGGTAAGCGATGGGACCAGAGAACGACTTGCCCCGTGAGATTCGCGCACTCCTGGCCGATGGCGGCCAGATGACGACTCTCAGGATAGCTGTTGAACTGCAACAGGAGACCGGTGTGGTCGCACAGGCGCTCCTTGATATGCGCGGAGTCGAGTATCTCGGCGGCCATGTGGGGAACGCTCAGTGGCGGCTCGTGGCGGAGACTCCCAACCTCGATATCCCGCCAGCTGGGCAAACGTAGGGCGAGGAATGCGAGCCGCTCCCCTTGGGGGGCGGCTCGATTCGCGTGTGGGGAGTGGGAGATAAGGAGGGGAGAAACGCATCGGGCCGCCCGGAGGGCGGCCCGATTGTGCGCTCGGCCGGAGGCCGATCTACTTCATGTGCGCCGAGACGAGCTTCGTCATCTCGAACATCGTCACTTCGCCCTTGCCGCCGAAGAGGGGCTTCAGCTTGTCGTCCGCGAGGATATTGCGCTTGTTGGCCGGATTCTGGAGGTCGTGCTTCTTGATGTACTCCCAAAGCTTCTTCACGACCTCGCCGCGGGGCATGGGGCCCGAGCCGACGACCGCTTCGAGGGTCTCGTCGAGCTCCAAGGGCTTCAAGAGGGCTGGGTTCGCTGTTCTAGGCATGACAGTTGGTTACTTATTAGGGTTCGCCCCATTGTACCCCAGTTTCCGGAATGCAATAGGGAGGCAGGGAGAGGGTGGGGAAAGGCGTTCGCGAGCTCTCTGGCATGATATTTTTAACGTAATGAGCGTTCATTTCAGCGAGCCGCGCGAGAACGTCGCGCGCTTGAAGCTCCGCCCGGGGATTAAGGTCGCCGATCTCGGCGCCGGTACCGGCCACTACGCGCGCTCGGCCGCCGCCCTTGTGGGGCGCGACGGCCGGGTCTACGCGGTCGACATCCAGGAGGGGGTCCTGCAGCACGCGCGGCTCAACATGCCCCGCCACGGCGAGGGCGTCGTCGAGTACGTCTGGGGCGATATTGAGCGCGCGGGTGGCACCAAGATCCGCGACCACGCGCTTGACGCGGCGATGCTCGCCAACTGCCTCTTCCAGATTGAAGACCGGCAAGCGCTCATTAAGGAGATCCGCCGCATTCTCAAGGAGGGCGGTAAGCTCCTCGTCGTCGACTGGGCCGGCTCCTATAGCGGAATGGGCCCCGCGCCCGAGGCCGTCGTCACCGAGCACGCGGCCGAGAAGCTCTTCCTCGACGCCGGCTTCCACAAGGAGGAGGCCTTCCGCGCCGGGCCGCA
>JAGWWI010000016.1 GCA_018970465.1 Patescibacteria group bacterium
GCATGCCCGCAAGGAGGGCAAGCGGCACACGCTCTTTGATCACGCCGAGCACAATGGCTGCTACCAAACGCTCTGGAATCGAGGCGGACCGCAGAACTTGGGGGGCTTCACAGTCTATTCGACTCTGGAACCATGCGTCATGTGCATGAGCATGCTCATGACGGTGCGGGTGAGCCGTATCGTCTGGGCCGAGGATGATCCCGCTGGCGGTGGAAGTTTCATGTTCCGCCACCCAGACGAATTGCCCGGCCGCTTCAAGGCCGAGCGTCCCGCGCTGCACAGGGGCGTGTTGCAGGAAGAATCTCGTGCCCTGCTGCGTAGGTTCTTCGAGCCGAAGATCGGTGGGGGCGGCCATTGGTCTGATCCGAACAATGCACTCGTGCGTCTCGTGATGGGCGAATGAACAAGCGGCGGGCCTCTGGGCCCGCCGCTACGCTTTTCTGTTGACGCAAGGTATTCATTTTGGTACGATGCGAGTACCTGAAACGTCCGCACCGAGGACTTTCTTTATAAAAGGGCGGGGCTACATACATAACCCATAGCGTATGTTGGACATCAAAACGATACAGATGGTCTTGGGCGAGTTCGAGGATCGGGGCATCAGCCGCGCGACGATGGTCGACGCCATCGAGAGCGCGATGGCGACCGCCTACAAGCGCGAATACGGCAAGCGCGGGCAGGTCATACGCGCCCACCTCTCGATGGACACCGGCACGGTCGCCTTCGAGCAGGCGAAGCTCGTCGTCGACGAGACGACGGTGCGCTTCCCCACTGCAGAGGAGGCGGCCGAGGACGCGGAGGCGCGCCCGGCGCCCTTCCATCGCGAAGAAGAGGAGCAGCTCGCAGAGGGCGAACTGCCCAAGTACGACCCCGAGAAGCACATGCTCCTCGCCGATGCGCGCCTCATCAAGCGCGACGCCTCGCTCGGCTCCGAGATCATCTTCCCGCTTGAGCCGCAGGAGGACTTCGGCCGCATCGCCGCGCAGACGGCCAAGCAGGTCGTGATCCAGAAGGTGCGCGAAGCCGAGAAGCTCTCGATGATGGAGGAGTTCGGCGGGAAAAGGGGCGAGATCGTGGGCGGCATCGTGCAGCGCATGGAGCGCGGCGCAATCTTCGTCGACCTTGGGCGCGCGACCGGCATCATCCCCTACGAGGAGCAGATCCCCGGCGAGCGCTACCGCCCCGGCGAGCGCATCCGCGCGTACCTCTACGGCGTCGACGAGGGCTTCCGCGGCGTGAACCTGCGCCTCTCGCGCGCGCATCCGCAGTTCGTCGTGAAGCTCTTCGAAGCCGAGGCGCCGGAGCTTGCCGCGGGCGCGATCGAGGTGAAAGGTCTCGTCCGCGAGCCCGGCTCGCGGACCAAGATCGCGGTCGCCTCGGTCGACCCGCACGTCGACCCGGTCGGCTCCCTCGTGGGCCAGCGCGGCGTTCGCGTCGCGACCGTGATGAGCCAGCTGGGCGGCGAGCGCATCGACATCGTCGACTACAGCCTCGACCCGCGCGAGTACATCCGCGAGGCGCTCTCTCCTGCCGAACCCGCCAGCGTAGAGATTGATGAGGCCGGCCACCGCGCGACGGTCACCGTCGCCGAGGACGAACAGTCCTTGGCGATCGGCCGCGGCGGCCAGAATGTCCGCCTCGCGGCGAAGCTCACGGGGTGGAACATCGACATCGTCTCGTCGAAGGGCGCGGAGGTCGCCGAGAGCGACGGCGAGGCTGTCGTCATCCCTGACGAGCCCGCGCCCGTCGACCCCGCCGACCCGGACGCCCCCGCGAAGGAGGCCGGTGTCGACGCCGGCGAGAGCGAGGAGGTGATCACGAGCGAGAACGGCGACGAGACCGAGACGCCAGCCGAGGAGGAGCTCGCTGAGAACCCCGAATCCTCCGAGACCGCCGCCGAAGCGAAGGACGACCGCGACCCAGCCAAGGACGAGCAGTAATTTATCGAACGCATCTAGCCGCACCACCCATGTCGAACATCGACCATAAGCCATCGAAGTACATGCTGAACCTGCAGCACGTCTTGCCGCCCTACGACGACGAGGCGGCGGGCATCGTGAACGGCTTGGTAGAAGTGAACACGAACTCCATCAACAAGTACGAGTTCATCGTCGAGTCCGGCCAGCTCGCGCTCGACCGCGTCGGGTACTCCTCGCTGACCTATCCGGTCGCCTACGGCCTCATCCCGCAGACGTGGGATCAGGACAACGACCTCCTCGACTTCGTGATCGCGAACGTGACCGAGCCCCTGGTGCCCGGGTCCTTGGCGCGCTGCCGCGTGATCGGCGTGATGAAGTTCGAGGACGGCGGCGAACGCGACGACAAGATCATCACCGTCCTCGCCGACGACAAGCGGATGGACCACATCCAGAGCGTCGCGGACCTCGGGCCGCATTGGCAGAAGGAGACCGAACACTACTTCGAGCACTACAAGGATCTGAAGAAGCCAGGCACCTGCAAGGTGCTCGGGTTCGAAGACATCGCCGCCGCGCGCGAAGTGATCAAGGAGTGCGCAGCGCGCTACGACGCCGAATACCGGCCGAAGCTCGCCGATTAAAAACGAAGGGAGTAGAATGGCGGCATGGACGCGCCTGCCGCCACTCCCCCGCCGACCCTCCCGCCGCCCGAGTTCAACCCGCCGTCTCCCTTGCTGCCTTCCAAGAAGCAGCAGACGTGGGGAGCCTTGATATCGATCGTGGTCATCATGCTCATGATCATCGTCGGCGCCTTCTACGCCTGGGGCAAGCGCGTTGCCGAGGAGCAGCAGCTCGAGGGGGCGGTCGGTGCCGCATTCGAGAACGCAACGTCCACTCCCTAACCTTCGTACTTACCTATATATGAACCAGAACCAATCCCCCCGCGCCTCCTACCTCGTCCCGATGGTGGTCGAGAAGAGCCAGTTCGGCGAGCGCGCGTACGACATCTACTCGCGCCTCTTGCGCGACCGTATCGTCTTCCTCGGCGGGGCGATCGACGACGACGTCGCGAACCTCGTCATCGCGCAGCTCCTCTTCCTCGAGGCGGAGGATCCCGGGAAGCCCATCTCGCTCTACATCAACTCGCCGGGCGGCTCGGTGACGGCAGGCCTCGCGATCGTCGACACCTTGAACCACGTGAAACCGGCGGTCTCGACCGTATGCGTCGGCATCGCCGCCTCGGCGGCGGCCGTAATCCTCGCCTGCGGGGAGAAGGGCAAGCGCTACGCGCTTCCGAACGCCGAGGTGATGATCCACCAGCCGTGGGGCGGGGCCCAAGGCCAGGCGACCGACATCGAGATCACTGCGAAGCATATCGTCGCGACCCGCGAGCGCCTCAATAAGATCCTCGCCAAGGCGACCGGTCAGCCCGTGGAGAAGGTCGAGAAGGACGTCGAACGCGACTACTTCATGACCGCCGACGAGGCCAAGAAGTACGGCCTCGTGGATCAGGTATATAAATAAGAGCGCATAAACAGTGAAAACCCACTGGCAAGCCAGCGGGTTTTTCGTTAATAACCGATCCGTTACTTCTCTACGCGCTCGACCATGAATCGAACGGCGTCGTTCATATTGATAGGATGCAACTCAATCTTAGGATGCGCTTGTTGGAAGACGCGGAACACTTCGTCGGCAAAAGCTTGTCCAATGGTCGGCACCTGATCGAAGTCAAGGATAATCGACTCAAATTTGTCCAACCCCTCCAAAATGCGGCGAGCTTGCGATCGTGAGACATGCACCCCATCTCCCGACGCATACAGCTTCACCTTTATTTCCGTCTTATTAAACGCGAATTCCGTCCCAACGCTGAATTTTCTGAAGAGCGCGCTCAGATGACGCGGCGAGGCAGCATCAATGATAAATGTCACCCGCGTCCCCCTTTTTAGTGCTGGTAGCTCACGATAAGCGACCTCGTGCATTTTGTTGTGTATGGTCAATTCATACCCGTAACTTTCAAGGATAAATGTGTCAGCAGCTTTGGATGTGAAGAAAATGCCCTGGCCGGAATGTGATTTCGGCATAGTGGTCGTCTTCCCTTTGAGCAAATCCTGCATGGCCTCAACTTCGGTTCGGAGACCCTTCTCTCTCATGACGTTCCTAAAGACGCCGATACCGAAATCGTTTACAACGAAATGCAGCTTGTGGTTTCGGACGCCAACTTCCACTTCTACGTATTTTGACCGCGAATGCTCTATCGCATTGTTCAGCATCTCGGAAAACGCATAATTCAATATGCTACGTACGTTTTCAGGTAAGCCCCGTATGGGCGGGTATTGATTTCTGATGTCCGCATAGATCTCATGCTCTTGAAGGCCGTCATTTTTCAAACGCCTCGATATTTTCTGCGGAAATGCTTCTGGGTTCTGGGCTACTTCCGGCAATAAATAATACGCACGATTGGTGGCCCCTACCTTGATAAGCTTCTCATCCGTGACGAGTCCATTTACCAAAATGACGGCATACTGCCGAGACACGCCTAGCTCTTGCATGATGTCCCGGGTGCGCAGCTCTTTCTTCGAGTGGGCTATGCGCAAAACCTCATCCTCTCTGCTCATATGGTCAGCATATCTCTATGTTTATTGATTGTCAACCACTTTAAAATATATTGTAAACAAGATTTTTACGCATTGTAAACCGCTCTTTCATTTGTAGATAGCGCTCGCCAGAGTTTGGTAGTAGTGTGAACCCATACTGATGCCTGAGCGAGAGTTGCGGATGCGCGGCGGCCTGACCCTTCCCTTTTGACCCACCAAGCCCTTCGCCTCGGCGGAGCGGATAACGAAACCGGGCGTTTATGTCACTCAAGATCATACTGATATTGCTCGCGCTCTCGGGCGCGGCCGGGATCGCGTTCGGCTACGTGCTCCGCGTCCTGATCGGCCTCGCGACCAAGGGCTCGATGGAGCTCGAGATCAAGCAGCGCATGTTCGCGGCGCGCGAAGCGGCGGCCAAGATCATCGCGGACGCCGAGTTCCGCGCTGATGCGCTCGAGACCGAGCGCCTCGAGCCGGTCGAGGAGCGGGAGGAGAAGCTCTCGACGCGCGAAGACCGGATCGCGGAGCGCGAAGCCTTCCTCGACGACCGCCAGCGCGTGCTCGACGAGAAGGAGGACGAGGTCAAGGAGCGCGAGGCCGACGCCGCGCGGGCCAAGGGCGAGGCGGATGATCTCATCAAGGAGCGCACGCGGATCCTCGAACGCGCGGCGAACCTCTCTGCACAGGCCGCGCGCGACGAGCTCTTCCGCGAGGTGGAGCGCGAGAGCGAGGAGGCGGTCCTCCTCCGGCTCGCCAAGCTCGAGCAGGAGGGCGCCGCCCGGCTCGAGGAGAAGGCGCGCGCGATCCTCACGAGCGCGGTGCACCGCCTCGGGAACGCGGTCAACGCCGAGATGACCTCCCTCTCCGTCCACATCCCTTCCGAGGAGGTGAAGGGCAAGGTCATCGGCAAGGAGGGTCGTAACATCAAAGCCTTCGAGCGCGCCACCGGCGTCGACGTCGTGATCGACGACGCGCCCGACCGTATCGTCCTCTCCTCCTTCAATCCCTTGCGCCGCCATGTCGCCAAGATGGCGCTCGAGGCGCTCATCAGTGACGGCCGCATCCAGCCGGCCAAGATCGAAGAGGAGGTAGAGAAGGCGAAGCGCGAGGTCGCCGAACTCATGCGGCAGAAGGGCGAAGCGGCGGCCTACGAGACGGGCGTCATCGGCCTCGACCCGAAGCTCGTCGCGCTTCTCGGCCGGCTCCACTTCCGCACCTCCTACGGCCAGAACGTCTTGACCCACTCGGTCGAGATGGCGCACGTCGCCGGGATGCTCGCGGCGGAGCTCGGGGCGGATGTTGCCGTGGCGAAGGCGGGCGCCCTCCTCCACGACATCGGCAAGGCCGTCGACCACGAGGTCGAGGGGACGCACGTCGAGATCGGCCGCCGCATCCTCGAGAAGTTCGGGGTCGATAAGCGCGTCATCGACGCGATGCAGTCGCATCACGAAGAGTTCCCCTACGAGTCCCCCGAAGCGATGATCGTGCAGACCGCGGACGCGATATCGGCGGGCCGCCCCGGCGCGCGCCGCGACACGGTCGAGCGCTACCTCGAGCGCATGGGCGACCTCGAGCGCCTCGCAGAGGGGTTCGAGGGCGTCGAGAAGGTGTATGCGATCAGCGCGGGCCGGGAGATCCGCGTCTTCGTGAATCCGGGCCGGGTCAGCGACCTCGCGCTCCACAAGCTCGCGCGAGAGATCAGCGCCAAGATCCAGAAGGAGCTCCGCTACCCCGGCGAGATCAAGGTGAATGTGATCCGCGAGAACCGCGTCGTCGAATTCGCACGATAAAAAGTCATGGCTGACAAGGGTATTGCGCAAAAAAGCGAGGATTTGTATGCTTTCTCGCGTAGTTACCCGCTAACCGTACTCGCATGAACAAAGCTGACATCATCGACCGCGTGCACGCGACCCTTGGTTCGACCAAGGCAGACGCCGATCGCGCCGTCGAGTGCATGATCGACTCGGTCGTGACCGCGCTCAAGAATGGCGAAGAGGTCTCGGTCGCCGGGCTCGGCATCTTCTCGACGAAGGCCCGCCCCGCGCGCGAGGGTAGGAATCCCCGCACGGGCGAGACGATCCGCATCGCCGCGACCCGCACGGCGAAGTTCCGCCCCGCGAAGGCCTTGAAGGACGCGGTCAAGTAAGAGAAACGCAAAAGGCCGCGTGGCCGCAGGCTACGCGGCCTTTTGCTATATGCGTTCCGCCGCGATGAAGGTCGTATAGTTCCACTTCAAGTCCTGGATGCTCTCCTCGAGAATCTCGAGGCCGTAGAGCTCGGCTGCCGGCCGGGCGGCGATCGCAGCAGTCGTCCGCGGCAGGGTGCCGTTCGCGATATCCTCTGCAGCTTTGGCCGTGTCGACGTACACCTCGACCTCCACCTCGGGCCAGCGGCGCTTCAAGTACATCCGGCACTGCTTCAAGGCTTGGTCGTGCGAGGTGATCTTCTCGATCTCGGTCGCGTTGACGCCCGGGGCGACGAGCAGGTTGTGGTGCACTTCGATATCGAAGAGCTTCTTGATCGCGAATCGGTGCCCCGCCATCGCGTGCACGGCCTCGAGCACGATGCCGCCGTTGCTGTTCTCGATCGGGAAGACGCCGAGGTCGATCTCGCCCGCCTCCAAGGCGGTTAAGACGTTCTCCGCAGAAATGAGGTAGCAGATCTCGGGCTTCTGGATGCCCTCTTTCATCGCGTAGACCCGCCCCGCCTCCTCCGAGAAGCTCCCCTTCGCCCCCATCACGCCGATTTTCATAGCTCGACAGTACCACGAAGGGCGGTTATTTTCCGCCGGAGGCGGACCCTCCTTCGGAGGGCAAATACTTCTTCTTCTTGAGCTTGTCGGGGAGATAGGACTCGGTGTCATATTTTTCGTACCCTTTGCCGTAGTCGAGGTCCTTCATGAGTTTGGTGGGGGCGTTCCGGATCTTCTTTGGGACGGGGAGATTGCCGAAGGCGGCGACGTCGGCCTGGGCAGCCCGGAGCGCGTCGTAGCTTGAGCGATCCTTCGCCGCCTTCGCGAGGTAGGCTGTGCCATGCGCAAGGTTGATCGCGCACTCGGGGTAGCCGATCGTCTCGCAGGCGCGGAAGACCGCGTTCGCGACGACCAAGGCGGTGGGCTGCGCGAGGCCGATATCCTCGGAGGCGAAGATGACCATCCGTCGCGCGATGAAGAGCGGGTCCTCTCCCGCTTCGACCATCCGCGCGAGGTAGTAGAGCGCAGCATCGGGCTGGCTGGCGCGCATGCTTTTAATAAACGCCGAGATGGTGTCGTAGTGCTCCTCGCCCTTCTTGTCGTAGCGCAGGTGGGGCGACTCGAGCGCTTGGTTCAAGGTCTCGGCCGTGACTTTGCCGTAGAGCCGCTCCGCGCCCTCGAGCATCCCGAGCGCTTTGCGCGCGTCACCATTGGCGTAGCCCATAAGCCAGTCGAAGGCGTCTTTGCCGACCTTCACCTTCGAGCGCTTCACGATCGCGCGGAGCGCCTCCTCCGAGAGCGGCTCGAGGACGAAGACGCGGCAGCGCGAGAGGAGCGCGGGGATGACCTCGAAGGAGGGGTTCTCGGTCGTCGCGCCTACGAGCGTTAGCGCGCCGCTCTCGACGTAGGGCAATAAGAAATCCTGCTGCGCCTTATTGAAGCGATGAATCTCATCAAGAAAGAGGACCCGCGGGCGGAGCCCCGCGGGCTGCCCGACAATCTTGCGGATATCCTCCTTCCCTGCTGAGACGGCCGAGAGCTCGTAGAGCTCGGCGTCGAGCGCCTTCGCGTAGATTCTCGCTATCGTCGTCTTCCCTGTCCCCGGCGGGCCCCAGAGGATGAACGAGAAGCGCTCCTTCTTCTCGACCGCAACGCGGAGCGGCTTCCCCGCCCCCACCAGATGCTCCTGCCCCACCACCTCGTCGAGGGTGTTCGGGCGGATCCGTGCGGCGAGAGGTTCCATAGCGTAAGCGTACTACCCCGCACGCAAAAGACCCTCCTTGCGTTTAATCCAAGTTTGTGTCACTTTAAAAATCGGTAGAAGAGGAGATTTCCTGATGAAACCCTTGCCCGGCAAGGCCGGGGACCCAGATCGAGACGCGCGGGCGTATGCGCGTGCGTTACCGGAAGGACAGCGGGCGCCGTTCCTTCGACTCTTGGAGCACATGCGCAGGCTGCGCATTCTCCAGGAACTCGCGAAACGTAAAACAGCAAGCGCCGTCCATTAGGACCGGCGCTTACCCGAGACCCCGCCCTTGGCGGGGTCTCAACGCGTATCCGCACCCTGCTGTTCCTCTGCGAGCCGCATAGCTTCGCTGAAGGAGCCAGCTTTGCCGACGACGGTGCTCTGGGCGGCGTCGCTCACTACGTACGCCTTGGGCGCGTTGTCTTGTTCGAAACGCACGACCGCTGCGTCAAGCATGGAATCTACGTGCGCGGAATCGAGGGCCTCGACGCTTTCTCGCGTGAGGGGCGATCCGGCCTGCGCCGCTTCTCGCGCGACATACCGCGCGATCATCTCGTAGGATTGGGGACTGAAGCTCTCGCCCGGCTGGAGAAGCTTATCGCCCTCCTCCTTTACGCGGGCGACCAACGCTTCGAACGCCTGCGGGTCAGTTTGCTCAAGTTCGGATGTGCTCACTTGTTCATTCTTGGGAGCTCCTTCAAACATAGTGCGTTAGGGTGACGGTTAGTTGAACAGCTCTAGCATACAACAGGCAACGACCCGCGCTATACTCCGTGGGCTATGCGCTACCTACTCCTCGGGGCCACCGGCGACCTGGCGCGGAAGAAGATTTTGCCCGCCCTCGCGCGGCTCGCGACTGCCGACACAGAGCTCGAAGTCGTCGCCTCCTCGCGCCGGCCGTGGGGCGACGCGGAGTATGGCGCCTTCGTCCGCCCGGCGCTCGTCGCGGCGGGTGTCGCGGAACCGGACGCGTTCCTTGCGCGGGTGCGCTATGCTCCTGCCGACCACACGGAGCCCGCGTCGCTTAAGGCGCTCGCGCGCGAGGTCGCGCCCCAGTCCCTCATCCACCTCTCGATCCAGCCCTCGGCCTACGCGCCCATCATCGAAGCGCTCGGAGAAACGGGCGCGCTGGGGCACGAGGGCGTGAAACTCCTCATCGAGAAGCCTTTCGGCCGCGACGAGGCCTCGGCGCGCGCGCTCGACGCACTCATCACGCGCTATCTCCCCGAGGAGCGCCTCTACCGCATCGATCACTACCTCGGCAAGGAGTCGGTCCGCGCCCTCGAAGGCGCGCTCGCGGGCGAAGCGCTAACCGGAGTTAGCGTCACGCTCGCCGAGACGCTCGACGCGCAGGGCCGCGGCGCATTCTACGACGAGACGGGCGTCATCCGCGACGTGGTGCAGAACCATGCGCTCGAGGTCCTCGCCGCCTCGCTCGCAGAGGGCGCGGGCCCCGAGGCCCGCCTCGCTGCGCTTGAGAAGCTCTCCCTCGCCGGGCCCCTCGAAACGGGCGTGCGCTTGGGCCAGTATCAAGGCTATCGCGAAACGCCGGGCGTTGCGCCCGACTCCAAGACCCCAACGGCCGTCGAGCTCGCGCTCTCCTACGCGAGCGCCGCGGGCCCCATCCCCGTCACCATCTATGCCGGCAAGGCGCTCGCCGAGGCGCGCCAAGAGCTCGTGGCCGAAACGCCTCCGGGCCCGCGCGCCTTCTCGCTCGCCGGCGACCATGCCTACGACCGCCTCATCCGCGAGGCCGCCGAGGGCGACCGCACCCACTTCCCCTCCCTCGCCGAAGTCCTCGCCGCCTGGCAGCTGCTTGATCCGGTGCTTGCCCCACCCACGCCCTCGCTTGCGATCTACGAGCCCGGGAGCGATTTCTAGTAGTAGGATGCTCGTATGCACGAAGGCCCGCCGAAGCCGGAAGCAGCGCCAGAAGAGCCCGGCGTCGATCTCTTCGAAGGTCTCGTAGCGAAGGGCGAATGGGGCGAGGAGACCGAACGCGCACTCGACGAGCTTCTCGAGAAGCACGAAGAGGATCTCTACATGCTCTACCTCAACTACCGCGAATCAGGGCTCGCTGACGACCTGTCTCCGCACGAGCGCCGCATGTACGAATGGCTCGCTGAGGTCTTCGGGCACCTTCCATAGGGCAGGCTGCAATGGGCCGAGGGGGAGCCCCGGCCTGGGCCGTCTGGGAGCGGGTGCGTTACCCAGGCTCGTACTCCCGAGCCTCTATCTCCAAAGGCGCTTTCTCATACCCACACTCCAAGAGCTGTTGAAGATACAAGTTCAGAAAGCTCTTAATCGAGCCCAATCGCTCAAACTGATGGACGTGTCGGAGTTCGTGCGGGACAAAGCGAGTCTGATGTCCGTCTACAATATAGATTCCGTAGCCAAGCGTGAGGCCGACCATGCTCGGTTTGAATAGGCCAAGTGATAGGGCGGCCCCACGCAATTCCTGGTCTTCAGGAAAAGGAAGGCTTTCCACTTCTGAAATGCGAACCTTTTCTGGATGCGCGACGCCTGCTCTCTTTGCCAGCATCGCTTCTTCCGAATACAACGGCCTCCCGGTGGCAATGATTTCAGCAGATTGAGTCTCAGCCCAAACGACCGCTTTTGATAATAAGACACGCATCTTTTCATCAGCCTCTTCCTGCATGCCCGCTCATTGTAGCAGTGGTGGTGCTCGCAGCTTTCGCGTCGCTCGATTGGTGCGGGATGCCGGAATCGGACCGGCGCTCTCAGTTTGGAAAACTGATGTTCTACCATTAAACTAATCCCGCCGTGCCCCTCGAAGCGTTTGCGAAGCGGGGCGTATCGCGAGCATAGCACAGGCGTAGCCCGCGTATCTTTTAGACAAAAAGCGCGCTATTTTTTGCGCATGCGCCGCCTTACCTACCTCCTTGCGGTAACCGCTGCGGTCGGCGTCGCGCTCTTCCTGGTCGCGGCATACCTGCGCGCGCGGGTGCCGACGCCCCCAGCGCCTGTCGTGGTCGCGCCGCCGGCGGCGACCACGACGGCGAGCGCGCCCGCCCCTGCCGCTCCCTTGCCGAGCGCGCCTACGCCCTTGCCCGCGTCGGCGCCCGCGGCTGCCGGGAGCGCCGTGGGCCAGATCGCGGCGCGCGCTGCGGCGTCTGCGGCTCTTGAAGGGGCGCTTGTGAATATCCTCTGTATCGCCCCTGCGGGGAGCGCGTTCCACTCGATCAGCGCCTCGGGCGTCGTCGTCACCCCCTCGGGCTATGTGCTCACGAGCGCGCACGTGGCCGCCTACTTCCTCCTCGCGGACCAGGGCGTCTCGTGCGTCTTGCGCGCTGGCTCGCCCGCGAAGGATGCGTACACGGCCTCGCTCGCCTACATCTCGCCCGACTGGGTCGCGCGCGACAGCGCCCTCCTCCTCGAGGCGTCGCCTACCGATACGGGCGAGTACGACTTCGCCCTCCTCGCGATCACCGGGGGCGCGTCGAAGGCGCCACTTCCCTCTCCGCTCCCCTTCGTGCCGCTTGCTGCCGCGTCGCCCGCTGCGGGCGACGCGGTCGTCGTCGGCTCCTACGGCGCCCAGGGCCTCTCGGCGCAGGCGATCGAGACGGCGCTCTCCCCCACGCTCGTGCCGGGCGCGGTCGCCGAGCTCCTCACCTTCGACAGTACGACGCCCGACGTGATCGCGGTCGCGGGCTCGGCCGCGGCGGAAGAGGGCTCCTCGGGCGGCGGCGTCGCGACTCTCGACGGCGCGCTCGCGGGCTCGATCACGACGAGCTCGAACACGGGCTCGATCGCCTCCCGCACGCTCTCGGCCCTCTCTGCCTCCTACGTCCGCCGGGAATACGCGCTCGAGACCGGCTCCTCGCTCGCGTCTCTCCTCGCCGCCCCGCCGCGCGCGGCGGTTGGCGCTTTCGCGGCGCAGGCCGCTGCGCTCGAGGCGATCCTTCTCGCCGCTGCGCGCGGGCGCTGATCATCGGGCCGCCGAGAGTCGAACTCGGTCGACGTCCTCCCAAAGGACGCGTACTACCGTCATACGCCGGCCCGTTCACCGCACTTTACACGATTTGCGGCAGATATCGCACCCGCGCGCGCCCGTCGCGCCGGCGGAGCCACACGAGACAGCCGTCGACCTGCCATTACCCTTCCCACCCCTTCTCCGCGACATACCATTCGGCCGTCCGCGCGACCTTCCGCACCTTCGCCTCGTGCAGGTTGAGCGAGGGGTCGTAGTCGTCGAGCGGCCTGCCCGGGGCGGAGCGCGTGGCGTCGGAGGGGAATTCGTCTGCCACGACCGTCTTCACCTCGACGAAGTGGAGCGTCTCCCCCACCTCCCCGGCCGGGTCGAGGGCGATAACGTCGAGCTCGCCGGTCTTCCGCGCGACATTCTTGTCTACTACTTCCATCCCGTGGCGTCGGAGATACTCGGCCGCAACCGCTTCTCCCAAGGCCCCGACCTCCTTGCGGCTTTTATGCGTTATATCCACGGCTTTGAAGAATCTGGCATAAACACTAGCTATTCTAGCCTTCGCTCCTGTCAGGGACAGTCCTTTATCCCCCGTGTCCCCAGCTTTATCCACTTTTTGGACAAAGGGTCAAAATGCGGGTCACGAATAACGGCTCGCCAGCTCGCCATTTTCGCGATCCCGCCTCGCCATGCTCGCCGCTGCTCGCATATGGCTCCGGCCCACAAAACGCGCAAAACCTGCCGCAGGGCAGGTTTTGCGTCTGTTTTGTGCGGCTAGGGAGAATCGAACTCCCGTCTCGTCCTTGGCAAGGACGCGTTCTACCACTAAACCATAGCCGCTTGGGGCCTATCCTACCACTCCCCTTGTGCCTCGGCCAGGACTCGAACCTGGAACGACAGTTCCGAAGACTGCTGTGATATCCATTTCACCACCGAGGCGCTAACGCCCTGATTCTACGGCACATGCTAGTATCACGCCATGGATTTCACTGTCCCGGAAGAGATTCGGCAGGTGGCCGCCGCCCTTCGGGCGGCGGGCTTCGAGGCCTATCTGGTGGGCGGCTGCGTGCGCGACCTCCTGATCGGCCGCGAGCCGAAGGACTGGGATATCGCCACGAACGCCCACCCCGATGAGATTCAGCGCGTATTTCCTGACTCTTTTTATGAAAACGACTACGGAACCGTGGGCGTCAAGACGGGGAGCGAGAACGCACGCCTCGCGATCGTCGAGGTGACTCCCTACCGCCGGGAGACTGGCTACACCGATAGGCGCCGGCCCGATGCGGTCGAATTCGGCGCTTCCCTTCTTGAGGACCTTGCACGACGGGACTTCACGGTGAATGCGATCGCCTATGACGAGAGCCGGCGCGAGCTTGTTGACCCCTATCACGGTCAAAAGGACATAAAGGACAAGATGCTCCGAGCCGTCGGCGACCCCACCGCGCGCTTCAACGAGGATGCGCTCCGGATGATGCGGGCTGTCCGCCTTGTGGCCGAGCTTGGCTTCGGGATAGACGCCGAGACGGCCGCAGCGATCCAAGGAAACTCCCACCATTTGAAACATGTTTCGCGTGAAAGGGTCCGGGACGAGCTGGTGAGGATCCTTAATTCCGACCAGCCAATGAACGCTCTTGTCCTCGCCCAGCAGCTTGGAATGCTCGAATATATCGCCCCGGACCTCACGCGAGGAATCGGTGTCGACCAGAATCAGGCGCATAAATACGACGTTTTCGAGCATCTGATGCGCACGATGCAGCACGCGGCCGACAAAGGCTGGGACTTCGATGTCCGGCTTGCCGGCCTCTTCCACGATGTATCGAAGCCAGAGACCCGGCGGTGGTCGGAGGAGAAGCGGGATTGGACCTTCCACGGTCACGAGGTCGTGGGCGCCCGGACGACCAAGAAAGCCCTTGAGGACCTGCGCTTTTCGCGCGAAACGATCGAACGGGTGGTTAAGCTCGTGCGCTGGCACATGTTCTTCTCCGATCCGGACCAGATCACGCTCTCGGCTGTCCGGCGTATGATCTCGAACGTGGGAGAGGAGAATATCTGGGATCTCTTGAATCTCCGCATCTGCGACCGGATCGGTACGGGGAGGCCTAAGGAGCAGCCATTCCGCTTCCGCAAGTACAAGGCGATGGTGGAACAGGCGCTCCGGGACCCCATATCGGTCAATATGCTGAAGACCGACGGCACCCGGCTCATGGGGCTGTTTCGCGTGGAACCTGGGCCCAAGATCGGCTATGCCCTTCACGCCCTCCTTGAAGAAGTCCTGGACGACCCGGCAAAAAACACAGAGGAATATCTAGACCAGCGCGCGGGCGAGCTGTTCCAGATGGACGCACAGGCGCTCAAGGAGCTTGGCGAAGCGGGGAAGCGGCGGCGGGAGGCGGCAGAAGAGGCGGAAGTACGCGAAATAATGGAGAAGCACCACGTCTGCTGAGAGCTTCTCGGCAGATTGCTCGAAGTGACCGCTCCAGGCCGCTTGGCCAAGTCTTAGTCACTTCTCGCAACCTGCCGCTGCGCTTTTCGCACGAAACAGGTTAGGGAAATACGAAAGCCGCCCGATAGTGGGCCGACGGGGGAAGGAGCGGGGGCAAATGTTGGTGTCGGCGCCGGAGGTGGCGGGGCGGCTTCGTTGTTGAACGAACTGCTGATGGATGCGAGTGCGTTTCGCGTGGAACCTCACCCTGGGGGCTTGGAGCGCGGATACGCCGCGGAGCGCAGGCGGGGCCACGGCACGACTCGCTAAGCTGAAAGGAACGATCAAGGAACCGTCCGTCCTTTGCCCATGATACGGGTATAAAGGACACCGTAAAGGACACCGCTGTGGACAACGTCCTTTATCGGAGCGTAATCGAGACGGGGCAGTGGTCGGAGCCGTAGATATCGGCGTGGATCTCAGCCTTCGCGACCTTCGAGGCGAGGCGCTTAGATACGAAGATGTAGTCGATGCGCCAGCCGATGTTCCTGTCCCGCGCGTTGGCCCAGTGGCTCCACCAGCTGTAGTGGCCGGCGCCCTTAGTGTGGAGGCGGAAGGTGTCGACGAAGTGCGCGTCGACCATCGCGTCGATCCCTTCGCGCTCTTCGCGGGTGAAGCCTTTCTTGCCCTCGTTCTCCTTGGGGTGGGCGAGGTCCTCGGGGGCGTGAGCGACGTTCAGGTCGCCGCAGAAGATGACAGGCTTCTCCTCCTCGAGCCGCTTCATATAGGCCAAGAAGGCGGGGTCCCAGTGCTTGTGGCGAAGCGCGAGACGGGAGAGGTCGTCTTTGGCGTTCGGGGTGTAGACCGATACCACGTAGAAAGCGCCAAGATCGGCAGCAATGACGCGGCCTTCTTCGTTGGGGTTGCCGTAGCCGTCGTCCGCAAGGCCGTACTTCTCGACCAGGTCGTCGGGCATGCCGAAGCGCACGTCCTCGGGCACCTGCTTGGTGAATATCGCGGTGCCGCTGTAGCCCTTTTTCTTCGCGCTCGACCAGTATTCCTCATAGTCGGGGAGGTCGAGAGGGGATTGGTGCTCCTCGGCTTTGGTCTCCTGGAGGCAGAGCACGTCCGGCTTCAGGGCCCGCATCATCCGGTCGAAGTCGCCCTTCTTGGCGACCGACCGGATCCCGTTGACGTTCCACGACACGATTCTCATGCCGGCATGATAGCAAGTCCCGCGTAACCTCGAGCAGGGCGGGGGAGTTATTAAAAGTAGAACATTGTGTGGTGACCAATGTGCGGAAGTGACCGGGCCTGACAGGATCGAAATCATCCTTAATTGCCCCCGTTCTCTTCCTTGTATTACCGATTTCTCCCATTCTCTTCCCCCTGTCTCGCTCCTTCGTTCCTGCACCAACCTCACCACCCACCTTTCTTTTGTTCCTTCACCGCCTTTTCCACCCCCGTCCCTCCCACCATCGGCGCATTTTGCGCCGATATTCATTTAGCAGCCTGCATTCCGCCACCCTTGCGGAAAATAGCAAGGTGTGGTAGGGTACGAGTGTCCATGCTTACCACCAAGAAGAAGGCCACCGTCATCGCGGGAATCGCGCGGCACGAGAAGGATACCGGCTCGCCGGATGTCCAGGTCGCGCTCCTTTCGAAGCAGATCGACGAGTTGGCCAAGCACTTGAAGAAGAACCCGAAGGACTTCCACTCCCGCCGGGGCCTCCTCCAGATGGTCGCCGACCGTCGCGCGCACCTGCGCTACCTCGAATCGAACGACAAGCGCCGCTACAACGCGGTCGTGAAGAAGCTCGGTTTGAAGAAGTAACCTCAGCGCCCTCCGGGAGGAGGGCGCGGTGGTATCATGGGCCTGTGCAATTTTTATAAAAAGCGTTTACATAAGCATCTGTTTCTATGGCAGTCATCAAACATCCGGCGCAGCGCGTAGGCGTCTTCATCGATACGCAGAACCTCTACCACTCCGCCAAGCACCTCTACAAAGCGCGCGTCAACTTCGGCGCGATCCTCGAAGAGGCGGTGGGCGGGCGCACCTTGGTGCGCGCGATCGCCTACGTGATCAAGACGGAGAGCGGGGAAGAGAGCGCGTTCTTCGACGCCTTGACCAAGATCGGCATCGAGACCAAGGTCAAAGACCTGCAGATCTTCGCCGACGGCGCGAAGAAGGCGGACTGGGATGTCGGCCTCGCGATCGACGCGGTGAAGCTCGCGCCCAAGCTCGACACGGTCATCATCGCCTCGGGCGATGGCGACTTCGTCCCCTTGATCCACTACCTCGACATGAACATGGGCTGCCAGGTGGAGGTAATCTCCTTCGGCAAGTCCTCGTCGGGGAAGCTCAAAGAGGCGGCGCACGCGTTCACCGACATGTGCGACAATCCGCGGCGCTTCACCATCGCGTCGCGATCGTAATCGCGCGAAGAGCTGTTCGTAAACCGCGGCGCCCTCGGGGCGCCGCGGTACTATTACGCATGAATGGCTTCGGATCTATCGCAGGACCTATCACAAGCGCCGTCCATCGACGCTCTTATGCAAGGCGAAGCGCCGCAGAAGTATATACGCACCTACGCGCGCGACATGGCGACGGTACAGAAGGGCGGCACGCCCGACCTCGTCCCGCTCGGAAGCGCCGCGCCCGCGTTGGATGCGACTGCGGCGCCGAGGCCCGCCGCGCCGCCGCCCGCCGCTGCGGTCGTCACGACCTACGACAAAGGCTTGCAGGAGGCCGCTGGGCGGCTGCAGGAGCAGGTGGCGAAGTCGCCCGCGGCCGTCTCGTGGGAGAAGAACGCGGCTGAGCGCGGCGCGGTGCTCGCGCGGCTTGAGGAGAAGGCGCGTGCGCAGCAGTACCCCACGAGCCCCGTTCCGGCCCAGGCGCCTGCGCCGCATGTAGAGATCCACGCCGCGACGCCGCCCGCGGTCCTGGTCGCGCCGCCCGCGGGCGCGCTCTCGGTGCCGGCGTATGCGCCGACATTCACGCTTGGTATCCCGGGCGAGCCGGTGCCAGAGTCGCAACCAGTGCCTCCTGCGCCACTCGCTCCGTCTCCGCCTCCGGCTGCGGCTCCCGTATTCGCGCCGCCCGCTCCGCCGCGCGAGGCGCCGCCGCCCGTTCCGGACACGCTCCACACCTATGCGACCGACTTCTCCGAGCGCGTCGGCGAATCGAACGCCTCTCGGGCCGCCATCCTCGCGGCGGAGGCCGACGCGCGGCCGGTAACGCCCGTCGCGGCCCCGGCGCCCCGGCGCTCGCGCGGCGGTGCTCGCGCCGCGATCTCGATCGCGCTCGTCCTCGTCGGCGTGGCGCTCGTCTACGTCGCGTATGCGCGGTTCGTGGCGAACACGGGGCCGGTCACCCTCGCGCTCGCGCCCTCGGCGCCGATCTTCGTCGACGAGCGCGAGACGGTCTCGGGGTCGGGCGCCGCGCTCGTGCAGGCGATTGAACAGGCAAACGGTCGGCCGCTCGCCGACGGATCGATCCGGCTCCTCTACAATCCGGCAGCCACCTCGACGAGCGTATTCAACGAGCTCGGGCTCGCGGCGCCCGACGTCTTGCTCCGCAATATCAGCGCCGCCGGCAGCATGGCGGGCATCGTCTCGGAGAACGGCGAGCAGAGCCCGTTCTTCATCCTCTCCGTCTCCTCGTACGGCGACACGTTCGCCGGCATGCTCGCGTGGGAGCCGTCTATGGTGAATGCGCTCGGGGCGTTCTACCCGCCGCGCGTCGCCGCGGCTCCGGCCGCGGCGACCACTACCGCGGCGTCGTCGACGCCGGGCGCCTTGAACACTCCTGCGCTATCGGCTGTCGAGCAAGGCTTCTCCGATGAGGTCGTCGCTAACCACGACGCGCGCGTCTATCGCGATAGCGAGAATCGCACGATCCTCATCTACGGCTACTGGGATCAGCAGACGCTCGTTATCACGCGCGATGAAGCGACCTTCGGCGCGATCCTCTCCCGGCTCGCCAACTCGCGAAGCACCTCCTCCTAGGCTGTTTGCTATACTTTCTCTATGGATACAGCAGAAGCGAAGCGGAAGCTTACGGAAGAGCGCACGCGTCTCGAGGGCGAGCTGCGGTCGGTCGGTCGGCCGAATCCGGATGTGCCGGGGGACTGGGAGCCTCTGCCGCAGCCCGAGTCCTTCGAGCCTGACCCGCTTGATCGCGCCGAACTCCTCACCGGCCAGGAGGACAACGCGGCGATCCTCGCTGACCTTGAAGCGCGCTACGCGAGCGTGAACGAAGCGCTCGAGCGCATCGAGCAGGGCACCTATGGCCGCTGCGAAGTCTGCGGCGAGGAGATAGAGCCGGCGCGTCTCGCCGCCGACCTAGCCGCGACGACCTGTACCGCGCACAAATAGCTACTGCCCCATGGCCTCCTCGGAGCTCGCACCGACCGGAGAATCGCCAAGCTCCCGCCTCCCGCGCGCGGGCTACGCGAAGACCTTAGCCGCCCAGCCGGTCGGAGCCGCAGCCGAGATCGTTACGGTCGAGGCCGACCTCACGCGCGGGCTCCATTCCTTCGCCGTCGTCGGTCTCGCCGATAAGGCGGTCGAAGAGGCGCGCGACCGCGTCTCGGCGGCGATCCGGCACACGGGCTACAAGCCGCCCAAGCAGCAGAACAAGCGCATCATCCTCTCCCTCTCGCCCGCGGACTTGAAGAAAGAGGGTTCGCACTACGACGTGCCGCTCGCGCTCGCCTACCTCGCTGCAGCGGGCGAGCTCGCGCCCTTGCCGCTCGACATGCTCTCGGCAGGCGAGCTTGCGCTCGATGGCGCGCTCCGCAGCGTGCGCGGAATCCTCCCGCAGGTCCTCGCCGCAAAGCGCGCGGGCGTGCGCGCCGTCTTCGTCCCGCCGGGGAACGCGCACGAGGCGCTCCTCGCCGAAGGGGTCGCGGTCTATGCGCCCGCGACTTTGGGCGAACTTGTCGCGCACCTCAAAGGCGAGAAGCGCCTCGCGCCGGAGACGCGCCGCGCGCTCCGCCCCGCGGCTCCGCCCGCGATCGATCTCGCCGAGGTGAAGGGGCAGGAGAGCGCGAAGCGCGCCCTCGAGATCGCCGCTGCGGGGCGGCACAATATCGTCTTCTACGGCCCGCCGGGGACCGGCAAGACGATGCTCGCGCGCCCTCTCGGGCATCCTCCCGCCTTTGACGAGCGACGAAGTCTTGGAGGTGACAGCCATCCACTCGACGGCCGGACTCTTGAAGGAGGGCGAGGCGGTGTGGTGGCCGCCGTTTCGCGCGCCGCATCACTCGGTCTCGCACGTCGCGATCGTGGGCGGTGGGGCCTTCCCGAAGGCGGGTGAGGTTACGTTGGCGCATAAGGGCGTCCTCTTCCTCGACGAGTTCCCGGAGTTCGAATCAAGGGCCTTAGAGGCCTTGCGGCAACCCTTGGAGGACCGCATCGTCACCGTCTCGCGGGCCCGGGCGACGATCACCTTCCCGGCCGACTGCATGATCGTCGCAGCGATGAACCCGGCCGACACGATGTCGGAGGATTCGCGCGTCGCTCTGCGGGCCGCCGCGCGCCAGTCCCGAAGGATCAGCCGCCCGATCGTCGACCGCCTCGACCTCTGGATCGAGGTCCCCTTGGTCCCGCCCGCGACCCTCGCGAAGCTCTCGGCGGGGGAGAGTTCGGCGATCGTGCGTGCGCGCGTCATCCTCGCGCGCGATCGGGCCGCGAAGCGCGCCAAGAAGGCGGGCGCGACGAACGCGCACCTCTCCGGCCGCGAGCTCGACGAGCGAAGCGGCATCACGCCAGCGGCGAAGGAGGCTTTGACGAGCGCGGCCGCGCGCCTCGCGCTCTCGCCGCGTTCCTACCACCGCACCATGCGCGTCGCGCGCACGATCGCCGACCTCGCAGGCGCGGAGCTCGTCACGCCCACCCACATGCACGAAGCCCTCCAGTATCGCCCGCGCGGCCTCTTCGGGTTTGAATAGGCATGGAAGGACTTACTGAAACTGAGCGCCAAATCCTCGCAGCGTACAAAGCGACGCTTGCACTCCCGGCGGACGATGCGCGATTGCCTGCGCAGATATTCCTGGCACCCGTCGGGCGCGTCGGGGCAGGGAAGACGACCGTGGTGAAGCCCCTCGCCGAGCGGCTCGGCCTCGTGCGCATCTCGAGCGACGAGATCCGCAGGCTCCTCAAGGAGCTCGGGCACGACTACAAACCGCTCCGTTCAATCGCGCGGACGCTCGCGTTCGACTTAGCTCGCGCGGGCTATGGCATTGCCTTCGACAAAGACTGCGCGAACCCCGAGACCAAGGCGATGATCGAGGAGATTGCTGCGGAGCGCAGCGCGCGCGTCTTCTGGCTGCATATCAATCCGCCCGAGGCGTTCATCCTCAACAAGCTGCGCACCTACGACCACACGTGGCTCTTCAAGGATGCTGAGCAGGCCGTCGGCAACTACTTCGACCAGAAGCGCCGCCGCGCCGAAGAGAACACCCACATCGACTACTTCGCCGAAATCGACCCCTCTCGCCTCGACCTGCCCCAGCAGCTTGCCGACGTAGAGAACCGCATCCGCACCGCGCTCGGCGCGTAACTACTCCGGGCTGCAGGCGCTCTTCAGCGTGCAGTTCCTGAAGGGATTCGCGGCGCCGCGGACCTCGAAGTGGAGGTGGGGGCCCGTCGCCTTGCCGGTCGCGCCGACGTAGCCGATCACCTGGCCCGCGTTGACCTCCTGCCCAGAGGTGACGATCGCGTGCGTCATGTGCGCGTAGAGGGTCTGCGTGCCGTTTGCGTGCGTGATGACGACGTAGTTGCCGTAGCCGCCGTTCCATGCGCCGTTACTGCGCGCTACGGTCACGACGCCGGCGGCGGCGGCGCGGATCGGGGTGCCCTTCGGCGCGGCGATATCGACGGCGTTCCAGCCGTGGATGCCCTGCCAGATGAGGCCGCCCGGTACGGGGTTCGTCCAGTAGCCGTTTTGGGCTGCGCCCGAGCCGCCAAGGTAGGGCTCAGCGCCCACAGCGACCTTGCCGCCTCCGAGCTTCTTGCTCGGCGCCTTCGCAGGCGCTGCGGCCGCGAGCTCGCCTCCCGGGATGATGATTGTCGAGCCCGCAGCGAGCGCCGCGTCTGCGGACAGGCCGTTGTAAGAGGCGATTTCGCCCTGGTCTGCGCCGTAGCGTTTAGCGAGAGAGGCGAGCGTATCGCCCTTCGCGACCGTATGCTTGACGCCAGAGACGGGGAGGATGATGAGGTTGTCGCCGGGGTGGACGTCGCGGGCGCTCGAGAGCCCATTGGCCCAGATGATCGTATTGACGGAGACGCCGTAGGTGGCGGCGATCCCCGAGAGCGTGTCGCCCGGCTGTACGAGGTAATTCGCGATCCGGTCGGTCGCCGGGGTCACGATCGAGTCGCCCGGGCTCCCTTCGGGGCCTTGGTAGGGAACGAGCGCCGAGTCGCCCGAGGTGGGCAAGGGCGAAGCGGCCGGTGTATTCGGGTTCGCGTTCGTGACGGCTACGAGCGCGGGGGTCGCGGCGTCAGGCACGACGCC
>JAGWWI010000035.1 GCA_018970465.1 Patescibacteria group bacterium
CTCAAAAGGAAATCAATCAAGCATGCGCTATCATCAACGACAAGCCGAGGCGGATTCTCGGATACCGGAGTGCGCGGGAGCTTGCCTTAACGGCAGGTATTATCAAAAACGAGGGTGTCCTAATTCAGGGGTGAATTTAGGAGCACGCGAGTGACGCTACTATATACAATAAGTACAGTTATGTCAATAGCACCGGGCTCCGCGTGAGCGGAGCCCGGTGCTGCGCACTTTTGAGAGAAGGGTTAGTACCCCCCGCCGAAGCCGCCGCGGTCGCCGTAGCCACCACGATCGCCGCCGAAGCCGCCCTCGCGACGAGGGCCCCGCTCGGGCCGGTCGCCCTGCGGGCGGGCGAAGGAGACCGAGAGCGTGCGCCCGTCGAAGTCCTTGCCGTCCCAACGATCGATCGCCGCTTGTGCCTCCTCGGGGGTGGCCATCTCGACGAAGCCGAAGCCGCGCGAGCGGCCCGTCATGCGATCGCTGATAATGCTCGCGGACACGACCGTGCCAGCCTCGCTAAAGGCCTTCTTCATGTCGTCTTCCGTCGAGCGGTAGGGGATGCCGCCCACGTAGAGCTTGTTCCCCTGAACGCTGCCATTATCCATTGTGGATGTTTGAACCGATAAGCTCGCCGAAACTGAACACTAAGGGCAGGTAGCGCCGAAGCTCGAATACTCTGCGAGTAGGCCCAGTATGACAGAAATACCGTAAAGATGCAAGCCCCCTGGGGACAGCCCTAGCGCCCGCTCGCGAAGAGCGGGAAGAGGATGGTAGCGATCATGCCGATCGCGAGGATGGAGACGATGATGATTGCCAGGGCGCGCTTCATGTCGGGCATCCTAGCAGCGGCGCAGCAATAAGAAAAGCCGCCACCCGGGCGAGCGCGATAGCGGCTCTCCCTGGCGACGGCCAGTAGCGGGGTTAGTCCCCGACTTGGGATACGCTCTCAGCTCGTTCTCGTCGTCGCGCCCATGGTAGGCGCAGCCAGGAGATGAGCCGAGGGATAAAGTTCCGTCGTACTCTGGGGTCATGGCGCCGGTGGCCTTTGATGTAGCAAAGCCGGACGCCTGTGTGCGGATGGATCGCGGACTCTATCCGCTGCTGAAGCCCCAACCGGGTGCCGCAATTGCAGTCGCAGAAACGTACTTTTGGCATCAAGTTCCCCCTTTCAAACTCTAGAATCGAATCTAGTCCCGCAGGCGATGACTGTCAACGCTGGGGATAGTTACAAGACCGGCTCGAAGCGGCCGCGCTTCATGAGCCAGCCCTCGAGCGAGTAGCGGTCGTAGCCGTAGCAGATGAAGGCGATCGGGATGCCGATGAGGATGATGTGCGGCCAGACCACCTCGCCGAAATACCAGAGCGAGAGCGAGAGCCAGAAGAGGAGGAAGAGGGAGGTGAAGCGGATCTCGATCCCGAGGATGAAGAAGGTCGCGATCACGAGCTCGACGATTGCTGCTCCGAGGACGAGGAAGTGCGGCTCGAGGCCGAAGGCGTAGGCCAGGGAGTGCGCGTGCCCGGCGAGCGGGAGGGCGGCGACTTGGAGCGCGAGGTTGTTGTGGAGGATCTTGGCGTAGAAGGAGGCGTAGAAGAGCGAGGTGCCGAAGCAGACGCGGAGAAGGGCGAAGGAGTAGGGGGCGAGACGCTTCGCGACGCGGCTCGCCGCGCCCGCCGCATTTCTGGCGGCGGGCCCGACGCCGTGGTGCGTGCCGAGGATAAGGAGCACGAGGATCTCGCCGAGGTAGTTGGCGTAGGTGAGCATGTAGAGACCCTTCTCCGCTATCTCGACGCCGAAGAGGCAGAGCGCCGCGAGCGCTGCCGCGCGGACGTAGAGCCCGAACGTGATCAGCACGCCGAGGACGATGAGCAGGACTGTCACCGCGCCGGCCCACGCGCCGAATATCGTCCCGAGCGGGAGTTCGGGGCCGAAGAGCGCCTGGTAGTAGGCGGCCGCGATGAAGGAGACGCCGATCGTGACGCGCGCGACGCGCGCCGCGTAGGGGCGCAGCCGCGCGAGCGCGGGGTCGAGCCGCCGCTCGAGGGGGCGGAGGATCGAAATGCCGAAGACGACGAAGATCGTGAGCGCAGCGACGAAGGCCCAGAAGAGGAATTGGTTCAAGTCGCCCCACGCGACCGCCGCCTCGTTGAACGAGGGCGTCGCGAGCCCCGAGCGGATCTCAGCGGGCGTGAGCACGTACACCTCGTGCGCGGAGGCGATCGCCGGGAAGAGGAGCGAGAGGAGAGCGGCAAGCGAGGCGCGCATGCATAAAAAATAGCACGCCGCCGGCGGAGCCGGCGGCGTCTTGTGTACTTCTTGGGCGACTAGGCGCTCGTCTCCCGCGCAACGAGCGCGCGCTGCTCGCCTGAGAGCCGCGGCAGCTCGCCCGAGGCCTGATAGGCGTCCCAGATCGGCTCCCACTCGCGGCGGAGGACCTCGAGCAGGAGACTGTCGACGTACCGACCCTCGTGCCAATCTTCCTCCCGCTCAGGGCCGATGATTCGATAGCCGCACTTGAGGAGGTGCCCGAGCGAGGGAGCGTTGAACGCCTTCACCCGCGCCTTCACCTTCCGCAGTCCGAGGACAAAGAAGCAGTGGTAGAGCAGGAGGAGCATCGCCTCCGAGCCGTTACCGCGCCCTTTGCCGTCAGATGGGAAGATCATGATGCCTGCCGTCCCGTAGCCACCAGGGGTGGCGGTAATGTGGTGGATTCCGGTGTGGCCCACGTAGCGCCAACCGCCGTCGAGCGCGTCATCTTTGACGAGAATGGCGAAGACTTCGTGCACGCCCTTCTGGCCGTCGAGGCTCTTCACCCATTCCCGACCCATGTTGAGCGAGTAGGGTGGTCGCTGGAGGGTACCTTCGACGCCGATGCGCTTCACGATCCCGGGCACGAACTCCGGCACGTACTCTTCCCGCATTTGCGCGAGGGCCACGCGGCGCGGTTCGCGCGGGTAGGCGATGTGGTGATCCATATCAGATACTCCCAAAGAACGCGCTCTGCCACAGAAAACGAGAGAATCCCGGCTTCCGCAGAGCCGGGATGTTTCTGGTGGGAGGAGAAAAATCGCGGCTATGCGCAAGCGAACGCGCCGAGGTCCGTGACCTCGATCGAATTCGTCTTGCACATGCCGCGATGCGAATGCATGAGTTAAACCTAGCACGTGTGTTCCATTTGTCAAGTTCAGCGTGTGCTCCATTGCCGCCGAGAAGCTCGCGGCGTTCCTCTAAAGCGGGGGTTTCGTAAATCCCCATATGCGAACGCCGCCGGCAAAGCCGGCGGCGGGTTAAGGAAGGGCTAGGTCTGCATGAGGCAAGCGGCGTACCGCACCTCCTCTTGAGTCAGATAGCCGTACCACAACGTGGTCGTGGTGGTCGTCTCCACAAGCTGTAGGGCTCCACCAGTTCCGATCTCCCATGCTCGAGAAATGGTCACCCGATCGTGCGTCGTCTTCTTGAGATAGAAGCCGCGAAATCCGAGAAACATCGCTGTCAGGTCGACAGCCTCCTCAGTCATCCGCAGTGGGTGAGCGATGGAGTCGAGAACGACATGTGACAATTCGTGTGCCATTGTACACACGGCGGTCTCGAAAGGAACTTCGGCAAGGAAAGTCCTTCGTACATAGACAACCACTTGGTGCTCGGCGAAGGCTTGTGTGCCGTACATCGGCATAGAACCTTCGGACTCCACCCACGCTGGAGCGGGGAGGCCGCTCCTCGCGACGGGTCCGCCAGACTTGACGAGTCCGAGCCGGAGCCTCATCGGCAGGCGCAGCTTCTCGCGGACCACTTGAAGCATTCCCGCGTATTCCTCGGTCCGGTGGAGCACTTCGAGCTCCACG
>JAGWWI010000036.1 GCA_018970465.1 Patescibacteria group bacterium
AAAAGGCGGCTGGCCAAGTTCAACGGCGTTTCCCGAAAGACCTTCCTCCTGCATCTCAAAGAGTGCGAATTTAGATACAACCACAAGGGCCAAGTGTTGGAGACACTGCGTACTTTTATACGCGCTTAACTAGTCTAGAGCCTATTTTTTATTGCTATGCTTCTTGCATGAAGCTCGTGAGGAGGGTGCCGACGCGCGAGGTCAAGCGGTGTTTCGTTATCTCCGACCTAGCAAAACCCCCGCACGGAACCCGTCTCTCCCCCGCGGCTTTTAAAAGCCATTTCGAGAAAGCCAAGAGGCGCACGCTAGCCATGACCGACGCTCGGCTGGACGCCCATGTCCACGGTCCAAAAAAGCGCCCCTATGCGCACGAACGGCTCGAGTCGTACGACACCTCCGATTGGTACCTAGCTGAAGCGTCGCTCAAAGATATTGGCGTGTGGCGCCGCGCAGGCGGCCTCCCGCGTGAGTGGACGAATCGCTCGCTGCAAGAGACCGCCGAGCATGTCCGAACAGCCCTACGCAGCGGATCGCGGAAGCTATCGAAGCGAGCCCGCTCGGTAATTCCCCAGATGCTTGAAACGAACGTTTGGTCGCTCCAAAAGCATCCCTACCTCCTCCCTATCGGCTTCGCGGGCCGCACTGGCACCTGGCCGCGTAAGTATCTGCGGTACCGCACCGCCGTCGAACTTGATGACGGAAACATGCGCGCGATCGCACTCGCCGTCGCGGGCACGAAAACAATTCGGGTGTATTACGGCATTCCGCGGAAGAAAGGCGCGGTACGATAGCGGCATGTTCGTCGTCCGCCGCGATCCGCATAACCCGTTGCTCGCGCCCGAGCGCGACCGGCCGTGGGAGGCGCGCGCCTGCTTCAACCCCTCCGCCGTCGTGACGCCTGAAGGCACGCGCCTCTTCTATCGCGCCCTCGGGAACGGCGACATCATGCAGACGCCGTCGCCGCAGCTCTCCTCGATCGGCACCGCCTTCGCCGAGGACGGCACGCACTTCCACTCCCGGCGGCAGGTGATCGCTCCGCAAGAGTCGTGGGACAAGTTCGGCTGCGAGGACCCGCGCGTGACCTTCTTCGAGGGTCGGTGGTACTGCTTCTACACGGCGCTTGGCGGCTACCCCTTCGGCCCCGACAACATCAAGGTCGGCTGCGCGGTGGGCGACGATCCGGAGCATTTCACCGAGCGCCACCTCGTGACACCCTTCAATGCGAAGGCGGCCGCGCTCTTCCCCGAGCGCGTCGGCGGCGAGGTCGTCCTCCTCTTGACCGCGCACACCGACTACACGAACGAGCACCCCCGCCCGACGATCGCGCTCGCGCGCGCGAAGGAGGTCGCCGACTTCTGGCAGGAGGACTACTGGCGCGCGTGGCACGACCGCCTCGCCGAGCACGCCTTGCCCGAGCTCCGGCGGGCCGACGGCGACCACATCGAGGTGGGCGCCGCGCCCGTATTGACCGACCTCGGCTGGCTCCTCGTCTACTCCTACATCGAGGACTATTACGACGAGGCGAAGCGCACCTTCACCATCGAAGCGGCGCTTCTCGCGGCCGACGACCCGCAGCGGCTACTCTCCCGCACCGAATCGTTCCTCGTCCCAGAGGAGACGTATGAGGAGTATGGGATCGTCCCGCGCATCGCCTTCCCCTCCGGAGCGACGCGCGGAGCGGACGGCGCCTTGGACATCTGGTACGGCGCAGCCGACACCGTGTGCGCGAAGGCCTCCATCCGCCTCGCCGACCTATTGCGCGCGCTCGACCCGGCCGCCCCAGCGCCCCCATTCGCGCGCGCGGAGGAGAATCCGATCCTCGCGCCCCGCGGCGCCGGCTTCGAGGCGCGCGATGTCTTCAACGCCGCCGCCCTCGACCTCGAAGGCGCGATCTACATCCTCTACCGCGCGATGAGCGCCGACAACACCTCGACCATCGGCCTCGCTATCTCGAGAGACGGCGTGCATATCGACGAGCGCCTCCCGGAGCCCGTCTACGCGCCGCGCGCTGAGTTCGAGATGAAGAAGGGGCCGCCCGCGGGCAACTCCGGCTGCGAAGATCCGCGCGCGGTCGTGATGGGCGACACGCTCTACCTGAGCTACACCGCCTACGACGGCGCGCGCGCGCCAAAGGGGGCGATTACTTCGATCAGCATCGCGGACTTCCTCGCGCGGCGCTTCGAGCGCTGGTCGGCGCCCGTCCTCACGACGCCCGAAGAGGTCGACGACAAAGACACCGCGCTCCTCCCCGCGCAGGTGGACGGGAACTTCGTCGTCTACCACCGCGTGGGCGGGCAGATCTGCGCCGACCTCGTGCCCGACCTCTCCTTCGAGAAGCGTGTCTCCCGCTGCATCGAGATCTTCGGCCCGCGCCACGGGATGTGGGACAGCGAGAAGGTCGGCATCGCGGGCCCGCCGATCAAGGTCCCGCAGGGCTGGCTCATGATCTACCACGGCGTCTCGCGGCACGCGACGTATCGCCTCGGCGCCGCGCTCTTCGCCGAGGATGGCCTCACGCTCCTCGCGCGCACTGCCGACCCCATCTTCGAGCCCCGCGAGCCGTACGAGCAAGAGGGCGAGGTCAAAGACGTCGTCTTCTCCTGCGGCCAGGTAGTCCGCGACGACACGATCTATCTCTACTACGGCGCTGCCGACAAGGTCCTCGGCGTCGCCACCGGCTCCCTCTCCGCGCTTCTTGCGGCATTGACGTAGAACGGGCGCGGCATTCGATGCCGCGCCCGTTTCGTATGCTCACTTTGCAACCTACGCCCCGTCGATGATGGGCGGCTCCCAGAAGACGCCGCGACGGCGCATGTCCTCCGACAAGACCTCGACAAAGCGCCACATGATGGGGTAGCGCTCATGGATAGCGTTACGTTTGCGTCCCATGTGCTGCTCGTAGGTGAAGTGCAGGCGCCACATCGAACTGGCGCTCGTCTCGTTCGAGAACAATTCGAACACCGGTTCGAGCTTGTCGACGGCGTAGGCGAAGTGCGCTTCCGGACTTCGCCTCATCTCGTAGTCGTGCCAGTGTTCGTACCCCCTCTCGCCGAGCGAGGCAGGCAACTGCGCGAAAACTTCTTGCGCGGCCTCGCGCTCGCGCGCTTCGTGTGCCAGCGTCTTGAGGTGATACGGCGTATCACCGTCCGGGATCTCGGGCACATCGTGATATAGCAAGATGCTGCGCACTCGATTCCAATCCAATCGGCGCTCCGGATCCTCAAGAGGCAGGAAGTATTCCGCGAGCAGCAAGTCGGCAAACGTGTGCTCGGCGATGGATTCTCCATGGACGGACGGATCACGCGCTCCGCTATACCGGAACAGGTGCTTCATCGCATACATGACGAGCAGCTTCTGAGCTTCTTCCATCACAAAGCCATCAGTGAAAACGTTCAGAATCGACGCGGTACTCATGCGCTTTCCCCCATTCAGAGTGCATTCTGGCGCGAGCATAGCACCAGCCGCGGTATGATGCGAACAAATGCCTAAGCTCATCTTCTTCGACCTTGACGGCACCTTGGCGGAGTCGAAGGCGCCCATCGGCGAGGAGATAGCCGCGCTCCTCGAGGAGCTGTTGCGGCAGGCGCGGGTCTGCGTCGTCTCGGGGGGCGCCTTGTCGCAATTCGAGAAGCAGGTCGTCGCGCGCCTGCCAGAGCACGCGAACCTGGGGCACCTCTACCTCGAGCCGACCTCGGGCGC
>JAGWWI010000002.1 GCA_018970465.1 Patescibacteria group bacterium
CTTGACTTGCATGACTTATCCACGCCGCCAGCATTCACCCTGAGCTAGGATCAAACTCTCATTAAGAATAGGCGGAACAAAAGAATTCACACATCTTTCCCCGCGCGCCTTCGGCGCGCGGGATTCACGTATTTGTGTTGTCAGAGATCAAAAGAAAACCCCGTCCCGCCCAAGCGGGACAGTACGAGCATAGTATATGAACGGCTCCGCGGCGTCAACTCTTGTGCAGAACTCTGGGAAGCGTATGCTATAGACAGCCGTCACCCTTGCCCACAAACGCACGCGCGGGGTGTATTCTATTTTCGTTTTTTTATCTCTTGGCGAACCAGCGGGCGATCGGGATGAGGAGCGGAGCGCTGCGGCAGATCGAAGAGAACGTACCGGCGATAACGCCGACGAGCATCACCAGAGCGAAGTTTACCGTCGCGGGAGCGCCGAGGAAGATGAGCACAAGAAGCGCAAGCGCTACCGTGAGCGCGGTGTTGATGGAGCGCGTCATCGTCTCATTGATAGATTTACCGACCGTCACTTCGAACTCTTCCCGCATCCCTTCCCGCTCATTCTTCGCGAGGTGTTCGCGAATGCGGTCGAATATGACGATGACGTCGTTGACGCAGTAGCCGAGGAGCGCGAGGAGCGCGACGATGAAAAGCGAGTCGACCTCGGCGCCGGTGAAGTGCGCGTATGCTGCGTAGAAACCGGTCGGCACAATGATATCGATAGCGAGCATCGCCACTGTAATGATGCCGTAGCCCCACGACGGCACTGGTCGCGACACCTTGCGGAAGGCGAAGGCGATATACAGCACGATGACAAGCATCACGGCAACAATTGCCCAGAGCGCTTTGTTGGTGAACTGACTCCCAAGCGCCGGGCCGACAGAGGTGTACGCGAGCTCGGTCGTCGAGGCGTTCGTAGAGAGCGAAGCGAGCACTGCGTCGTGTTCCGCGGGTGTCATCGTCCGCGTGCGAATAGACACTGCGTTCTCTCCCGCCGTGCGGACGGAGACGGCGCCGATGGGAACGACGGCAACTTGCTTCTCGATAGTCGTGAGAGGCGGAATGGCGCCTTCATATTTCACCTGCATCAAGGAACCGCCGGTGAAGTCAATGCTGAGCGGTAGGCCGAAGACGAGGATGGCACCGACGGCTGCTACGAGGATGCCTCCTGTGATCCAGAAGAACAGTGAGCGATGAGTGACGATATACATACGTTATGCGTTATGGGCACCGGAACCCATCAAGAATTTCCACACTCCCTCCTTGTGCTCAGGGACAAGAGCGAGCAGGAAGACGCGGGAGAGCGACACAGCGGAGATAAAGGATGCGAGCACGCCAAGCATGAAAACGAGCGCGAACCCTTGCACGATGCTTGTGCCGAGCCAGAAGAGAATGACGCCCGAGATAAGCATCGTGAGGTGGCCGTCGCGAATCGCCGTCCATGCGCGGGCGAAGCCGATATGCACCGCCTCGCGCGGCGTTTTACCCTCGCGCAGTTCCTCCTTCGTACGTTCGAAAATAAGTACATTTGCGTCGACGGCCATACCGACCGAGATAATGAGCCCTGCGATACCGGAGGCGGTGAGTGTGATGGGGATGACCTTGATGGCAGAGAGCATGAAGGCAAGGTACTCGGCAAGCGCGACCGCCGCGATAAGGCCTGGGAGGCGGTACCACGCGATCATAAAGAGCGCGACGATGGCGAAGCCAATGATGCCGGCAACGACGCCTGCCGAGATCGCCGCGGCGCCCAAGGTCGGACCAACGGCCGAGCTCGACTCGAGCGTGATAGGCACGGGGAGCGCGCCGAAGTTCAAGTTCCGCACGAGGTCACGTGCTCCAGTCGCAGTGAAATTCCCACTAATAACTGCCTGCCCTCCCGGAATCGCCTCTTTGATGACCGGCTCGGAGATCGGCTGTCCGTCGAGGAAGATCGCGAGCGTGCGGCCGACGTTTTCGCTCGTGATTTTCTCAAAGAGTTTTGCGCCATCGCTGTTGAAATTAAGAACCACTTGCGGAGCAGATAGACCTGCTGTTGCGCCGCTTCCGAAGCCGAGCGAGGCGCTTGAGAGGTAGCGGCCCGTGAGGCCGGTCGGGGCAAAGGCCTGTACGGTCGAGGTGCCGATCTGCGTCGTCGTAGCGAGCATGAAGTCGAGCGTCGGTGTTTTACCGAGTGCGGCGACGGCTGCCTTGATATCAGTCACGCCCGGCAAGTCGACGATGAGTCGATCCTCGGTGGTGCCCGAGAGCGTGCTCGCCTGCTCGGTCTGGACGAGCGGCTCCGCGACGCCGAAGAGGTTCACGCGACGCTCGATGACGCCCTGAAGCGCTCCAAGCGCGTCAGACCGTTCACTGGCTGGCGTTTGGCTCGTGTCGGCTGAGTAGACGAGTTCGGTGCCGCCGGCGAGATCGAGGCCGAGTTTGAAGTGGTATGCGCTTGTGGGATTCGCTTCGGTCGCCCACACAAAATAGACAAGCAAAAAGCCCGCAACGAGGGCAACGGCTGCCAGCACTCGATACCGAGTCATAGGGAGAGTATAAACGAAATAGAGAAAAAGCGAAGATCTTGCGCTTCTTATATATTCATTGCCTTTTCCGCGAGCGTAACGACGTTTTCAAAGAGCTTCGCAACTGCGAGAGGGCCGACCCCGCCGGGGACGGGTGTGAAGAGTGAACACCTCTCGGCACACGCAGGATCAGCGTCGCCGACGATGACGCCGCTTGATTCTGATGTCCCCGCGTCGATAAGTACCACGCCCTGCTTCAGCAAGTCCGGCTTAATAATGTGCGGGGCACCGGCACCGGAGATAATAATGTCCGCTCCTGCAAGATGCTGTTTGAGGTTGGCAGAATCATGTATGACAGACACGTGTGCGTGTTTCTGCCCTAGCCATGTCGCCGTCGGAGCTCCGACAAGAAATCCTTCGCCGATGACAACAGCACGTTTCCCTTCCGGCTCGATATGGTATGTCTCGAAAATTTCCGCGATCGCAGCGACAACCGGCGGAAGAAGCGCATCCGCATCACCGCGCTCAAATTTCTCCCGCGCGGCGCGCGAGAGGACGTCGGCATCTCGGTTCACCGGTATGGCGTCAAGCAGGTACTTATCTGCCGGAGCTATCGGGAGCTGAATGATAACCGCGTCCGCACTGGCGAAAGAGTCCGGGCTTTCTATTTCTTCAAACACGCAGCCAGCGAGCGCGGCGGTCTTTTTCTTGACACGCAGGTAGGAGCGCGTCGCCGGCGTACCATTTCCGGCGAGCGCCACTACTTTGGGCCGATGTGGGAGTTTCGCTGCTCGCGCCTTTACTCGTGCGAGCACGGCGTTGGCGATCTTGCGTCCATCGACAATCATAGACCGAGCTCTTTCTTCAGCTCCGTGATGCCATCCTCAAGCGAGATAGTCGGCTCCCAGCCAAGGAGCTGTTTCGCGCGTCTGTTGTCCGCGCGCGCGTCACGCGGCTCGACGCGTGGCGCAACGTATTCTATCGGTCCACCGACAAGCTCGGCAATGCGATTGACTGAAGCGCTTTTACCAGAGCCGATGTTAATGACTTCGCCCGCGCCAACATTAAACGTCTCGCCAGCGAGCACGAGACTTCGCACGACGTCTTGCACGTGGATGAAGTCACGCGTCTGTTCGCCGTCGCCGGTGACAGTAAGCGGTTCGCCCTGCCTGCGCTGCTTAAGGAAGCGCCCGACAACGAGCGCGTAGGGACCCTCTGGGTCAAGACGCGGACCATACACATTGAAAAACCGGAGCGACACGCTCGAAAGGCCGTAGAGACGAGAGAAGAGTTTCAAATACTCTTCGGAAATGTACTTGTGGAGCGCGTACGGCGACAGAGGAGCGGCAGCGGCATTCTCTTGAAGCGGAAGGTCCTGGCTGTCGCCATAGATCGCCGCTGAGCTTGCGAATACGGTCCGGCTCGCGCCTGTTTCCTTCGCTATTTGTAGGATAGTCTGCGTTCCGGTTACGTTAACCTCATGGCTCTCAAGTGGATGTTCAATGGTGTACTGCACGCGCGGAAGTGCGGCCAAGTGGAATACCGTGTGCGCACCTGCAAAGATCGGCGTGAGTGCCACGCGGTCGCGCACGTCGACGTTAAAGAATTCCGCAGCAGGAGGTACATGCTCTCGTTTTCCTGCGACGAGTGTATCTATGACGCGTACGCGATACCCGCGCGCAAGAAGCTCCTCAACAAGATGCGAGCCGATAAACCCGGCTCCACCCGTTACAACAGCGATTTTTGTATTGGTAGTCATGTACCAGAAAGTGAGAAGAGCGCGCGAAGCGTCTTCAGCGTGACGGCAAGGTCAAGCAGGAAAGAGCGGTGCTTTAGGTAGTAGAGATCAAAGGAGAGCTTCCGTCGCGTACGCACCGCATCGGCCCCGCCGCGCGGGGCATCATAATCATGGATTTGCGCCCAGCCGGAGAGCCCGGGCGGTATGACGTGCCGGACGTGGTAATACGGTATCTCGCGCTCGTAGACGGCCGCGATCGAGGGAAGCTCCGGCCGCGGACCAATAAACGCAAGATCGCCGGCGATTACATTGATAAGCTGCGGTAGCTCGTCAATGCGGGTCTTACGAAGGAAGGCGCCGAGCTTCGTGACACGATTTGCGGCACGCAGCTTCGGATCGCCGTGGTCATTAATGAGCATCGTCCGCAGTTTGATGAGGTTGAACGTGCGACCATCCTGCCCCACCCGCTCGTTCTTGATAAATGCCGGCCCGCCGGAGAGTCGCAGGAGCACGGCTGCGAGCGCTATGAACGGCGAGGCGATGATGAGGACGATAATGCCGAAGAGAATATCGAAGATGCGTTTAGCGGCGCCGTAGAGCGTGCGATGGCGTCTCGGTAAGCGCTCGAGGAGCCACGCATGATCGATGTGGTCGAGCGGTACGCGATCGAAAACGTTTTCATAAAATGCCGCGAATTCAAGAAATGCCGTCCCGCCAAGCAGGGCGCCATATAACGCCGGGAGGATCGGGGCGACGGCTGCGTCGCGCGTGTCGATGACGACGGCCGTGACGCCGGCACGGCACGCGCCATTTACAAGGCGTTCGAGTTCCTCTGGACGCTTTCCTGCCGGGTCGATGTGCGCGGTAAATGAGAAAAGGTAGCGGTCGTTGCCGTTTACTTCTTCGAACACTTCGCGTGCGGCTGTTCCGCTTGCGACGAGGAGCGCGCGCGTTTTCGCGCCGGCGCTGCGCTCGCGCTTCGCACGATAGAGACGCCACGCAGAAACCGCGATGACAGAAACGGCAAAGTAAAGGGCGAGAATCGTCTTCGGCGCGATCGAGAGCGGCAGTACGAAGAACAAGAGGGCCGCAAGGATGACGTTCGCCACCTGTGCGCCGAGGATGCGTTCGCCCATCTCGAGCTTCACGAGCCGCGTCTGTTTCTCGTAGAGCCCCGCGATGTAGAAGACGACGATCGAGAGCAGGAAGACCGGGATGAAGGGGGTGAGGTTCGATTCGAAGTAACTAATCTGCGGGAATCCGAAGTTACGGATAGCAAGCGCCACCCAGAGGGATGCGATAAGAATGAGGAAATCGCCTAGTGCGAGAATAGCCGTTTCCCGGCGCGTAAACTCCATGTTGGTGCATACTATAACGTAAAAAATTGTTGTACAGTTTCCTCTATGAAAGCCTCGCCCCCTAAGAAGGTGCTGTTCGTCATCACGAAATCCATCTGGGGCGGAGCGCAGCGGTACGTCTACGACCTTGCGACGCACCTCCCGAAAGACCGGTTTACGCCGGTCGTCGCGGCCGGCGGGGACGGTCCCCTCCTCACGAGGCTCCGCGATGCCGGTATCCGCGTCATTCCGCTCGCGCTCACGCAGCACGCGAACTTCTTCGCGACTCTCTTCACCCTCGCTCCGCTCTTCCGCCTCGTCAGCATCATGCGCGAAGAGCGACCCGGGGTAGTCCACGTGAACAGTGCGAAGGCGGGCGGACTTGGTGCACTTGCCGCGCGTATCGCCCGTGTGCCAAAGATCGTCTTCACCGTACACGGGTGGTCATTCCTTGAAGCACGCAACCCGCTTGTGCGCTCGCTCATTTATTTCTTCTCGTGGCTCACCGCCCTCCTCGCCCACACGGTCATCGTCGTCTCAGACCACGACCTCCGCATCGCGCGGCGCATGCCCTTTATCGGGTCAAAAACAGTACGGATTTACAACGGCATCGATCTCGACGCGCCGCTTGGCAGTGGAGAACAGATTCGGCGCGCCTTCCCCGCCGGAGTGCGCATTACCGGAACTGTCGGCGAACTCACTAAGAATAAAAATCACCTGGCGCTCATTGAGGAGGCGCGAGAGGATCCGGAGATGTTCGTCGCGATCGTCGGCGAAGGTGAGGAACGTTCACGTCTTATCTCGGCGATACGCGCCGCCGGCCTTGAAACGCGCGTGAAGCTCTTCGGCTTCCTCCCTGCGCGCGAGGTACTGCGGGGCTTTGACGTGTTCGCGCTCCCCTCCCGCAAGGAAGGCCTCCCCTACGTGCTTATCGAGGCGCGTGCGGCCGGCCTCCCTATTCGCGCCAATCGCGTGGGCGGCGTCGGCGAGGTCCTTGACGCGCCCGACCTGCGCGTCTTCTCTCTTGACCAGATGGTGCGTGAGACGAGCGAACGGTACTAGTCACCCGCCTACGTATTCATTTGCGCTTATATCGCGTGGCGCGGCGCGGCTGTAGCGCGCAAGCGAGGTCACGACGCCAAGCGCGGCAAATTCGAGGACGAGGTGCGAGCCGCCTGAACTCATAAATGGTATCGTCGTGCCGGTTACCGGCAGAAGGCCGAGGCTAATGCTCATGTGTATCGCAACGTGCGCGGCGAAGAGTATGAGTACGCCGAGCGTGAAAAAGGCGTCGAAATTCGTCGCCGCCGCGCGCGCGATCTGCGCGAGCCGCGCGAAAAGAAGCGCGTATACAAGAAGGAGGAGCACCACCCCAATGAAGCCCCACTCCTCGGCAAACGCGGCGAAGATGAAGTCGGTCTGGTATTCGGGCAGGAAGCGGAGCTTTGACTGCGTACCGTAACCGATGCCTTTGCCGAAGAGTTCTCCGGAACCGACAGCGATCTTCGCCTGGTAGGCGTTATACCCCGACCCGTGAATGTCGCCCGCCGGGTTGACGAACGAAATGATGCGCGCGCGCTGGTAGGGTTGCAGCCCGAAGGACCAGAGCGCCGAAGCAGCGACGAGGCCAATGCAGCCAAGGATAGCGAGGTGTTTTTTCGAGATGCCGGAGACGAGCATCATGCCGAGCCAGAGGACGCTGAATATGATGGCGTTCCCAAGATCCGGCTCGATGAGAATGGGCAGGATGAGTGCGAGCGCGTACGCGCCCGAGACGATGATGTGTCGATAATCGCCAATCTCGACGTGCCGGCGCGAAAGATACTTCGCGAGAAGCGCGATGAGGGAGAACTTCGCGAGATCCGCCGGTTGGAAGGAAACCGGCCCGAGCGAGAACCATGCGCGCGCACCCATCACCGGGTGCGCGATAAGGAGCAAGAGCGCGAGAAGCGCGAAAGAAATCCCGTAGAGCGCCATGACGACAATCGTTCGACGCATGAGGCGCATATCGAGCGTCGAGAGCACTAGGTAGATGATGAGCGAGATGGCGATCCAGAGGAGCTGGCGCGGCGCGAGCGACGCGCCCTGCCCGAACGTACTCATCGTGAGTGTGCCAAGGAGCGCGAGGGCGAGCGCAGGAAAAAGGAGTGTCCAATCGAAAAAGACGATTCGGCGCGGACGTGGTGGAGAAACCATACGGCAGGATCTCCCTTCGTTATGGGAGCGGCGGGAGCGGGATGAGCGGCGTCACCTGCATCGTTGTTGGAACGCCAGAGAAAGCATTATTCCAGGTAAAAATTGCCGTTGCCGTGCCTTGCGGAGGTATGAGCGGAAGCACGGTCTGTGACGCGGCGATGACGTCGTTATTCGCGTCGCGTACGACTACGATCGCCTGCACGTTCGTAAGCGGCTTGATGTCCCCGTTTGCAAGGACCGCAGCGATACGGGGCATGTCCGGCGATCCACCCTGCGTCACGCTCGACACGCCCGGTATGACGCGCGTATCTTTCGTCATGGTGAACCACCGCAACGATGACGAGTCGATGGTAAGAAACGCCGTCGCTACCGCCTGATTCCCCGACACAACGCCGGGGAGAAAGACTGGCACCGTCGCTCCCGGCGGCAGGTCAAGCGTACCGGAGATCTCCTGCAGAGGCGTGTGGTCGGCGCTATAGAGCGCTACGTGGTACGAAACATTCTCCGCCGCAACAGTGATGTTTTTATTCTCGACTGACGCGATAATGTCCGTGCGACCCGCGGCGTTGGTAAGCACCTTGGTGAAGAGCACGGTCGGCGCTTGCTCAAGCGCCGTACAGAGGTACGGACACGGCCCGCCGCAATCGACACCCTCTTCGCCCTGGTTTTGGATACCATCGGTACACGACGGCGCTTTATAAAAAACCGAGGAGAAAATAATCACCAGCGCCACCACGACAACTGCGCCAATGATGGAAAGAATGGTGAATCTTCGCCGTGCTGCCCAAGACATGAAAGTAAGTATAACAAAAAGCCCGCGCGAAGCGCGGGCGAGAAATGGTCGGGGTGAGTGGATTTGAACCACTGACCCTCTGCCGATGGGACAGATGCTCTACCGGACTGAGCTACACCCACGATAAAGAACAAAGAAATTTCAAGTATTCGGTTCTGGCGGCTAGCTACTCTCCCCATCTGTAACGATGAGTACCATCGCCGCTAGGAGGCTTGACTGCCGAGTTCGGAATGAGATCGGGTATGACCCTCCCGCCAAACCACCAGAACCGAACACTCGAAGTGTCGGCATACGAAACGCATAGGATAAGAATGTGTGAACAAATGATTGTGCTATACAGAGTTCCGCACGAGAGACTGGACATATTAGTACTCCTCGACTCCGCGCCTTACGGCGCTTCCATCTAGAGCCTATCAACGTGGTCATCTCCCACGAGTCTCATAACGATTCCTAATCTTGGAGCACGTTTCCCGCTTATATGCTTTCAGCGGTTATCGCAACCCGACATAGCTACCCAGCGGTGCCCTTGGCAGGACAGCTGGTAGACCAGAGGTCAGTTCATCCCGGTCCTCTCGTACTAGGGACGACCCTCCTCAAGAATCAACGCCTGTAGTAGATAGGAGACCAACCTGTCTCACGCATCTACGTTTGCTCGCATTACTGCGAGGATCGGACTGTAACACCACCCGATCTGGGTGACCAACATTCAGTCTCTAGAGGCGCCGAGATTTTTACTTCTCCGCTTCCTTCGGTGTTGCCCTCTCGTACACAACGAGTTCGGGTTCCACCGATATCAGTTGATTTGCTAACGTACGTATTCCTACGTACGACCGCCGTGAGTATGTCTTCGCACACTGCGTCTCCACGCAGCTAACAATTGCCTCGTGGATTCAGACCGTTCAATCACCGACACTCTGTCAGTTGCTGAACGGTCTGAACCCAGCTCGCGTACCTTTTTAATTGGCGAACAGCCAAACGCTTGGGAGCTTCTCCACCCCCGCGCTAAGGTGAGCCGACATCGAGGTGCCGAACTCCGCCGTCGCTATGGACGCTTGGGCGGAACTAGCCTGTTATCCCCAGGGTAACTTTTATCCGTTGAGCTTCCTCCGCGTCTAAGGCGGAAGGTCGGATCACTATGCTCTGCTTTCGCATCTGCTCGGGATGTCCCCCTTGCAGTTAAGCCAGCTTATGCCATTACACTATCGGCACGGTTTCCATTCGCGCCTAGCTGACCTTAATAGGCTCCTCCGTTACTTTTTAGGAGGATAGCGCCCCACCAAAACTACCTGCCACGCACGGTCCCGATAGGGTTCCGCCCTACCGGTTAGGCACTGCCGGATGTAAGAGTGGTATTTCACTGACGAGTCCACGGCACCCAAGAGCGCCGCTTCAACCTCTCCCACCTATGCTACGCATACATCCCGCAGGGCCAATACGAAGCTGTAGTAAAGCTCCTGGGGTCTTTTCGTCTAACTACAGGTATCCGGCATCTTCACCGGAAGTGCATTTTCACCGAGCGAATCCTCGAGACAGCTGCCCAGTCATTACGCCATTCGTGCACGTCGGAATTTACCCGACAAGGAATTGCGCTCAGGTATTCCTCGAACCTGGACCATATCTTCACCGCCGAAACGGGCACGACGTATGGCCTCTCATGTGAGTCGTGTTTAGGATTAACCGGTACATTGCTATACCGGAAGGTAGCTTCGAATAGCGCAACCTATTTACCGACTATAATGGGTCCCAATCCTCCCACGTTCGACTGTCGTCGAGCGTGAGACCTTAGGACGATTCACTTTGTTACTCTGCCGCGAAGCGGCAACTCTCACGATCGCCCGTGAGTTCGGACTATATCATCTGAGCTCTCGCCCAGTTCAGCGTGTAGTCTCTGAGGATTCCCAACCCCATCGCCAACGATATGCTCGATGGTATATTTGCGCTTCCTGCCGCGACCTTCGTTCAGAAGTTCGCGAAGTTGCGCTATCTCTTCGAGCCCTTGCCGTGTCAGATGCTTCTTCTGAAACACCTGGTGCGCGATGTCCTTGAAGAGTTTGAAGTTCTTCTTGGATTTAGCGGACAAGAATCCGAACCGCTCGAAGAACGGAATGATCCGCTCTTCTATGGATCGCGGATTCGCCACGACGTAGTACCAGACGCCATCGCGTCGCGCTTGCAGTCGACCGCACCCAAGGTGCTGCTTCATAAGCGCGAGCACGGTCTTGTCGCGTTGCGCGACATTGAACGTTAGTACCGTCTGCCACCCGATCGTATGATCAGGCCGCTGACGGAAGGAAACGTTGAAGCTCCCTTCTCCGTCTACGAATCCTGCGATGTACCACCCTATATGGGGCGGTATGTCGTTGATGTTTTTCATGTTGGGTCTTTCCTGCGGATTGTCTGCACTCGCGCATTGTTACAGGGAGTCTTTCATCCCGAGTAGCGCGGAGTCCTAACCAGAGTTTCCCGCATTTAGCTGAATTTTATAACTACGATCGTCCATAGTTATCGCCGACATTCACCGGGGCATATACAGTCCAGCACATACCCGAAAGCATGTACCGCCCGTACTTAACCTACCGGCATCGGTCAGGCGTCACCCCCTATACTTCCTCTTACGAGTTCGCAGGGAGCTGTGTTTTTGGTAAACAGTTGCCAGGCAATCTTTCGCTGCGGCCCCGCCGCCCTTGCGGGCGAAGGGGCAGGCCTTATCGCGAACTTACGGCCGCTTGTTTGCCGAGTTCCTTGAGGATCTCTCACTCGTTCGTCTTGGGCTACTCGCCCTGACCACCTGTGTCGGTTTGCGGTACGGTCGTTCGCAAGTTGAATGCTAGGAGGTTTTCTTGGAACCGCGCTCGCTGCCCTCTCTCCCCCCGTAGGAGGAAATTGCGTCGCGGCTCGCGCTAGTGCGTGGCGGATTTGCCTACCACGCGCGCTCACCGCGCCGACCCAAATCCAATAATGGGCGGCAGCTACAGCAGTCCGTCACTCCTTCGCCTTACGAACGGTCACGGAATATTGACCGTGTGTCCATCGGGTGCGGCTCTCGCCATCCCCTTAGGCCCGACTAACCCGGAGATGATCACCATAGCTCCGGAAACCTTGGTCTTTCGACGTGCGGGGTTCTCACCCGCATTGTGGTTACTTGTACCTGCATTCTCACTTCTGAACGCTCCACCGCGGGTCACCCCTGCGGCTTCATCGCGAACAGAACGCTCTCCTACCGCTTGCCGCGTACACGTACGCGGCAAACCCGCAGTTTCGGCACGACGCTTAACCCCGATCATCTTCGGCGCACGGACTCTCGACGAGTGAGCTGTTACGCTTTCTTTGAATGGTGGCTGCTTCTAAGCCAACATCCTCGCTGTCAGTGAATCCGCACTTCCTTGTGATGTACTGAGCGTCGATTTTGGGGCCTTAACTGGCGATCTAGGCTCTTCCCTTCTCGATCGATGGAGCTTCGCCCCCACCTTCTAACTGCCGCCCGAGCAGCGGGTATTCGGAGTTTGATAGGGACCACGAGATTTCTCCCTGTTGGCCCCTTCCAGTGCTCTACCCCCCACTGCGCATATGGCGACGCCAGCCCAAAAGCTGTTTCGGAGAGAACCAGCTATTCCCAGGTTCGATTAGCTTTTCACTCCTTACCACAAGTCATCCCAACGCGTTGTACGACGAACGGGTTCGGGCCTCCAGCTGCCTTTCGGCAACCTTCACCCTGCTCATGGCAAGCTCACCTGGCTTCGGGTCGTATCGACGCCGCAGACGCGCTATTAACGCTCGCTTTCGCTTAGCCTCCGGGGCGTAACCCCTTAGACACGCGACGTAGATACACTCGCAGGCTCATTCTTCAATAGGCACGCCGTCACCCTCCCTTGCGGGAACGGGCTCCGACCCTTTGTAAGTGCACGGTTTCAGTTCTATTTCACTCCCCTCTCGGGGTGCTTTTCACCTTTCCCTCACGGTACTAGTTCGCTATCGGTCATAGAGCGTATGTAGCCTTACCGGTTAGTTCCGGCAGATTCATTCGAGCTATTCATGTCTCGAACTACTCAAGAATATGGACAAAAGAGTCGTCAGCATTTCGCCTACGGGGCCATTACCCTCTGGGGCGCTGCTTCCCAGCAGCTTCGGCTATGATGACGATTGGTAACTCTTCTCTAGCAAGCTAGACGTCCATACCTTACAACCCCGTCCTCCGAAGAGTACGGTTTGGGCTTCTCCCTTTTCGCTCGCCGCTACTTGGGGAATGACGTGGAATGGGTCTCCATACGCACAAGCATGTGCGCACGGAGACACATTCCTATTGTTCTCTTTTCCTCCGGGTACTGAGATGTTTCACTTCCCCGGGTTCGCTTCTCGTGGACATGACTCCACGGATCTCTACTAGAAGTAGAGGGGTTTCCCCATTCGGACATCTCCGGATCACAGGCTAATAGCCGCCTCCCCGAAGCTTATCGCAGGCTAATCACGTCCTTCATCGCCGCTCTAGGCCAAGGCATCCACCGTGCACCCTTCATGCTCCCGTACGGAAGCCTGAATACCACAATCGTTTTTGCACTTTGACCTCCCTCATTTCTGAGGGAATTTCAATTACCTTTCGTATTCGTGTATCAAAGAGCCCGTGCCCTCTAACGAACGAACCGCCCCGAGGGGCGGTTCGTTCGTCACGAACGCGTGGCCTAGCGGCCTCCCCCCGAAATCAGGTTTTTGGTGTTCGTAGACACGTAGAAGGGAGTGTACAGGAGGGGCGAAAGCGCGTCAACTAGGACCGTACTCTAGCCTTATCGGAGCCCTGGGGCCTATTGGACAACGATGCTTTTGGTAGCGATTACCTGATCTCCGCTCAGCACCTTCAATACGTATGTGTTAGGGGAGAAGTAGCGATGGCTCGTAGCAACGTCCCCTTCCGTCATAACGGGAAAGGGATCGCGCGGAGATCTGTCTCCGTAATCGACCGAGAGCGTACTGCCGCTGCCTCTGACCTCAAACCAGATGCTCTCACCCACGAGGAGAGGCGAGGATGTTGCGACGTCAATCGACGCTTCCGTGATCCCGCCCGAAACCGTAACGGTCGCAGGAGAACCAACACCGATGCTCGGCGGCGGGATACAGTCCCCGTACGCAGGAGCCTGACACTCCCAAGCTTTGGACCAGGTCATGCCAGCCTGAAATGTTCCAGAAATGCGATACGTGTGCCGGGCGTGTATAGAACACATGAATAAGAAACAGGTCGAAGACGCGACCGCATCGATGCTTCCGTCTCCAAAGTACGCTCGGTAGGTCCCGCCACGCGAGGCCAGCGCCAGGGTCGAGAGGCGCACCTCAAGAGGCGCGCTGCCGCGAACGGGCGTAGCAACATCCATTCGCCCCGTCCGCCACCACATGCCACCTGCGAGCGCAGCGAGCGCGAGAACGACGAGGCCGATCAGGATGAGCGAGGCGAAGCCGCGAGCAGAGCGCATGAGTTAGTTGGTGAAGCGGAAGGATTGGATGATCGGCTCGAGCTTCGCATTTATATACGCTTGCCCGGCATCTCCGTTAACCGTTGCGTGCGCGAGTATACCGCTATATTGGAACATGAATATATCGAGCTGATAACAAAGGCCGTTCCGTACCGTCGCGTACGTGCTATTACCGACGTCTCCGTAGGGAATGCTCGTTTGCGTAAAGGCAATATCATTTATGGTAGTTGCTGCGGTGCCAAGGGTTTTGGTACAGCCGTTCTCTCCCTGCAACTTGTCCAATGGAACGACCGATGCAAGCAAATATCCCTCGAGATTATCGGCGCCATCCACGACGTTGAAGTATGCCTCCGGAGGATTCTCGATGGTGGGCACCGAACCATACCCGGTAGTCTGCGCCGGCACGTCAGACGGATACTGGAGGCTGAACCCGTACTGCGCGTTAGCGTAGGTCTCGAGGCCGCTCACTACTGGACCCGTTCCGGCTGCCTTGCATGTAGAATCATACGTGCGAGTCGAGCCGTCGACCGAGACGGACAGGTTCGAGGACGACAACTTCGCGGTAGCCGGATCGGCTCCGAGAATGACGGAACCGTTGCAATAGACGTTGTGCCTGTCCTTGGCATAAGGCGAGAAGTCGAGGTTCGGATTGAGCTCGACGAAGCTCGCGGCGTCGCCACTGACGACAGGCGAAGAATCGACGAACGCGGAGTTTTCGTCCGCACTGAAGGAAAACTTCGTGATCCCGGTATCGTTACGGAAGAAAAGGACGGGCCCTGGTTTGGCGTACCACAGGAGAGAAAAGGTCGCCGGATCGGCACCCGCTATGACTACGCCGCCTCGATATACGTGACTCTTGTCTTTCCCGAAGCACAGGCCATAGATTGTGAGGTCTTGAAAGGTCGCCGCATCCGCCCCGGCGACCTTCTGGTATGCGCCGGAGCGGGGTTGAGTATCCATATAAATGGCGTCGCCATTTTTGTAGTAACAACCGCTATCGGGCCCTACGCGCGCCGGGTCCACCGCAACGAAAGACCCGGCAGGCTCTCCGTTATTTCTGGCCGCCCGCCATGCCCTGCCCCCTGCGAATGCAACGACGACTAACACGGCCAGGCCGATCAGGACGAGCGAAGCGAACCCGCGAGCAGAGCGCATGAGTTAGTTGGTGAAGCGGAAGGACTGGGCGATCTGGTCAAGCTTGCCGAGAAGTACGGCTTCGGTGGCAGCCGACCAGCGTGGGTCAGTGCAACCACTATTTACGCATGCGCTCGGGAAACTGGTCAGGGCGATATCGTAACAATATCCGTTATGAACGGTTTTATATTCGCGCATGATGCCCTCCGCACTCACGCCTGCCTCATATCTGCTCTCGTCGAACTTGTTGAAGGTCATGCCGCCGATAGTCACCTGCGGCGTGCCGACGGGCCCTCCCAGACATTCGCCGGGTCCTGATTCGACCGTAACCGTTAAGTACCCCTCGGTTTGCACTTGGTCCGTTCGGAGCTGGACAGAGACTACCGGATCGATGGCGAAAGGTTTGGAGGCGAAGGCCGAGGTGGCGAGCAGCGCGTCGGGTGGATACTCGAAGCTGAATCCGTACTGCGCGTTGGTATAGGTCTGCGTCTTTGTGGCACCTGCGACCGTGAGCGTTGCGCTCGTCTCTGTGTTATTAGGCCCGAACACATTGAGCGGATATGAGCCAGGCGGAAGCGTCCTGAAGTACGGACCGTCTACGAAAGAGACGGACCATCGCGCACCAGCCTGCACACTCGTGTCCGCGCTACCCGCGAGCTCGGTGCCACCTACGCTTTTGATCTGCACGTTGATGTCTCCCGACACCAAGGCCGTCCCGCTTATGGTTGGGTTCCCTGATGCTGACGTAAGCGAACTCTGGTCGATAGCCACGCTCGGTCCTGCCGCTGATGATGGCGCCGTAGTCGTCTGATTGTTTGGAGCCGTTGTTGCGGTTGCGTTGGAGGTACTGGTCGCAACAGCGTCGGTATGGGTTGGCAGAGTAGCTTGTCGGGTGCCGTACCACCCCGCCCCAATCGCGGCGAGCGCGAGAACGACGAGGCCGATCACGATAAGCGAGGCGAAGCCCTGTGCGGGGATGCGGGACAGGCCGCGAGCGAGGGTATGCATATGCATCGATGATAGCACCCGAGCAAGCTTCATAAGTCCCCTGGTTTAAGTCCTGTGTGTTTCGCGATCCCCTCCGCTTTCGCGCGAGCTCCCTGCTTCGTCTTGCCGTAAGCAAGTGCTCCGGGCATGCCTGCGACCTCCGCAATCCAGAGCCCATCAACCTCGCGGTCGAAAACAACTTCCGCTGCCCGCACAGCCTTACGCATTGCTACGCGTGAGAGTGAAGGGGAGGGCTATGGGCTTGCGCGTATCACGCAGGCGCCGAGAAGCGTTGAGGAGCGTGAAGCCGCGCACGTGCTTAGTTCTTGGCGCGACCCGCAACAGCACGTCATTGCCCGCCTCCACGGTTTGATCTGAAGCGCGGGGAGCGCCCTCAGAAAAGTAGAAGACATCTGCTTCTTTATCGTAAAAATAGTTGACCATGTTTGTATCCAGATTAGAGGCTTTTAGGCTTCTTCGCAACATAGGCAGTGAGGACGAAGGGATTTCGGCCAGTTTTGAGTACAACCGCAAGGTACTTTCTTGAACGCGGGAGCAATCCGTAACAGATGACCACTGTCTGATCGCTGACAGACCGGGTAATCACTTCGGGCTCTGCAAGCACGGATGCGAAATGCTTGAGGTATCGACTAACATCCGGATGGAAGGCCAGGATGTGGGCCTTCCGCTCCTCCGTGAACATGACGGCCCCGAACGGCGAGCTGAACCGTTGCATAATGGTAGTCTATCAAACCGAAAGGCCGGGTGAACCCGGCCTTTCGCGCGCGAACCGAAGGAGGCGAGCTACTCCCCGATATCGCGCTGGAGATGCTCGAGGTAGCGCGCGGCGGCGCCCTGGCCGCCGAGGCCGAAGGCGAGGCCGACTGCGAGCGCGACCGCGATCACGATACCCGTGAAGAGGGTCTGGATAAGCCCCGGCGCGACCTGGAGCTGGTCGAGGGCAGCGAGGATCGCGAAGACCCAGATCGCGTAGCGCGCGACCTTGCCGAGGAAGCCCGCGGCGTGGATGCGCGCGGCCTTCGCCGACCCGGCGACGACGCTCTCGGCCGCCTGCGCGACAACCGCCGCGACGAGGAGGATCAGGACCGCGACGATTACCTGCGGGAGGTACCCGAGGACGACATCGCTCAAGAAGACGTTCACCGTCTGGAGGTGGAGGAGGTCCAAGGCCGCGACCAAGAAGACGATGATGAAGAACCACTCGACGAGCCGGCCGAGGAAGCGGCCCGAAGAGAGGTTGAAGCCCGCCCGCGAGACGACGCGGTCGACGCCCGCCTGGCGCAAGGCCTGGTCGACCCGGAGCGAGTTGATCACCTGCTCGACGATCCGGCCGAGGCCGGCGCCGATGATCCACCCGACGATGAAGATGATAATCGCTACGATCAGATTGGGGATGAAGGCGACCAGTCCGTAGAAGAGGCTCTGGAAGGACTGGTTCAACACATCGGCCCACGTCGTGAACACCATTGATGGCATGATCCCGGTAATAATTAGCGGCTAAGACGCTCTAAGAGCGGCTATGCTCCAGTCTAGCAAGCCTCGCCTCCCCCGCCGGGAGGGCTGTGGATACTAGGGCGTGAGGCCGATCCGGTCTACGAGGAGCCGATGCGGGTAGTCGAACACGTCGCGCAGGAGGCGATCGTAGACGCCGAGCCGGTAGCGGAACTCCGGCGTCTCGAATACCGCGTAGCGGATCTCCCGGCCAAGCTCGGCCTCGAGGGTGCGCACCGCCTTCGCGATCGCGCGCAGGTCGAGGTTGTCGCCCGCGACGAGGAGGTCGACGCGCGTCTCGACCGCGCCCGTGAAGAGCCCCGAGAGCGCGACGACGCGCAAGGTCCCTGCCTTGCGCAGCGCGGCGAGGATGTACTCGGGCCGGAGGATGGTGGTGTCGCGGATAAACGCCTCGAGCGCGGCGAGGTGCTCGTAGCGCGCGTTCGCCTGGTACTTGGCGAGAGCACGGTCACCGCGCTTCGCGACCACGCCCGCCTCGCGCAAGGCGGCGAGCTCGCGCCGGACGACCGTCCCGTCGAGCGAGCTCCGGCGCGCCGCGTCCGCGAGCGTGAACGAGGTGCCCTGGTTAAAGACGAAGAGCCGCAGGAGCTTCACGCGCGCGAGGGAGCCGAAGAGCCTGCCGAGTCGATCCATTGTCCCCCGAGTGTACCGGCTCGCAGGGAGGAACGCAAAAACCGCCCCTCGGGGCGGTTTTTGCCTGAGAATTGGTGCCGGTTACTTGAGCGTAACCTTCGCGCCAGCCTCCTCGAGCTTCTTCTTGAGCTCTTCAGCCTCCTCCTTCTTCAAGCCCTGCTTGACCAAGGACGGCGCGCCGTCGACCAAATCCTTCGCCTCCTTGAGGCCCAGGGCCAAGGCCTCCTTGACCGCCTTGATGACGGCGATCTTGTTCGCGCCCGCGTCCGTGAGCTCCACGTCCGCAGTCGACTTGCCCTCCTCGACCGGGGCAGCGCCCGCTGCGGGGCCCGCGACCGCGACCGCTGCCGCAGAGACGCCGAACTTCTTCTCCAAGACCTTCACGAGCTCCGAGAGCTCGAGGACGGTCATGCCCTCGACCTCCGCGACGAGCTTCTTGAACTTCTCGGGCACCTCGGCCGTCTCTTCGGCCTTCGCCTCCGCGACAGGAGCTGCCGCTTCCGGAGCGGATTCCTCCGCGGCCGGCGTCTCGACGACCTCCGTCTCCTTTACTGCTTCATCCATAATGAGTCTGTAACGCTACTAAGCTTTCTGCTCCCTGATCTGATCGAGCGCGATCACGAGGCCCTGGATCGGGCTGTTGATCACGTTCACGAACATGCCGCGCAGGACCGGAACGGGCGGGATGGTCGCGACCGCGACCGCGCTCCCCTCGTTCTGGAAGGCCCCGTCGAAGATGCCGCCCAAGAGCTTCACAGCGCCTTTGAGCTTCTTGCCGTACTCGTGGAGGAGGCGCGCCGGAGCCGTCGTGTCCGCGCCGGCCGTCCAGGCGACCGCGACTTCGCCCGGCAATTCCGGGGCGGCACCGCCGTAGTTCTGGCCGGCAAGCGCGCGGCGGATCAGGGTCTTCTTCGCGACGTAATAGCGAATCCCCTCGCTCTTCAACTCGCGGCGCATGCTCGAGGCGTCGGCCACGGTGAGCTTGTCGAAGCCGACAAAGACCGCCGCAGTCGCCTCCTTGAGCGCCCCTTCGAGCTTGGCGAGGATCTCGCTTTTCTTCTCTTTGCGTATTGCCATGGTGTGTGTGCGTACGAACGAAACGAGGAGCTGTTCGACCTCCCGCCTGGGGCGGAGTGTCTCCCTGCGTAGGGCTTAGTGTTGCCTACGGTCTTCGGTCCGTACGCTCCCCACCCTATCAGGAGGTGGCGCGGAGCACAAGCAAGGCCGCCGCGACGATCGCGGAGAATCCGGCCGAGAACTTCACGAACTCGACCAAGTACGGCAGAGCCGGTCGCATACCGCCATCCTAGCATGAACGCGAAAAGCCACTCCTTGCGGAGTGGCTTTTCGCTTGCTAGGCCGATTCCCTAGCCGGAGCCCTTACTTAGTTTGGGGGCTAGGTCACTAGGATTAGTGGCCGTGGAGGAAGATGTCGGACGTCTTGAAGGTGTTCAAGTTCGACGTGAAGTACGTCGTGCCCATCGTGTTCGTCGTGCTGTAGTTGATGCCGACCAACTGGTAGCCGAGCTCAACCGAAGCCGAAGACGACATCTTGTCCGAGGTGCCGACCGAGAGGTTCAGCGTGAAGGTGCGAGACGAGTTCGCAGCGACGTAGTAGTTCGTACCGTTGTCGTTGCTGTTCGAGCTGCCCGCGGAGACCGACGCCGTAGTGGTCGTCGTCGTCGCCGAGGAAGTCGTCGTCGTCGCGAACACCACGCCAAGGCTCGTCGCGAAGGCCGTGCCCGAGTTGGTCGTCGTCGTCGCCGTCGCCGTGCCGCCGACCCAGATCGCGGTATCACCCGCGGTCACGGTGAACGGAAGAGCGAACGTGCCCGTATCCTGGCCGCCCGCGAACGACGCGCTGTTGAGGGTCGCCGTCGGGGTGCCCATCGATACCGAGAGACCCGAAGCCGTCAGGGTGAGCGTATTGCCCGTCACCGCAGCCGAAGGCGTAACGCTGTTGCCCTGCGCATCCTGGATATCCCAGCCCGCCGTCGTCGAGGACGCGATAAGCGTCGTGCCGTCAGCATAGGCCGAATCGCCCTTGATATCAGCCGTGATCGTGTACTCGTTCGTCTGGTCCTGCGGGATCGTCTCGTTCATGTTGCTGAACGTGACGGTGCCGTACTTGCCAGACCCGAGGGTCGCCGACTTGAGGACGGTCGAGCCCTTCATGAGGTACACGGTGTTGACCACGTCGGAGAGGTTGGTCGCCGAGGTGTTCAAGCTGATCTGGAGGTTCTTGACGGTGATGTCAGAGTTCTTCGCCTTCAAGTTGATGGCGAGGAGCTTGACGCCGGTCGTCGTCGAGGACGCGACCGCTACCTGGCTCGCGACCGGGTTGTCAGCAGCCGGGGAGGCCGTGAGGGTGCCGGTGTTCGCCGAGGAGACCGTGAAGTTCTCCGAGTTCAAGGTGCCGTAGGTATCGGAGATACCGTCAGCGCCGACCGCGCGGATCGCGTCCGCGAGGAGCTGCGCCTTCATCGTACCCTCGAAGTTCGCGCTTCCATCCTGGTTCGCGCCAACCGAAGTGAGTGGCGTGACCTTGATGTAGAGGTTCGCCGTCTGGCCGTTCTTCACGATATCGTTGATACCCGTGAAGCGGTAGGTCCAGATGTTCGAAGACTCATCGCCCGCGGAGGCAGACATCGAAGCGAGCTTCGTGTTGCCGTCCCAGAGCTCGACGTCGGAGACGTACTGGTCAAGGTTCGTGCTGCCCGTCGTGACGCCCGAGAGGTCGAACGTCGCGTCAACGCGCTGGAGCTGGACATCGCCGCCCGTCGCGTCGAAGGACGAACCGACAACCGCCGTCGCAGAATCACCCGCGTGGAGGTCGCTCGTGACCGAACCCAGGTGGCTCTCGTTGGTCAGGTAGCCAGCGCCCGTGAGCGTCGTCGAGGTCGAGGAGCCCGTGCCAGTGCCGGTCCCGGTGCCCGTCGAGGACGAGCCGCCGAGGTTCCACGCTGCGCGGGAGATCGAGCCGAAGTAGCCGGCAGCCGGCGTAACGCCAGCCTTAGCCTGCCACGCCATCACGGCGGTCTTCGTCTGAGCACCGAAGTACCCAGTCGCGCCGGCCGGGATCGAATAACCCGCCGCGATGAGGGCGTTCTGGAGGCAGGTGACCTGCGCGCCAGAAGAGCCCGTGTGGAGGTCCATCGTGAACGAGCAGGAGCCCGACATCGAGCCGGTGGTGCCGGTCGAGACCGGCGTGCCGCCCGAGAGCGAGGCCTGGACGTTCGCGATCGTAGTCGCATCAGCGCCGAAGGACTGGAGGAGCGAGACGATCGAGTTGATCTGGCTCGAGGTCAACGCTGCCGCGTGCGCCATAGGCGCGAGCGAGAGCAAAGACGTCGCCATACCAAGACCCGTCGCCACGGCCGCGACCTTCGCGATCGCTTTCGTAGTTACATTAGACATAGTCTGTAGTTGGTAAGTGCTTTAAGTGCACGTGATTAATGCAAGTGTTGTGAAGCCCGGTTCAATCACACTATCCGAGCCGCGCGCGGTATCGACCTGCGCGTAGCCCGGTTAGCTGGCTAATTTGAGGCGGCCATTCTAGGCCGCTATTCAGTTATCAAAGTGCCCGCTCCGAAGAGCGTAAGGCCCAGTATACCCGGGCCCTCCGCCGAGACGGAGCCGTGCGTGTGGATAACCCACGGGGCGCACATTACCAGAGACGGGCGGGACCGTCAAAAGCTTACCGAGAGAGTTCGTACGTGCTCCAGCGTCGCTCGCCGCGCTTCAGGACCCTCCCCTCCCCTATTAATGTCTGGAGCTCGCGCTGGATGGTCTTCTCCGATACGCCGCGCACGACGAAGGAGAGGTCCCGGATCGAGACAGTGCCTTTGTCCGTTATATAGGACAGGATCGCCTCCTGCCGGGGCGAAGCGTGTCCTTTATCGGCGTGGGGCTGCGCGACCTGCGCGCTCCGCGGCGCGGGGCTGCGGGGCGCCGCAGGGCGCGCTGCGCTCGTCGCGGAGAGCTCGCGGGCAAGCGCAGGCAGGGTCGCCGCCTCGGGGAGCGCGAGCCGCGGCTCTTCGTAGCCGGCCGCTTCTGCAAGAAGGGCGCGCGCTTCGGCAGCAATGAGCTCGGCATTCATGGGAGAGAGGAGCCCGCCCGCCCGCGCCATCGAGAGCAGGCTCGAGAGCGCAAGCAGTTCGCGCGAGAGCGCCTCGGCAAGCCGGGGGGCGGGCGCCTGCGCCGCTTCGGTGAGCGCGAGCGCGACCCCTTCGAGCTTCGCCCTCAAGGACAATGCCCCAGCGAACGCGGGGCCGACGAGGTAGAGCGCGCTTGCGAGCCGCTCAGCCTTCTTATAGATGTATACGCGGCGTATGTCCTTATAGAAAATGTTTGAAAACACTGATTTATCAAAGACTACATCGACCTCCTGACGCGACGACTGTCGGGCAACCTGTCCTTTACTTTCACTAGCGTGTCCTAGAGATGCTTCATCGTGACCGATAGCCATAACGGACAGTATACGCGGCCGGGGTGGCCGCGCAATCGCCCAGTCGAATGCCGCAACACGCGATGCTACAATGCATGCGTTATCTATGCCGAGGAAGCCGGAGAAGAACGGTGCCCGCAGCCGCAAGCCGCGCCAAGCGCGCGACGAGGCGGTGCGCGCCTACGACACCCTGATCCGGGTAGTCGCGGCGATCGCGCTTGTCGCGGCCGGTGTCCTCCTCGCGCTCGCGATCTTCGGCGGGGCGGGGCCAGCCGGGCGCGCGGCGTTCGCGGCCGCGTACGCCCTCGTCGGGATCGGCGCGTTCACCCTCCCCGTGGCGCTCATTGCGGTCGGCCTCTACGCGGGATTCGGGCGGCCCGCCCTATCGCCCTTGGCGACCTCGGGCGTCGCGCTTATCCTCGCGGCCGTTCTCGCCTTCGCTGGCCTCTTCCCGGGCGCGCCGGAGGGCGGGGCGGCGGGGCGCTACGTGGGCGGGATGCTCGATGGCTTCTTCGGCTTCTGGGGCGCCGTCGTGCTCCTCCTCGCCGTGATCGCGCTTGGCATCGCGATCGCGGGCGACATCGAGGCGATGGCGGTGCTCGTCCTCCAGAGTGCCGAGGCGCTCCGCGAGCGCCGCGCCGGGCGCGCCGATGAGACCCTCGCCGACGAAGACGACGACATGGGCGCAGAGCCGCCCGAAGAAGATGCGGACGAGGAGTACGAAGAGCCGGAGGATGAGGAGGATGCGTCCGAGAGCCCCGAGGCCGACCCGACGATCAACGTCTTCGGCACCGAGAAGCCGGGCCGCGCGGGCGCGGGCGGCATCGCGAACTTCGACGCAGCGTACGACCCGCCCCCCTTGTCGCTCCTCGGCGAAGACCGCGGCAAGCCCGGCACGGGCGACATCAAGGCGAACGCGAACATCATCAAGCGCACGTTCCAGAACTTCGGCATCAACGTCGAGATGGATGAGGTGTCGGTGGGCCCCACCGTGACCCGCTATGCGGTGAAGCCCGCGGAAGGGGTGCGGCTCTCGAAGATCGTCTCGCTCGCCTCGAACCTCGAGCTCGCCCTCGCCGCGCACCCGGTTCGCATCGAGGCGCCGATCCCGGGCAAGTCGCTCGTCGGCATCGAGGTGCCGAACTCGACCAAGGCGATGGTCGGCCTTGGCGGAGTCCTCGGGAGCGGGGCGTGGCGCGAGAGTACGGCCCCGCTCCTCGCCGCGCTCGGCCGCGACATCACCGGCACGCCCCACTATGTGAACGTCGCCAAGATGCCGCACGCCCTCGTCGCCGGCGCGACCGGCTCCGGGAAGTCGGTTGCGATCCACGCCCTCATCACCTCCCTCCTCTACCGCAACGGCCCGGACCAGATGCGCTTCATCCTCGTCGACCCGAAGCGCGTCGAGCTCACGTCCTATAATGGTATCCCCCACCTCCTCACCCCGGTCATCACGGAGCCGAAGAAGGCGATCCTCGCCTTGCGCTGGGCGGGCAAGGAGATGGAGCGGCGCTACAACGTGCTCGAGGCCGAGCGCGTGCGCGATATCGACTCCTACCACAAGACCGTCTATGAGCCGGCGAAGAAGCGCGCCCGCGAAGGGGCCGAGCTCCCGGAGGCGATGCCCTATATCGTCGTGGTGATCGACGAGCTCGCGGATATCATGACGAGCTTCCCGCGCGAACTCGAGGCGGCTATCGTCCGGCTCGCGCAGATGTCGCGCGCGGTCGGCATCCACCTCATCCTCTCGACGCAGCGCCCGTCGGTGAACGTGATCACCGGCCTCATCAAGGCGAACGTCCCGACCCGGCTCGCCCTCCAGGTCGCCTCGCAGATCGACTCGCGGACGATCCTCGACGCCTCGGGCGCCGAGACCCTCCTTGGCGCGGGCGACATGCTCTACCTCTCGAGCGACATGAGTAAGCCCGTGCGCCTCCAGACGGCGTTCATCAGCGAAAACGAGGTCAAGAAGGTCGTACAGCACATCAAGGCCCACAACCCGGGCGACTTGACCGCGATCGAGCTCGGCGGCGGGCCCGTCACGAGCGGCGGGGGCGAGTCGCTCTCGCTTGGCGGAGGGATGGGCGACGATGAAGAGATCGACGACGACCTCTACGAGGCGGCAAAGGCCGCGGTCGAGGAGGCCGGCCGCGCCTCGACGAGCTATCTGCAGCGGAAGCTGAAGATCGGCTACTCCCGCGCCGCGCGCCTTATGGACGTCCTCGAGGCCAAAGGCGTCATCGGCCCCGCCGACGGTTCGAAGCCCCGCGAGGTCCTCAACCGTGCGGGCGGCGCAGCAGTCGAGGAGGAGGGCGAGACTGACGACGAGCTGTGAATCGCGCCCTGATCGCCGTCGTCCTCGCGGTCGTCCTCGGCTATGGCCTCTTCGAGGGGTACCCCTTGCTCGCGGGGCCCTCACTCGTGGTCGCCTCGCCCGCCGAGGGCGCGCATGCGCCGGACGGCGTCGTGACCGTCTCGGGCCGCGCGGCGCGCACGGTGGCGCTCACGCTCGATGGGGCGGCGCTCCTCCCCGATCAGTCTGGGCGCTTCGGGGCCACCCTCGCCTTCCCGCCCGGGGGGTCTATACTTACCTTCACGGCGACCGACCGCTTCGGCCGGAGAACGACCGTGACCCGCGCCATTTACGTACCCTAACTTTTGTCTCATGCCCGCATTCAAGAAGAAGGTCCCCAAAGCAGCGAAGGAAGTGGCCGCGGCCGCCGGCGCAGACAAGGACGCCAAGCAGCGCTCGATCGAGGCTGCGCTCAAGGAGATCCGCACCAAGTTCGGCGACGAGGCGATCACGACCTATGGCAGCGGCACCCCGCAGAAGATCCCGGCGATCCCGACCGGCTCGGAGGGGCTCGACGCCGCCCTCGGGATCGGCGGCCTGCCGCGCGGGCGCATCATCGAGATCTTCGGGCCGGAATCTTCGGGCAAGACGACGCTCGCCCTGCACGTCATCGCGGAGGCGCAGAAGTCGGGCGGCATCGCCGCTTTCGTCGACGCCGAACACGCCCTCGACCCGGAGTATGCGCGGCGCATCGGCGTCAAGCTCCCCGAGCTCCTCATCAGCCAGCCGGACACGGGCGAGCAGGCCCTCGATATCGTCGAGAGCCTGGTGCGGAGCGGGAACGTGGACGTGATCGTCGTCGACTCGGTCGCGGCCTTGACCCCGAAGGATGAGATCGAAGGCGAGATGGGCCAGCAGCACGTCGGCAAGCAGGCGCGGCTCATGTCGCAGGCCTTGCGCAAGCTGACCGCGATCGTCGCGCGCTCGAAGACGATCGTCATATTCATCAACCAGATCCGCATGCAGATCGGCGTCATGTTCGGCAATCCAGAGACGACGCCGGGCGGCAAAGCGCTCAAGTTCTACACCTCGGTGCGCCTCGACATCCGCCGCATCGCGAGCATCAAGAAGGGCGAGGAGGTCGTGGGTGGTCGCGTCCGCGTGAAAGTGGTCAAGAACAAGGTCGCCGCGCCCTTCAAGACGACCGAGTTCGACCTCCTCTACAACGAGGGCATCAGCCGCGAGGGCGAATTGATCGCGCTCGGCGAGAAGTTCGGCCTTCTCACCAAGAGCGGCGCCTCCTACAAGATGGGCGAGGAGAAGCTCGCGACCGGCTACGACGCCACCCGCACCTACCTCCGCGAGCACAAGGACGTCGCCAAAGAGCTCTTGAAGCAGATCCGGGTGAAGCTTGCGGACGGGTGATAGACTGAAAGTACGTAAACAATAAACAGCTCGCGTATGTACTGTAGCAACTGCGGAAGAAAAAATGACCCTGACGCGAATTTTTGTGAAAAATGCGGCGCGGCTCTTACCAAGGAATCCGTTCCTGTCCTCCGAGAGTCTGCTCCGGTTACGAGCACCGCTCCCTCGACTCAATCGGAACCTGTCGCCGCACCTCCGACGGGAAAAGGTGTCATTAAGTGCGGCAATTGCGGGTACATCGGCCCAGGCGAACCGGCACGGAGCCTGTGGGCGAAAATTCTTGCGTGGATATGCGTGATCTTTGCTCCGCTCATCACTATCCTCTACTTCGTCGCGACCCACAAATATCGCTGTCCGAAGTGCCACTCCACGTTTCTAGGAATACGAAACAAGAACGGGGAATTCATCCAAGGCCAGAACGGCGTTAGCAGAGCCGTTACCATAATCATTCTCGTGTTCGTCGGATTATTTGTTATCGGTGTTCTGGCTGCAGTGGTGCTGGCTTCGCTCAACACAGCCCGTGCGAAAAGCAGGGACGCCGCTATCGAATCTCGTCTGGACAGTATCCGTGCGGAAGCGGAAGTGTACTATGGGGGCGCCGGCGATAACAGCTACGGGAACGGGACCGACTCTTGCGCGGACGGCATGTTTGCCGCCGATGCGACCATCGCAAGCGAGTTGCAAGACATTTCGAGCCTCAATCCAAACGGCGAGATGTCGTGCGCCGTTTCAACCGACGGGAGCGCCTATGCTCTACAAGCGCAGCTCACCTCTGACTCGGGCACGTATTGGTGTGTCGACTCGGCTGGCCTATCTAAAGAAGAGACTTCTTCGTTGGGGGCGGGCACACGTTGTCCGTAGGCAAACCTCCACCTCGTATGTACTGCAAAATATGCGGACATAGAATTGAGCGGGGTAAAAAGTTTTGTAAAAATTGTGGCTCATCAGTCCCGAGCAGCTTTTTCACCGCCCTATTAGGCGCGGTGCCCCTTGGCACCGCGCGTCGCCTGGACATGCGCAACCCTTGGATCTGGCTCGGGATAGGGGTGGCTACCGCAAGCTTCGGTGCCATACTCCTTGTATGGCCTCTGCATCCGCACGGGAAAAGTCCGACTGTCATCGTTCCCCAGAATCAATTGGCTGTGGTCGATATAAACTGCGATACAGGATACGGCGGGTCGGGAACCGTCTTCACGAGTGACGGCACCATATTGACGAACAACCATGTCATTCAGGGAGCAAAGGAGTGCGAAGTCACCATCCCGGACCCTGCGACGGGACAGATCAGTAAGATTTATAAAGCGGTCCCTAGTATCGTCCCGAAGCTCAGCAAGAAGTATGATGTTGCGACCTTAAAGATCGATGCCGCATACACCGATAAGAACGGGAAGACGTGGGGGACCTACCCCGCTACGTTTACGGCATTCGTTTCTCCCAGCACTTGCGATCCCACTCAACCTTCAAAGCTCGGTGACTCTGTTCGCATTTACGGCTATCCCGTCACGAGCGGCGGCTACAATCTGACTGTCACGGACGGCCTCTTGAGCAGCTTTTCTGATAATGGATATATCCTAACTTCTGCAAAAGTAGACAGCGGCAATTCCGGAGGTCTGGCTGTCGATCAAGACGGCTGCTGGCTGGGGATACCCTCGGCAGTTGAAGCGGGGAATTATCAAAATCTAGGAGTGATTATCCCGGGAGAAGTTGTCGCCGCAAACTTCCTGAATGCCGTTGCCGCCAAGGCAGACCCCGCAGCAATTAAGTCGCCCTTGCGCGCAGCTAACGCTGAATCCGCTGCAACCCCTCAGCTATCTAACGATCAGATATGCCAAAGCGGCTTTGGCCAAAATAGTGAATGGTCTGGGCAATTGGACAGTAGCGGCAAACCAACCTGCAGATGTAAAGACGGATATTCATGGGATGCAAGCGGTAATGCGTGCGCGCTTCAATCTGACCTGGAACAGTGGTGCGAAAGTAACTATGGCACTGGTAGTTATTCGTCCCCCCAGAACGGCAAGGCTACTTGTGGCTGTGACACAGGGTACACTTGGAACGCGGGCCAGACAGCATGCGTTCCGCAAGAGACGAATGACGAACAGTGCCAGGCCGATTATGGAATCGGGAGCTACTGGACTGGCACAACTAATGCCCAAGGAGGCCCAACATGTGGCTGCCAATCGGGCTATGTTTGGAACACCGCTCAAACTGAGTGTGTCGCGCAGCCGAGTTGCCCTTTATACTCAAGTTATGACGCCTCTGCCGGACAATGCGAATGTTGGTCTGGCTATGTAACCACTGCGACGGGTTGCGAATCGGCCTTGACGTACTGCGAAAATAAGGAGGGTTTTGGAGCCACTTATGATGCGGCCACGAATTCGTGCGAATGCGAGCCTGGCTATATGTTTGACGGGAGCACGTGCCAGTCAGGATATTCGTACTGCTCTGCACGATGGGGCGTAGGGGCTGAATATGATTACAATACAAATGGGTGCGCCTGTGGATATGGATACACGGTCAACAGCTCGGGTACCGGGTGCCAATCCATATACTCAACGTATTACTAAAATCTGCTGCCGCGCTTGAAGCGCGAAAGTGCGGCGCGTATGATGGGAGCGTGAATGAGGCGATCGCGGAGGTGGCGGCGGACGAGACCCGGGGTCTCCCGGGTCTCGTCGCGTTCGCTCCTGATGAGCTTGTCGAGTACCTTGGGCTCGTCAACTACGCGACCTCGGAGCGCGTGCTCAAAGAGATCGAGGATCGACTCCAGGCGAGCCCCGCCGCGCCCATACGCATGGTGGTCACCTCGGCGGGCGGGCCGTCGGGGACGGCGATGGGCTTCTACGACACCGTCCGCACGATCCTGCGCCCCGCTGCCCTGACGACGATCGGCGCGGGCGATGTCGACTCCTCGGGCATCCTCCTCTTACTCACCGGCTCGACGCGGCTCGTGACGGCGCACACGACCGGGCTCCTGCACCTCGCGGGGCGCTACTTCGACCCCAACACCCGCTACACCGCCCGCGACCTCCGCACCATGGCGGCCGAGGATGAGGCGAAGGACCGGCAGTATGCGGCGATCGTCGCCGCCAATACGAGCGGCCGACTCTCCGCGACCGGCGTGCTCCGGATGATGCGGCGGGAGACGCTCCTCGCGCCGACAGACTTCGTGCGCTACGGCCTCGCGCACGCGGTCGTCGACGAAGGATCATTCCCGAATTAACGCGCCGCTCATCCGCTCTCCGCTATCCTCTCGGCCACGGCCGAAGGTCGAGGCCGGCTTACGAGAGGCGTAACGAGAGCACGTATGGCACGCAACATTGGCGGCCGCGGCTTCGCGGGCATGCCGGAGGAACGGCAGCGCGAGATCGCATCCGAGGGCGGCAAGGCCGCGCATCGCGCAGGCACCGCCCACGAGTTCGACTCCGAGAGCGCCCGCGCAGCAGGCAGGAAGGGCGGCCGGGCGCGGCACGCGAATCGCTAAGCCCGCATGGAGACGGCACGGGGCGCCCCGCTCGGGGCGCCCTGTGCGTTTAGGCACTGCCCCCTACGCGAGCGACGGAGCGGGCGCGAACGCGAACGCGATGGGGCGCAGCAGAGCGCGCGTGAGGATGAAGGCGGCGGCGGCGCTCGCAAGCACGAGCGCCTGCACGACGAGCCGCGTATGCCGGAAGGCGTAGGCGAGGTAGCGCGCATGCGCGAAGAAGCCGTGCGGCCCGTTCGAGAACACCTTCGCGACCCACACTTCCCGCCCGATCCCCCAGAGCGCAAGCGCGAGGACGAGCGCTGCGAGCGCGCCGCCCGAGACGAAGGGCCGGAGGAAGCGGATCGTCTGCACGCGCCGCATCACGACGCGCTCGATGTCGGAGACGTCAGTCATGATGCTGCGTATCATACACGCTCTTGAATAGCTTCTTCGCGCGGTGCACGCGCGTCTTCACGGCCGGCACCGAGAGGCGCTCGGACGCCGCGATCTCCTCCTGGCTCTTGCCCTCGATGAATTGGAGCCGGAGGAGCCGGGCGGCAGCCTCCGGGAGCTTCGCAAGGGCGGCGAGGACCTCGCTCCGGATCGAGAGGTCGTCGAGGAAGCTCGCGGATTCGTCCGCGAGCGACTCGAGGTGCTCCGGCGCGAGCTCGAGCCGGCTCTCCCACCGGCGCTTCCGGCCCTGGTAGCGGGTGTAGCAGACGCGGTTCAGTATCGTATACGCCCAAGAGGCGAAGGTCGCGCCCTCTTGCGCCGCATAGCGGTCGACGTAGAGGTACATCTTGGTGAAGGCGTCTTGGACGGCCTCCTTCGCCTCCTCGGCGTCGCCGAGGATCGTCCGGGCCCGGCGCAAGAAGGCGCTCTCGTAGCGGCGGACCAACAGGGCGAACAGCGCCGGCTCGCGGCGCGAGCGCGCGAGGAGCTCGGCGTCCGCGAGGGCGCCGAGGTCTTCGGCCGTATTGAGCAAAGCCATGGTCTCTGCTAGCATACAGGAGTCGCCCGAGAGGGCTACTTTTTATAACGGCCGATACGGCCTTCAGGTTACGGACATGGCTACGCTCTCCTATAACGAGATCCTCCCCAAGACGATCATCCTCTACAATAACGAGCCCTACGAGGTGCTCTCCTCGCACATCTTCCGCATGCAGATGCGTAAGCCGGTCAACCAGACGCGGCTCCGCCACCTCGTCTCGGGGAAGGTCCTCGAGATCTCCTTCCATCAGAACGAGTCGGCCGAGGAGGCCGAGGTCTCCCGCATGGAGGCGCAGTACCTCTATACGAACCGCGGCGAGAGCTGGTTCGCCGAGGCGGGGAACCCGAAGAATCGCTTCAAGTTCGCCGAGGAGGCTGTCCACGACCAGGTGCGGTGGCTCGCGCCGAACGCCGTTGTCGAGGTGGTGACCCACGACGACGAGCCCCTCTCGATCAAGATCCCAGTGAAGGTCGACCTCACGGTCGTCGAGGCCCCGCCGAACGTGAAGGGTGACACGGCGACCGGCGGCATGAAGCCCGTCAAGCTCGCGACCGGCGCCTCGGTCAATGTCCCGCTCTTCATCAACACCGGCGACGTAATCCGCATCAACACCGACACCGGCGACTACACCGAACGCGTCTCGAAGGCGTAACCGCAGAAAAGCCCCGCCGCCCTTGCGGGCGGCGGGGCTTTTCTTGTCGCGCTACGCCGCGACGTACGGGAGGAGCGCCATGTAGCGCGCGCGCTTGATCGCCTCCGTGATCTCGCGCTGCTTCCCTGCCGGGACGCCAGTGCGCTTCTTGCCGAGAATCTTCGCGTGCGGATTGGTGAATTGCTTCAGGTACGCGACGTCCTTGTAGTCGACGAACTTCTTGATCTCGATCTCTTCCCGCTCGGATTGGTAAGCCATATTTATATTTTTAAATGTATAAATATTTCAATATTTAAAACGGAATGTCTTCCGGATTGATCTCCTCGTCCGGATACTGGATCTCGCCCGCGTCCTCCTTGGGCGCGGCGGGAGCGCTCTCGCGCGCCGGCGCCGCCTGGTAGCCGCCACCTTCCCCGCCGCGCCCCTGGCCGCCGTCGCCGAACTGGAAGTTGTCGACGACGATCTCGGTGCGATAGTTCTTCTTGCCCGTCTCCTTGTCGTCCCACGAGCGCGTCTGGATGCGCCCTTCGACGAAGAGCGGGCGGCCCTTCTTCATATACTGCGCAATCAATTCCGCCGAGCGGCCGAAGGCGACGCAGTTGTGGAACTCGGTCGCCTCCTGCTTGGCGCCGTCGCGGTCCTTGTAGACGCGATTCGTCGCGATCGAGAACGAGGCGACCTGGCCGCCCGAGGGCAAGGCGCGCATCTCCGGATCGCGCGTCAGGTTGCCGTAGAGGAAGGCTTTGTTGAGGTACATGATCGGTTAGATCGTCGCGTTCTCGAGCGCAGCGTCAAGCGCAGCGTCGTCGGCAGCCTCGGTCTGGCCCTCCGGCGCCTCGACCTTCTCCGCGAGCGCGGCGCGCTCGGCTGCTGCCTGCGCGGCGGCCTTCTCGGTCGCGAGGTCGATGAAGCGGATCACGCGCGCGTCGCCCCGCATCGCGGCGACGATCTCCTCGTGCGCCTCCGCCGAAGCCTCGTATGCGATCCAAGCGAAGTAGGCGGAGTCGAAGTCGCGCCGCCCGGCGGTCTCCTGCCGCGAGATAGTGTAGGCAAGCGGGATCTTCTGAGGCTCGCCCTCGGCGACCACCTCGCCCTGCTTGGTGACCAGGGCCCGGATCTCGTTATATGCCTTCTTCGCCTCCTCGACCCCGAGCTCCGGATCGAGGTGGGAGCCGAGCTCGTAGATGCGGGCCTCGCCCGCCTCCGTCTCGAGCCCCTCTTCTATCCCCTTCTTCTTAGCCATAGTAGCCCTACCCTAGCACTCGAGAGCCCCCCTCGCAACTAGCCGCGCGGCGACGCGGCCAGCCCGAAGAGGCGCGTGGCGTTCGCGACCGTAGCTTGGCGGACGGTCTCGAGGGGCTCGTTGCGGATCTCGGCGAGCTTCGCGACGACGTCTTCGACGGCCAGAGGGTCGTTGCGCGCCCCGCGTCCGCGCGAGGTCGGCGGGACATAGGGCGCGTCGGTCTCGGCGAGGAGGGACGCGAGCGGCGCGGCGCCGATGGCGGCGTCGTACTCGCGAGCGAAGGTGACGACCGCCGTGTAGGAGACGGTCAAGCCGAGCGCGACCAAGGCGCGCATCTCCTCCTCGCCCCCGACGAAGAAGTGGATATCGCCGCGGAGGTTCGGATACTGCTCCTTCTCCTCCGTGAGGATCGCGATGAGGTCGTGATATGCGTCGCGCGTCTTCTTCGACGGCCGCGCGTGGATGATCAAGGCCTTATCGAGCTCGGCGGCAAGCGCGATCTGGGAGCGCAGTAGGGTTTTCTGCTTCTCCTTCACCTCCTCGTTCACCTCTTCAGGACGAAAATAGTCCAAGCCGCACTCCCCTATCGCAACGACCTTTCCGCCGGAGGCGGATCCGCCTCCGGCGGACGCGCTCGCGGCGAGCGCGCGATATGCCGCCGGGTCGAAGGCCTCCTCTGATTCATGATTGGGGTGGAGACCGATCGCCGCGTAGAGATGCTCGTGGCGCTCGGCGAGCGCGACCGCCGCCTGCGAGCTCACGTAGTCGCAGCCGACGACCACCCCGGCGACCCCGCGCTCCTCCATCCGCGCAATCACCTCCTCGCGATCCTCAGCAAAGGCCGGGAACTGCAGGTGGCAGTGCGCGTCGAAATACTTGGTCGTCATACTGACGCGAGCTGGTCGAAGCGCGCTTTCTTGAAGCGATAGAAACCGATTGTTCTGATCGAGCCGTCGGCGAGCGTAACGAGCATGGTGTCGACGCGATCGAACAATACCGGAGGGAAGTCACGATGGTTCTGTGTGGCAAGGAACAGTTCTGCCACGGTTGATGCGGTCCGCGCATATTTGCTCAACTGCGCAGCGATCAACGTATCTGCAACGCTTGAACTCTTATTGTCTGCATTCAGATATATGCGGGCGATTGTAAGCGCCCGATCAAAAATGTCCTTATCGGGAGCAAGAACGAGATGGTCCGTGCCGCACAATGCCGTGAGGAACTCCTCTGCCGCCCGAAGCTCTTCCGGACCGCGCTTCAGACCACGAAGAAATTCGAGCCGAATGGTACTCTCAATAACCGGAACGATTTCGAGCCGCCGTAATTCCGCATAGAGCACACTAAACTCTTCAGGGAACTTGGACGAATCGATGAGAACGTTCGTATCGAGTAATACAAAGCTATGCTCTGGTATCGACAGGCGCTCCATTGACTCTCTCGTCGCGCTCGCGTTCCCGAATGCCTTCGCCAACTCGTTTTGCAAGCGCGATTATTCGCTCGTTCCACGAGTAGGTTGATTTGGCTGCGTGAGTGCTCATCGCCACTAGTATAGCATCCGGGCGCACCTGACTCCTCTCTAGTACTCCTTAGGACAAGCGCGGGAAGAGGTTCTCCGGCTTCTTGTTGTGGCGCACCGCGGCGGCGATCGCGGCGGCGGTGCGGGGCATCGCGGGCGCGAGGTGCGCGGCGATTGCGGCGAGCCGGCGCACCAGGCCCTCGATCTCGCCCCGTGCCTCCTCGCGCTCGACCGTATCGCCGCTCTTGATGCCGGCGTACGGCTTCTTGCGCGTCATGCGCCCGTCGCCCTTCCCGACGAGGTCGAAGACGAAATCGAGCGCCTCGTTGAACCTGAACGCGTCGACGGCCGCAGCGAACTCCGGCGCAATCGCCGTGTCCTCCTCCGTGAGCTCGACCGGGTGCGCGAGGTGCTCCTCGGCGAGCTTCATCACGCGCGCGACGAGGTTGCCGAGCCCGTTCACGAGGTGCGCGGTGTAGTACTCGCGGATCGTCTCGTCGGTCAGGTCGCCGTCCTCGGTCGGGCTCACGTGCCGGAGGAGGACGTAGCGCAGAGCGTCGACGCCGTAGCGGCCGATGACGTCGAACGGGTTGATCACGTTGCCGGTCGACTTGCTCATCTTCTGCCCGCCCGAGGTGATGAAGCCGTGATAGAAGACCTGATCGGTCGTCTTCACTCCGGCCGACATAAGCATCGCCTGCCACATGAGCGACTGGAAGCGCACCTGATCCTTCCCCGCGACCTGGAGCGTCCGCCCCTCGTCCCAGAATTTCTTGAAGCGACCCTCTTCGTCGGCGGGCCAGCCCAAGGTCGAGATGTAGTTCGTCAGCGCGTCGAACCACACGTACATCACCTGCGTCTCGTCGTCCGGCACCGGGATGCCCCAGGAGAGACGCGCAGCTTCGCGCGAAATGCTGAAGTCTTCGAGGCCCTTCTTCACGAACTTGATCGCCTCTTTGCGGCGCCAGTCGGGGACGATCGCATCCTTACGCTCGAGGTACGCCAGGAGCTGCGGCTCGTACTTCGAGAAGCGGAAGAAGTAATTCTCTTCAGACACCTCCTTGAGCTCGAGCGTCGGGTGGAGCTCGCAGCGCCCTTTGACAACCTCCTTGTCCGTCTTGAAGGCCTCGCAGCCGACGCAGTAGAGGCCGGTGTAGCGCTTCTTGTAGATATCGCCCGCGGCGGCGCAGCGGCGCCACATCTCCCGCGCAGCTTCGACGTGGCCCGGATTCGTCGTGCGGATGAACGCGTCGTAGGAGAGGTCGAACTCGGCCTTGAGCTTCTCGAACTCGGCGGCGTAATGGTCGACGTAGTCCTCGACCGGGAGCCCGGCCTTCGCCGCAGCCTCGGCGATCTTCTGCCCGTGCTCGTCGGTGCCGGTGTTGAAGAAGACCTCCTCCCCCGCTAGGCGCCAGAAGCGCGCGAGGAAGTCCGCCTGCACGAATTCAAGCGCGTGGCCAATGTGGGGATCAGCGTTTACATACGGGAGAGTCGTTGTTAAATACCTAGCCATCCCTTGAATATAAGGCAAAAGCCCGGCGTACGCCACCGGGCTTTAATCTTGTAGCTTATGAGTCGTTATACCTTTTCGAACTGAACGCGTGATGAATTGTACTTGACGACGCTGCCGACACTGAATGCGGCAGCTCGCAACGCAACCTCTTCCGCTAGAGAAAGATGCTTGGCGGCAGGATCAGAACCGCAGCTGTCGTGCCGATCGCAAAGGTCGGATGTGAAATCCAGGCCTTGCTGAACAGAAAAGTCGGCACTTGAAAATGGGTCGCTGTTATCGGCTCCGAAGCACATATGTAGCCGAAGGGGCTTCCTGTTATAGGCAATTGGATTGCCATGCGGACAAAGGGCCTCAATTTCCGTCGAGACCGACTGGCAGAAGGTCCCGCGCTGCATCCCGCCGAACTTTCTCTCGTCCATCTGGATCTCACCCCAGTTGAGGTTGTGCCTGCGCACCACCCTGCCGAGGAGAGTCCCGCGTAAATGCCTGAGATCCATATGTTCATGAATATGAACACGGCCACAGACATAGCAGTACGCATTTGCATTTTCAAGTCTGCCGACTTGAAAGTCACAGCAACGGGAAAGAACACGATCTAACATGGGAGGTCTTCCTTTTCTAGTGACGTCCGTCACTAATATAACACATTCCTTTCACTTTTCAGCAACGGCCGAAACTCGCTTTCCTGACAGTACGACTACTTATATATATTCTTATGCTCGCGGCGCTTGCGCACGCCGTAGTCGGAGAGGAACTCCAAGGCCGCCGCAGCGACCGGCACCGAGAGGAGGACGCCGAGGAAGCCGGCCAAGGTCCACCCGGCGATAAGCGCGACGATGACGAGGAGGGGCGGGATGCCAACGACCTTCTTCACGATCAGCGGGTAGATGAGGTTCGCTTCGAACTGGTTCACCACCACGTAGAGCCCGGCGACGATGAGGGCGAGCGGGAAGCCGCCCGCCGTGTAGGCGACCGCGGCCGCCGCCCCGCCCGCCATCAAGGAGCCGAAGATCGGGATGATCTCCGCGAAGGCGGTAAAGACGGCGAGCAAGAGCGCGTACGGGATCGAGAGGATCAGGAGCCCGAGGTAGACGAGGACGCCGACGATGACCGAGAGGAGGATCTGCCCCTGCATCCACCTGCCGATCTTCCGCTGCGAGCGGCGCCAGAGGTCGACGGCGTACTCCTCGTAGGCCGCGGGGATGACGAGCCGAAGGAAGTCATCGACGCCCGTGTCGGAGAGCGCGAAGTAGAAGGAGAGCACCACGACCAGGATGAGCGAGAAGATGCCGCCGAAGAACGTCGCGACAAGGTCGACGACGCCCGAGCCGTTCGCGGTGAGCGCGCTCTGCAGCACCGCGAGCGAGGAGAGCAGGCTCTCAGCCTCGTGCGAGCCGCCGAGGAGGTTCGAGGCCTGCGCGAGGCCTGCGGAGGGCACCTGGAGCGTATTGAGATACTGCGGCACCTCGGAGAGGAAGCCCGCGGCGTCCGCGAGGATGGGCGGGAAGAAGAAGTACACGAGCGCGAAGGCCGACCCGAGCACGATGACGTACATGAGGAGGGTCGCGAAGAAGCGCGGCAGCCGGTAGCGGACGAAGAACGCAATCCCCGGCTCGATCGCCGAGGAGATCACGATCGCGGTGAGGACGAGGAGCGCGAGGTCGCGCAGCACCCAGAGGAGGTAGGCACCAAGGAGGATGAGGAGCGTCGTGACGACGCTCCCGGGGCTGATCGCGATCCGGCGCTCCGCGGGCATGGGCGCATGCTAGCACGCTCCGCGCGAAGAGCGGAATCGGCCGTCAGGCGATCTTCTCCCTGAGGAGCGCGGGCAACTCCGCGAGTGCGACGCGCTCCTGCTCGCCCGAGTCGCGGTGGCGGAGCGTGACGGTATCAGCCAATTCCGGCTTCTCGCCGAGCGTGTTGAAGTCGATCGTGATGCAATAGGGCGTGCCGATCTCGTCCTGCCGGCGGTAGCGCTTGCCGATGTTGCCGTTGTCGTCGAAGGCTATGGCCGGGTGCACCTCACGCCGCAGGAGCGCGCGCACCTCCTTCGCCTTCGCGACTAACTCCGGCTTGTTCTTCAGGAGGGGCGAGACCATCGCCTTGACCGGGGCGAGCTTGGCCGGCAGCCGCAAGACGACGCGCGCCTCGCCCTTGCCCTGCGTAGCTTCAGCGGAGGAGGGGCCGAGGTCGTCCTCGGCGTAGGCCTTCGCGAGTACCGCAAGGAGGTGGCGCCCGAGGCCGAAGGTCGGCTCGATCGCGTGCGGCACGAATTTCTCATTCGACTCGGGGTCGAGGTAGCGCAAGTCGGCGCCCGACGCCTCGATGTGATTCTTGAGGTCGAAGTCGGTGCGATACGCAAGGCCGGCGATCTCGTCGAACTTGTGCGGGTATTTGAAATGGAAGTCGACTGTGCGCTTGGAGTAGTGCGCGCGCTCGCCGTCGGGGATTTCGACCTCGCGGATATCGCCCTGGTCGAAGCCGAGCGCCGAGAACCACGCGCGCATCTGCCCGACCCAGTACTCGAATTGTTGGCTCCAGGCGCGCTCCGGCACGAAGTATTCGAACTCCATGATCTCAAGTTCGCGCACGCGGAAGATGAAGTCGCGCGGCGCAATCTCGTTGCGGAAGCTCCGCCCCACCTGCGCGATGCCGAACGGGAGCTTCGGGTGGTAGGTGTCGAGAATGTTCTTGAAGTTGACGAACATGCCCTGCGCGGTCTCCGGCCGCAGGTAGACGGTCGTGTCGGAGCCGTCCACCGAGCCGACGGAGGTCTTGAACATCATATTGAACTGCTGCGGGCTCGTGAGATCGTTCCCTTCCGGGCTCTTGATCCCCTTCTCGAGGATCACCTCGCCCATCATCGCGAGCGACATGCCGGTCGGGTCGACCCCGGCGTCTTCGAGCAGATGGTCGGCGCGATAGCGCTTCTTCGTCTTCACGTCCGTGACCAGGGGGTCGTGGAAGCCGCCGACATGCCCGGACGCCTCCCAGACCTTCGGGTTCATGAGGAGCGCCGTGTCGACGCCGTACATGTCATCGCGCTCGTCGACGAACAGGCGCCACCAGAGGTTCTCGATATTCTTCTTGAGCGCGAGGCCCAAGGGGCCGTAGTCGTAGGTGCCCGCGAGGCCGCCGTAGATCTCGGAGCCGGGGTAGATGAACCCGCGCCGTTTCGCGAGCGAGACGATCTTCTCCATCTGCGAGGCGTCGGCCATGGTGCCTTCAAGCTACACGAGCGCGGCGATTATTGCACTTCGGCCTTCGCGGGGTTGTAGCCCGGGTCGCCCGGCGTCTCGGTCGTGACCGCGTCGGCCGAGGCGGAGATGTTCACCCCCGCGAAGCGGTCGAACGCCGTGAAGGACGCGGGCCCCACCAAGGCCGGTGACGCCCCGCGCTGCGAGGTCGAGGGCGTGAAGGAGACCTGGAAGTAGCCCGTCGCGGCGCTCCCGGCGGCGAGGTCGCCCGCGGTCCAGGTGACGACGCGCGACTGCGGGTCGTAGGAGAAGCTGCCCTGCCCCGAGGTCTTGCCGGTGTAGTCGACATACGCGGGCAGGGTCGCGGTCACTGCCGCGCCCGCGACCGCACCGCCGCCGTCCGCGGCAGTCCACTGGATGGTGTAGGTGGTCGGCGCGCCGGCTGAGGGCGGGATGGGGCCTGTGTTCGCGAAGGGCCCGGCGGCGTGCAGGGCCGAGACCGAGAGCTCGACCGCGGTCGCGGCCTTGATCGTATCGGTCTTCGACGCGGCGACGCTCACGGCCGCGTTGTTGTCGCCCGGGACGCTGCCTGCGACCGAGGTCGTGAAGGTGACAGAGGGCGCGCGGCCGAAGGAGGAAGCTGGTACCGTCGAGAAGACGAAGGAGCCGACGCCCGAGGCGCCGGGCGCCAAGGTCGCGAGCGCCACGTCCTGATCCTTGCTGAAGGTGATCGTGTGGGTCGAGGAGTCGTAGAAGCCATTCGTCGCCCGGATCGAGGAGTAGTCGACTGCGCCGCCCGAGACCTCGACCGAGATGGTCGCGTCGTTCACCTGCGTCGAAAGCGTGTTGGTATACGAGACGGTGACGTTCTCGGTCGAGGCGGGCGCGAGGGTTGCCGAGGAGACGGGCGCGCCATTCAGAGCGAGATCCGTCTCGAGGAAGGGCGCGGTGATCGCGACCGTCGCGTCCTGCGTCATGTAGGAGACGCCGAGGCCGCCGCCCTGGCTCGCCGTCCCGATCGAGAAGTGGAACGCCTCGCTCTGCCCGTTCTGCCCGTCGAGGGTGCCCGTGAGGGTAACCGTTTTCGCGTCCCCCGGCGCCAAGGTCCCGAGCGGGATGTCGGTGCCCTGCGCGGGGAGCGAGGAGGAGGTCAGCTTGAAGCCGAAGGGGAACGCTCCCTCGACGACGACGTTATCGAGCGGCACCGTCGCGTTCGAGCGCGCCTCGAGCGTAATCGTGAACGGCTTGCCCGCAGTCGTTTGCGCGATCGTATCGACCGAGATCGAGAGCGGCGTCGAGGAGACCTTGAGCGGATATGAATATTTCTTGACGAAGGTCGAGTTCGAGCCCTTCGTGCCGTAGGAGAGCGCGATGGGGATCGCGAGCGTGTCGCCCGCGGAGCCGAAGACGACCGCCTTCACCGCGCTCGTCACCGTCTCGCCGCTCTTGATCGTGCCGAGCGCGTCATTATAGGCGACGAACGGGCTCGAGACGTCCGTCGCCGAACGGGTGCCGGGCGGGAAGTCCGCTTCGAGCGTGGCGTTCTCGAGGTCGACCGGGTTGCGGTTCGTGACCGCGATCGTCAAGGGGACGGTGTCCCCCGCCGCGATCGTCGTCGGGCCCTCGACCTGGATCGTGATGTTGTCGACCGAGACGCTGTCCCCGCCGAAGTAGATAAGGTACGCGGCAAGCACGAGCGCGAGGCCGAAGAAGGTAATCGCGCCGATGAAGAAGTAGGTTGCGAGCTTCACGTGGCGCTCGGTGACCGTTGGCGGCGCGACCGACGCGAGCGGCTTCGCCACCCCGGCCCACGCGTGCGGGAGGCGGCGCACGGCGGCTGCGAAGCGCGACGGCTTCGCGGCTGCGGGCGGCGCGGCCGCGTAGAGGCGCTCGCGCTCCTCTTCGAGCGCGCTCTTCTCTCCGTCGCTTGTGGGCGGCATGTCCGTAGTATACCGCCCCTAGAGGCCCGAGGCTGCGATCCCGCGATTGATGCGCGCGATCGCCTCAAGGCGCTCCGCGCGCGTGCGCGCGAGCGCTGCGGGGCTGAAGTCCGGCTCGGCCGCCTCCGCCGCGCTCTCGCCGACGCCGAACGCGGCGAGGAGGCCCTCCGCGGCGGCGAGCTCGGCGGCCTCGGCGAGCACCGGGTCGCCCTCGACCAAGGCCGCGAGGTACCGCGCGAAGAGCGCGTACGCGGCGCGCTCCGGGTGCTCGCCGGGCGAGAGCCGCAGCAGGAGCGCCCCGACCCGGCCCGCGCGCTCGCGCGCCTCGCTCGAAGCGAGGCGCGCGAACCAGTTCTCGGCGAGGACCGCCCCCGCGAGGCGCCAGCCCTCCGCTCCTGCGACCAGGACCACATCGCTCTCGCAGAAGGTCGCGAGAGCGTGCGCGAGCTTCGACTCTTGGCGCCGGAGGCCCGCAGCGTATGCGTGGACGACCCCGAGGTCGTCGGTCACGATCGAGAGGCGCGCGTGCGCCTCGCCGAACGGCGCCCGGCCGAGAACGATCCCGCGCGTCGAATACTTATGCCGCATCCTTCGAGTCCCTCAAGACGCGTCGCGGACGAGGTCGAAGCGCGCCTGGCCGGTCGAGAGCTCGACGGCGTACTTCCCCTCCGGCGCCATCTGCGCATGCGCCTTGTCGGCGGGCGCGAGGCCTTCGCTCTTCCGCGCCTCCGCGACCGCACGCGCGAGTTCGCGCTCGTCGCCCTCTTTGATGAGCTCGGGAGTAAGCGCGGTGTCGAGCGCGAGCGCTTCGCCCTCCACGACCTCTTTCACATTCACCTCCTCGGCGAGCACCGCTGCGAGCTCCGCAGACAACACCTCAGGAATCGTGAGCTTCGCGAGCGGCTGACGCACTTTCATCCCCGCTTTTTGACGGAGCATGAGGGCCTCCGAGGCGAGCGAGCGCACCTGCGCCATCTGCTCGACCAGCGCGTCGTCTACCCCCTGCGCAGTCGGCCACGCAGCGAGGTGCACGCTCACGGGATCATTCTCGCCACGCACGCGGCGATACACATCCTCGGCGAGAAACGGCGCCAAGGGCGCGAAGAGGCGCGCAGAAACGTTGAGCGTCTCGCGCAAGGTCTCGAGCGCGGCGGCGTCGCCGCCGCGTGCCCGCTCGCGAACGCGCCGCACATACCACTGCGAGAGATCTTCGAAGAGCGCGTCGACGGTGCGCGAGGCGGTGAAGAGATCGTAGGCGTCGAACGCGGCCGTTGCCTCGCGCACGGCAGCGGCCGTGCGCGCCGCCATCCAGCGGTCGATGACCTGCTTCTCGTCCGCGTTCTCTGCCGCATCCTGTCCGCCGGAGGCGGATCCGCCTCCGGTGGAGAAGAGTTCATAGAATTTCGCGCTGTTGTCGAGCCAGTTGAGGGCCTTCGCCGCTTCGCGGACGGTGCGCTCGTCGTAATTCTTGGAGTCGCCCGCGCCCGTGACGCTGTACATCCAGAGCCGCAAGGCGTCGACGCCCCACTTCTCGATCTCGACCCACGGGTCGACGACGTTGCCCTTCGACTTGCTCATCTTCGCCCCCTCCGCATCGAGGAGGTGGCCGAGCGAGATCACGTTCTCGTAGGAGCGGCCGCGGCCCATCAGGACGCCGACGGCAAGCAGCGTGTAGAACCACCCGCGCGTCTGGTCGATCGCCTCGCTGATATAGTCGGCCGGGTACGCGACGCGCGCGAGAAACGCGTCGAGCGATTCGCCTCCGGCGCGCTCCTTCGCGCTCTGCGCGAACGGCATCGCGCCCGAGTCGAACCACACGTCCATCACCTCCGGCACCCGCCGGAGCTCCGTGCCGTTATCCGAAAGGAGCACCACGTCGTCGACATACGGCCGGTGCAGGTCGAGCTCGAAATCGGCGTTATGCGGCAAGGAGACGAACGGGAGCTCGCGCGGCACACCGTGCGGCACCACGCCCACAGTCGCGTCGACGATCTTCGCAGAAGCGGCGGCATCTGCGCCCTCGACGACCGGGAGCAGGGATTCGAACGCGACGCCGTGCGTCACGATGAGGACGCCCTCGCCTGCGCGCGCCTGCTCGACTTCGTAGAGGAACGCGCCGAATCGCCGCTTCGCATCGAGGTAGCTCTCGCCGCCCGGGAAGGGCGCGTCATACGCGAGCGTCTTGCGGAACGCGAGGAACTCGTCGTACGCCTCCCGCCCGCCGAAGGAGCCGAAGTTGAGCTCCCGCAGCCGCTCGTCGTAGCGGATCGCTGCCGGGTCGAGCCCGAGCTTCTCGGCGACAAGCTCCGCAGTCTCGCGGGTGCGCAGCAGAGGCGAAGCGTATATCGCCGTGATCCCCTTGCCAGCGAGCGCCTCCGCGCCCGCCGCGACCTGCCCGCGCCCCTTCTCGGTGAGCCGGTTCGTCGTGTCGCCGTCGCTGTCGAGGAGGCCGCGCACATTCCCCTCCGACTCGCCGTGGCGCATCACGAAGTAGCGGTTGCCGCTCTTCTTGGTGCGCTTCTTCAACTCGTCGATCGAGCCCACGACGATGCGCTCGCTGCCGTCCGTGCTCTGCCACACCGGCAACGGCGTGCCCCAGTAGCGCTCGCGCGAGATCGCCCAATCCTTCACCCCCGAGAGCCACTCACCCATCCGCCCGTCGCGGATGTACGCCGGTTCCCAGTGGATCTGCTTGTTCTCGCCGACGAGCGTGTCGCGCACATCCTGCATGCGGATGTACCAGCTGTCGCGCGCGTAGTAGATGAGCCGCGTCTTGCAGCGCCAGCAGAAGGGGTAGGTGTGCGTGTACGTCTGCTTCGAAAATACGCGCTCGCGGCTCTGGAGGTCTTTGAGAATCTCCACCGCCGTCTCCTCGTTGACGACGGACTTGCCCTCGAGGAATCCCGTGCCGGGGATGAACACGCCCTCCGGATTGACGAGATGCACCTTCGGGAGCCCGACCTTGGTGCCGAGGTCGAAGTCCTCCTGGCCGTACATGACCGCTGTGTGGACAACGCCAGTGCCCTCCTCGGTCGTGACGAAGTCTGCGGCGTACACCTTGAACGCGTTGGCGAACTTCGCCTTCTCGCTCTCGGGCGCGAGCGCTTTGGCGTACGGATACAGCGGTTCGTATTCGAGACCGACTAGATCAGAGGCCCCGCAGATATGAGTAATTTCTGAATCTTCCTTTCCGAGCCCTTTGAAAAACGCAGCAGATGCGATGAGGGAACTATCTCCATCCGCCCACGCAACGTATCTCTCAGTCTCTTTCAAAGGATTGTTCGCGTCGAGAACCGCGAGCGCCACGTTCCCCGGCAGAGTCCACGGCGTCGTCGTCCACGCAAGGAGGTACACGTCGCCATCGAGACCTAGTTTCTCTTTTGCGTTGGTGACCTTGAACTTCGCCGTCACCGTAAGGTCCTTCACGTCCGCGTATCCTTGCGCGAGCTCGTGCGACGAGAGCGCGGTGCCGTCGTGCGGGCACCAGGGCACGACGCGGTAATCCTTATAGAGCCGGCCGTCGTCTGCCACATGCTTCACGATGTGCCAGAGCACCTCCATGTAGGGCACGTCGAACGTGAAGTACGCCTTCGACGCGTCCACCCAGTAGCCGATGCGCTTGGTGAAGCGCGCCCAGAGGTCGATATAGGTGAGCACGCTCTCCCGGCACTTCTGGTTGAACGCGGCGATGCCGTACGCCTCGATATCTTTCTTACTCGAGAAGCCGAGCTGCTTCTCGACCTCGATCTCGACGGGGAGCCCGTGCGTGTCCCAGCCGGCGCGGCGCGCGACGCGGTAGCCGCGCATCGTCTTATAGCGCGGGATCGCGTCCTTGAAGGCCCTCGACTCGAGGTGGTGGATGCCCGGCTTCCCGTTCGCGGTCGGCGGCCCTTCGTAGAAGGTGAACTCGCCGAGCGGCGCGTCTTTGTCCAAAGACTGCTCGAAGACGCGCTCGCGCTCCCAAAACGCGAGTATCTCCTCCTCCTTGGCCGCCGTAGCGGATTTCTCCGTGGTGACGGCGCGCTTCGCAGCATCCGACTTCTCCCCTTCTGACATGACAAAAATATAGGCCATTACGCGATAAAAAGCTAAAAGCCGCGCTATGGCGGCTCCAGCCCGAAGAACGGCGAGGGTGGTATCGCGCTTTTGAAAAATGAAAAACGCGAGCCCGACGCGTCTTCTAAGGAACAGGTCAGGTCGTATCTTATAGCACCCTCTCCGTGCGTTCAATGTGGATAAGCGCTCTCTGTCCTCACATCCGCTCCGGCGCGGGGATGCCGAGGAGGGCGAGGCCGTTCGCCATCGTGTTGGCGAAGGCGCGTGCGACGCGCATCTTATACTCCTCCTCCGGCGAGCCGAGGACCTGCTCGCTCGCGTAGAAGCTATTCCACGCGCCCGCGAGCTCGGTGAGGTAGCTCGTGAGGATATTCGGCACGAGAAGCTTCGCCGCGCGCGCAGCGACCTCCGGGTAGTGGAGGATGAGCCGCTCGATCGCGTAGGGCTCTTGCGGCTCTTCTTTGCCGCCCGCCTCTTCCGATTCATACGACAGGATTTTCACCGCGCGCACGAGCGCGTACTGGAGGTACGGCCCCGAGTCGCCCTCCAAGGAGAGCGACTTCTCTGGTTCGAAGACGATGTCCGCCCCCGGCGCCTGCCGCAGGATCATGTACTTGATCGCGCCTACCGCGACCTGCTCGGCGATGAGCGGATCGGCGTTCTTCTCGCTCGCCCTTTTGACCACGTCCTCGATGAGGCTTGCGGCGGTGATTACATTCCCCTCTCGCGAGCTCATCTTGCCGGTCGTCAATTTCATAAATCCGTACGGCACGTGCTGCGTCTTACCGCCCAGGAGCGGCGCGAGCTCCTTCAACGCTTCGAGAATCACTGCGAAATAACTCGCCTGCTCCTGCGCGGTAGTGACCACGGACTTATCCGAAGGCCAGCGCTCCTCCTTCAGGAACGCGAGGCCCATATCCTTCGCTTCGTACGTGGGAGTACCTTGCGATGTAATAAAGACGCGCGTATGCAGACCCCGCTTCTCGCCTTTGTAGACGACTGCGCCTTCGCTCTCCTCGAACACGCCTCTCGCCAAGCCGTCGCGCACGACCTTAAGGCCGATCGGCGCGGTCTCGCTCTCGAAGAAGTAGTAATCGAACTTGGTGCCGAGGACTTTGTAGACCTCTTCGAAAGCCGCGAGCGAGACGTCGCGCCCCTTGCGCCAGAGCTCCATAAGCGCGCCGCCCTCAGTAAGCGTTAGGGGATCCCCCAGAGCTTGGTAAACCGCGCGGTTGATCGCGTCAATCTCCCCCTTCGCCTCGGGGTCGTCTTCATATGCGCGATTGCCGGCCACGTACGCCTCGCTGATTTCTGTCGCCGTCGTCGGTTCCGTAATGCCAGCCTTCTGCAAACCCCAGAGCGCTTTAGCGACGTGCGGGCCAACGTCGCCTTGATAATTGGCGCGCACGATCGTTGCCCCTTCGTTCTGGGTCAGTCTGGCGACCGATTCGCCAATCGTGTTGCCCATCACATGCCCGATGTGCATTTCTTTAAAAGGATTCGGCTGCGTGTACTCGATCATCACGCGCTTTCCCGCCTCCGCCTTGCCCTTCCCCCAATCCTCACCCTTGGCTGCCGCCTCGGCGGTCGAGGCGACCACCTCGCCCGCGGCAAGCGTGATGTTGATGAAGCCGGGGCCGGCGACCTCGACCTTCTCGACCGCGTCGCCAAGCAGTTCTTTCATCTTCGTGGCAAGCTCCTCCGCCAACTCTCGCGGATTCTTCCCCAGTGCCTTCGCCGCGACCATCGCCGCGTTCGTCGCGTAGTCGCCATGCGCGGCCTCGGTCGGCCGCTCGAGCGTGAAGGCGGCGCCCGCCGCGCCCGCCGCCGCGAGCGCCTCCCCTACCGCGTCCCGTATCCGCTCCTCCATTGCCGCGAGTGTAGCAAAAATCCCCGTACTTCGCAGGGATTTTTGCTATCGGGCTCGCGCCTTTTTCATCGTATGCCTGAAGCTCTCATCGAAGAGCTTGTAATAATCCGCGTAGACATACTTCTGGCCGTAATCGGCCTTACCGAGCGGCTCTAGGATCCGCAACTCTTCGAGACGGTCGATGACCTTATAGGCACCAGGCGCGGAGAATCTCGTCCACTCACGTATCTCCGCGACGCCTATGATCGGCTGGCCGAATAGTCGATGCACGACATTCAGCGTGGACTCTGCCGATTTCTTGCCGAGCTTCTGCACCTTTGCGGTATCGCGCTCTCGCAGGGCGGTGATCGCGGCACATGTCTCGATAGCGGATTCGGCGACCTCCGCAACACCCTCGAGGAAGAACCCGAGCCAGCCTTCGATGTCCCCGTCTTCGTCGTGGTACTCGTTCAGTTTCTGATAGTAGAGCTTCTGGTGCTGCTTGAAGTAACTCGCGAGATAGAGCACTGGATGTTCAAGCAGGCCCGCATGATGGATATAGAGGGATACGAGCATACGGCCGGTACGGCCATTCCCGTCCGTGAACGGATGGATGGTCTCGAATTGCGCATGAATGAATCCTGCCTTGATGAGCGAGGGGTAGTCATCTTTCGCATGAATGAACCTCTCAAGATCGCTAAGCGCCGCACGCATGTCCGATGGGGCCGGCGGGACGAAGAACGCGTCATGCGGCGTCTTTCCTCCGATCCAGTTCTGCGAACGGCGGAACTCGCCCGGATACGCGTGCTGCGTAGCGCGAGCGCCCGCCATGAGCTTCTCGTGTATCTCGCGAATGAGTCGGAGCGAAATGGGGAGTGTCTTCGAACGCGCGAGGCCGTAGTTCGCCGCGTGGACGTAGTGAAGAATATCGTCGACATCCGGCGGGAGCTGAGATTTCTCTTCAGTAACGGGCGCCGCAATCACGTCTTGAAGCGTCGCTTGCGTGCCCTCGATCTGACTAGAGAACACTGCGTCCTTGTTGACGAACATCTGCAAGAAATAATCCTTGTCCGGCAAGAGGCGCATGGTGCCATCGAGCTTCCCCACGAGCCGTATCGCCTCCTCATGCTTCTTGTAGAGCTTAGGCGTAATGGCGAAGCCGCCCGGCGGAGGGAATGGGTAAGGTGTGAAGCTCCGCCAGCCTTCCGGCTGTTTGACGAGGCGTCCTATATTCGGCCGTTGGTTGCTCGGGTTCATACCAATATAAACAATATATGTGCTGTAGTTTACATAGTCAAGCTGGATATAAACTACGGGTGCTTAGCGCCCCGTCGTGCCGAAGGCGCCGCGATCGGGGGCGCCCAAGGTGTCGACCTCCTGCCAGGTCACACGGTCGTAGGGGAGGACGATGATCTGCACGACGCGCTCGCCGCGCACGACGGTGACCGGCTCCTTGGTGAAGTTGTAGAGGGCTGCGTGATATTCGTCGCCGTCGCCGCAGTAGTCCTCGTCGAGGATGCCGATGCCGTTCGCGAGCATCAAGCCGCGCTTCCGCAATGAGCTCCGCGCGGCCATGAGCACGAAGTGCCCGGGCGGGGGCTTCATCGCCACGTTCAGATCGAGCACCTCGATCGTCCCCGGCTGGATCACCACGTCCGAGCGCGAGGCAAGGTCCATCGCTGCCGCCCCGGCCGTCTTATATTCCGGCAGCGGCATGTCCTTCTCTACTCTCCGAATCGGTACCTCCATGCGAGCGAGTATAACAACTGCCCGTTGTATAGGGCCTTCCTGATGCAGTTCACTTGCTTTTTACGACAAGGATGGTACGGTTATTGCGGGTAACCAACAAGGAGCAGTCCTATGCCTAAGGTCCTAGTGGGGATGAAGCCCCCAATGTGGCTCTACCGGGACGGGCACAAGAATGACCTTCCGGACGACGTACTGATTGACTGCGCGTGGGAGCGGCCCGTCGGGCAGGCAATCCCGCGGATGGCCTTCTTCGCGAAAATCGGCGAGATGGAGGGTCTCCTCCGCGCGCTCGGTGAGACGGTGGTGACGGCTGACATCCGCATTCACGTCCAGCACGGTGCTGGAGACGTGAGCGGCGAAATCAACGCTTGGGATCCCGTCTCGAAAGTTGACGCGGAGACAATCCTCGACCGTCTGAACGATCTGATTGCCGCCCTGGCTCGGCACGAAGGAGGGCGGGTGACCTTCACCTGCCAAATCATCCGGGCCTACGTTCCCGAAAACGCGCCAGCTCCCTAGCCGGGAGCACGCGAGAAGAGGCCGCCGCGCAGCGATGCGCGGCGGTTCTGCGTTTGTCTCTCCGCTAGCTGAACGAGTCGGGGATGGGGTGCGCCAGCGCGAGGACCTTGATGGCTTCACGCGCAGCGGGGACATGCGACGCATCGCGGAGGACGCGGATCATGAGTTCGGCCACCTGACGGCAGTCGTCGGCCGAGAAGCCGCGGGTAGTCATCGCGGGCGTGCCGAAGCGGATGCCGGAGGGGTCAAACGGCTTCCTGCTGTCGCCCGCGATCGAGTTCTTGTTGAGCGTGACGCCGACCGCGTCGAGGCGCTCCTCGGCCTCCTTGCCGCCGAGGCCGAAGGAGGAGAAGACGTCCGCGAGGAGGAGGTGGTTGTCGGTGCCGCCCGTTATGAGGCGCGCGCCCTCGCGGTTGAAGACCTCTGCCATCGCCTGCGCGTTCTCCACTACCCGCTTCGCATACTCCTTGAACGACGGCGCGGCCGCCTCGTGGAGCGCGACGGCCTTCGCCGCGATCTGGTGCATGTGCGGCCCGCCCTGGAGGCCGGGGAAGACCGCGCGGTCGATAAGGGTCGGCAGGTTCTCGATCGTCTTCTCCGGTGCCTTCAGCGGGGAGGAGACGACACCCTTCGAGAGGATCATCCCGCCGCGGGGGCCGCGCAAGGTCTTGTGCGTCGTCGTCGTCATGAGGTGGAAGCCTTCGTCAAGCGGATTCTTCGCGACGCCGCCCGCGATGAGCCCCGCGATATGCGCGACGTCCGCCATCGCGACCGCGCCGACGCCCCGCGCGATCTCCGCGATCCGCCGCCAGTCGAGCTCGCGGGGGTATGCGGAGAAGCCGGCGAGGACGATCTTCGGCTTCACCTCCTTCGCGAGCTGCTCGAGCGCGTCGTAGTCGATCTCGCCCGTGTCCGCGTCCTTCATCCCGTAGCGGACGAAGGTGAAGAGCCGCGCCATGTAGGTCACCGGCGCGCCGTGCGTGAGGTGCCCGCCGTGCGCGAGGTCCATCCCGAGGACGGTGTCGCCCGGCTCGAGCCAGGCGAAGTACGCAGCGATGTTCGCCGCAGCACCCCCGAGTGGCTGCACGTTCGCGTGGTCGGCGTTGAAGAGCCGCTTCGCGCGCTCGATCGCGAGCTCTTCGAGTGGGTCGGTGAAGTCCTGCCCGCCGTAGTAGCGCTTGCCGGGGTAGCCCTCGGAATATTTATTGGTGAGCGAGGAGGCCATCGCCTCCTTCACCGCGCGGCTGACGTAGTTCTCTGAGGGAATGAGCTCGAGGCCCTCGGCCTGCCGCCGGTCTTCGCCCTCGATGAGCCGGGCGACCTCCGGATCCTCGCGTTCGATGAATGGATACCTCGCATCTTCCATAATGCCGCCAGCATAGCGCAAATCGGCCTCAGACTGTAGGATGCGGCCGGGTTCTAGTTCCAACGGAGACGAGAAATGTCTGGTGACGCTACACATGCCCGTGCACCCGGCCCACGTTACAAGACTTGGGGGCAACGGAAGCCCGATCGCCAATACCGCGATCGGCTTAGACACATCCTCGACCACGGCGTTCTCGCCAAAACCACCCCCCAGGGGGTCGGCGCTCTGACCTGCTTCGGCACCTTGCCGAGCATGGTCTTCCCCATCGAGAACGGTGTGCCGCTGATCACCGAGCGTCGCCTCCCGTCATGGCGGCAGGCGATTGCTGAGATCATCGCATTCATCAACGGCGCAAGGACGCTCGACGACCTCGAACGTTACGGCTGCCGTCTATGGAACGGATACCGCACATGGACGGAATGGCAATATGGCCTACCGTTCGGCGACCTCGGCCCCGGCTCCTACGGCGCGGTCTTTCACGACTACCCGACAACGGGAGGCGAGAGGTTGAATCAACTTGCAAATGTTGTCGAGCAGATTCAGCAACATCCGCATCTGCGGACTCACCGGGTCACGAACTGGCGACCGGACATGACCGCCGAGGGGGCACATCGCAAGGTCCTCATCGCGCCGTGTCACGGCGAGATGCACTTCCGGGTCTTGAATGGGCAGCTCAACCTGATCATGAATCAGCGTTCGGGCGACATGCCGCTTGGCGTACCGCACAACATGATCCAGTACGCCGCTCTGCTGCTCATGGTCGCGCAAGTTACAGGGTACGCGCCAGGGACCTATGTGCACGGCCTCCTGGGCGACATACACGTCTACGAGGATCAAGTGCCTCTCATGCACGAGCTCCTCCAGAGACCCACGGGACGATTCCCGATCTTACGGCTCGACCCGTCGGTGACCGACCTCTTCGACTTCCGCGCCAAGCACTTCACGCTTGAGGAATACGACGAGGCAGGCCCCACACTCCCCGGCATACCATTCAGCCTCTGAGCTGCATGGGTGCGTAGCCGCTCCCTACCTGGGGAGCGGCTTTCGCTTTGTCCGCACATGGCGTATGTTCGATAGCATGGCTCGAAGCAAGCCGCGCGTAGTCGACGTGACGAACGCACTTTCGCGTGACGACTACAAAGAAACTTTGACCAAAATCGCTCAGGCTGGTCTCTGTCCCTTTTGCGAACAAAACCTCGCAAAACATCACCCAAAGCCTATCGTCGCCAAGAACGCGAGCTGGCTCGCGACCCCGAGCAACTGGCCATACAGAGGGGCGAAGCGTCACTTCCTTCTCATCGCGCGGCCGCATCTGGAACGTGCCGACAAACTCACGCGCGAGCAGTGGATAGATCTGCACAAACTGCTAATCAAGCTCGTGCGTTCGTATAAGCTGCGCGGCACTTCGCTTGTAATGCGTTCGGGCGACACTGCATACACGGGCGCCTCGGTGAGCCACCTACACGCACACCTAATAACGGGCCGGAGGCGTCGGAACCCGAAGGACGAGATAGTCGCGCCCATTGGGTATTTTTGACAAACAGAAGCTCCCTCACCCAGAGGGCGAGGGAGCGTCGAGGAGTACTCTGATGATCTGAACGCCGTTCGCTTGGAACGCCGGTGCGCCATCGACTAGTGAATACCCCTCTGAGTAGAAGAGGTGCTTGATGCCCGTCTCTGCCCATTCATAGGCGCACGGTGGACACGGGAAGGTCTGTACATATAGATCACAACCCTCAGTACAGATGCCAGCCCTCAACGCGGCAGCTGCCACCGACCGTTCAGCATGAGCAGAGGCGGAGAGTTCTATCTGCTCTCCCGGCCCGAACTGGCTGCGAGGATCGCCGTATACGTAGCAGCTTTGTTCGGCCGGGACGTGGCGGTTGTATGCCCGGACCAAGACAGTGCCGTCGCGCACGAGAAGCGCGCCGATCTGCCGCCACCAGTCGGGACTCCGACCGCCCTCGTAGATAGCTGCCCGCATGAGCCGACGATCAAGCTCGTCGGCAGATACGACCTCTTCCCCATCCGGACGGCGCCCGACGGCCACGCTGTCCTTATACCAGCGCAGACGCCAACGCCCGTCGAAGACAACCGGAACGTCGGCGAGATACATCTCCGCAACCGTGCGAGACACATCCTCATCCGGCATGACGATACGGTACGCTCGGGCGACTTCCCACAGTTCGCCGCGCGATACCACCCTCACCGTACGGAAGATTGCGAGAGCGGCGATCATCCGCACCGCATCCGCCGGACGATTGCCAGGCAGATGCTTCGTGAGCGACGAGAACTCGGCGATCAGCTCGTCGTCGAATACGTAGAGGCATGCGCCTTCGTACTGACGAAAGAACTGCAGATACCCTTCGTGCGGTGAAGCGACATAGGCGACGACAGCGGTATCAGGCGAGTTCACGTACTGCCTCCTCGAGCGCGACGCTCAGTTTCTTGCGGACATTATCGATTACTTGGAGACCCCCTTCTTGGGCCAACTTGCGCAGCCGCGCTGTTGTCCCGGTCGGGGACTGCGGCGGGAGCCTGATCAGATGCCCACAGTGTTGTCGCATCTCCTCAAGGTCGGGATTATCGCCCGTCGATTCAGAAATGATGCGCACATCGGGGCGAAGCTTGCGGTTGAAGACCTCCGACTCGTTCAGCACAGTGATGAGGTCGACCGCACGGTGATAGCTGATGACCTGACAGCGCTCCTCTTCAGGGACAACGGGCCTGTTCAGGTCATCTTCTTTCCTCTTACGGGTGAGCGCATCGGAGTCGACGCCCACAACCATGACCACTTGGTCGGCGCGTTCCGGACCAACGCAGTGCTCGATAGCGTCGAGCTTGCCTCTGGCAAGGTAGGCACCGTGGCCACGATGATAGAGATCCCACACTCCCTCTGTGTACGCGATAGCGCATCCCATCGAGCGGAGAATGCGGGCCATCTCTAGTAATTCGTCATGGTCGAGGACGACCTGCTCTGGGTATACCGCAGAGCCTTTCAAGATGCGCTGGATGCGGCGCATAGTGTCAGCAGGCAACTGCCCAGTGAGCTGGGCTGGGAGAACGTCATTCATAGTGCACCTCAAGGTTCAATTGGACTCCCGCCAGCCTAGCACGGCCCTGCAAGGTTTGACTTTTGCGATCAGACGATACAGAATCCGCTCGGATTTCGGAGGACACGCGATGACTGAATATGCGGATGACGACCTTGAGTTCTCGATCGTGGTCGCTGCGACCGAAGGGGGCGTAATCGGCAACCATGGTCGAATGCCCTGGCGTATCCCGAGCGACCTCAGGCGCTTCCGGGACATCACGACCGAGATCGGCGTGGTCGTCATGGGCCGGAAGACGTACGCAACTATCTTGCAGACGCTGGGGCATCCACTTCAAGATCGGAAGAGCATCGTGCTCTCGCGAAAAGCGACTGGACGGACCGAAACTCTCGCGTTCGTCTCGGACTTCAAGGGAGCTTGCCAGGAGGCGCGTCGGCTCGGCGGCCGCGCTGCGATCATCGGAGGTGGAGAAATTTATCGACTCTTCCTTCCGCATGCGCTGCGCGTCCATATGACGACCGTATATATGGACGTGTCCGGAGACACCACCTTCCCGACCCTAACCGGCCAGTGGCGGTGCGCCGAATGGGAAAGCGCGGCAAGACGGGACGTGCGGGATGAATTCCTTTCGTCCTATCAGGTCTATGAGCGCGTCAGCGTTCAACACTAACGCAAAGCGGCGCCCTCCGGGCGCCGCTTCTCGCATTTGAATCTCTCTTACTTCACCTCCACCCCCATCGACCGGGCCGTGCCGGCGATGATGCGCTCGGCGGCTTCGAGAGAGCCGGCATTGAGGTCGGGCATCTTCTCTTCAGCGATCTTCTTGGCCTGCGAGCGCGTCAGGCTGCCCACCTTCTTGGGCGCCTTCTCCGAGCCCTTCTCGAGCCCGGCTTCGCGGAGGATGAGGCGAGAGGCCGGCGAGACCTTCACCACGAAGGAGAAGCTGCGGTCGTCGTAGACCGAGAGCTCGACGGGCAGGATGGTGCCCATCTTGTCCTTGGTCGCATCATTAAACTGCGTGACGAACTGGCCGATATTGACGCCCGCGGGGCCGAGCGCGGTGCCGACCGGCGGCGCGGGCGTCGCCTTCCCTCCCGGGATCTGGAGCTTGATCTTCTTTACGACGGTAGCCATATGTGTGGGGACTGTAGCTTAGAGCTTGCGAACCTGCAAGAAATCGAGCTCGACCGGCGTCTCGCGGCCGAACATGCTGACCATGACCTTCACCTTGCCGCGCTCCTCGTCGATATCGCCCACTTTGCCCTCGAGATCCTTGAAGGGGCCGTCGGCGATGACGACCGGATCGTCCTTGACGAGGTCGATGCGGTGCTTCGGAGCTTCCGCCGACATGCGCTTCATCAGGGTGTCGACCTCCGTCTGCTCCATCGGTACAGGCGTATTGCCGGAGCCCACGAAGCCGGTCACGCGCGGCGTGTTACGCACCACGAACCACGAATCGTCGTCGACGATCATCCGGACGAGGATGTAGCCCGGGTAGATCTTCTCCTCCTCGACGACGCGCTTACCGCCTTTGACGCGGATCTTCTTCTCGGTCGGGACGACGACCTCGAAGATCTTGTTCTCCATGCCGAGAGACTCGATGCGCTGCTTCAGGTTGCGCTCCACGGCGTTCTCGTACCCCGCGTAAGTGTGGATGGTGTACCAGCGCGCGTCCGCCGGGTCGGGCTTCGTCTCGTCGCGGATCTCCTTAGGCACCCCGGGCGCGATGTCGGCCATGCCGATCTCCGCGAACGCCTCCTCTCCTGCCTGATTGTTCTCGTGTTCGTCCATGATGAGAAAGATTAGCCGCCGACAATGCCGCTCACGATCGCGCCGAGGCCGTAGTCGAGAGCGCCCACCCAGGCCGCGATCACGAGCGCGATCAGGATGACCACGAGCGTGTGCGCGAGCGCGGTCTCGCGCGAGGGCCAGACGATATGCGCGAACTCTTCGCGCACGTGCTTGAAGTAGGTGGTGATCGCGGTCATAAGCCTGTCGTTACCGAATAAAAACGCTCCAAACAAAAAACCCCGCGGGGGGCAGTAACGCCATTATACCGCAAGGGTTTTTTACGTCAAACCAGGGGCTATCGGATCTCGTAGGTGATCGAGACGGAAGCGTTGTAGGTGTTCTCGCCCGCCGGCACGTTCGGGGTCTCTGCCTTCGCTGCCGGGGCGCCCGCGGCCATGCTGTAGACGGGCATGGGGCTCGTATTGGCCGCCTCAGAGAAGTTCACGATCTTGCCGAGCCGGACGCCGAGCTCAGCAGCAAGCGACGCGGCCTGCGCCTTGGCCTTCGCGATCGCATCGGAACGCGCCGCGTCGTAGCCCGCAGCGGGGTTGTCGAGGGCGAAGTCCGGACCCGAGACGTTCTGCACGCCGTGGCCCCCGAGGCCGCCGACGAGCGCGCCCACGTTCGCAAGGTCGCGCACCGTCACCTGCACGGTCTCGGCGACCTGGTAGCCGGTCACGGTGGGCGTGCCGATCGGGCAGAGCGCGCCCGCCGGGCAATTCCGATAGGAGTACTGCGGCGTGATGGCGTAGGAGAGCGTCGTGATGTCCTTGTCCGCGATCCCCTGCCCCTTCACCCAGTCGATGACGGCATTCGCTTGCTTGGTGGTCGCGGCCTGCGCGTCCGCGACCTGCGGCGCAGTGTTCTGCACTGTGAAGGAGACGTGCGCGACATCCGGCGCGACGGTCGCCTGGCCGTCGCCCGTGACAGTGATCACGTCAGTCGCGGGGTTCCCCGGCCGGCCGAAGTCTTGCGCGACGGCGACCGTCTCCGCCACCAAGAAGAGCGCGAGGATCGCGAGGACGCCGATGACGGCGACGCGCAGGCCCGCGTTATAGAAGAGATCGTGCACGAGGTTCTTGTCGTCCATAGGGTGAAAAGATTAGGCCTCTATGATACCACCCGCTACGCCCCCTCGAGCGTCGCAAGGAGCCCGCGAAGCGCGGCCTCGGCCGGGAGCGCAGAGGTGTCGAGGCTCGGGTTCGTCCAGTCCGCGCCGCGGTCGATCGCGTCGAAGCGGATCACGTCCGCGCCGTGCGCGAGGTAGAAGGCGGTGTCGACGACGCCCTCGAAGCGCTCGATGGTGACGATCGTGAAGCGCTGCCCGCCGATATTCTCGGAGGTGTAGCCGGTCGCGGGGACCGGAGCGCCGGAGGTCGCGGAGATCGCCGTCGCCTCGATCGTCGCCAAGGGCGTCGAGGAGGCTGCGATCGGATAGCTCCGGACGACGATCAGGGCCGACCCGACTCCCTGCGGCGTGGTAGAGGCGTCCGCGCTCGTCGAAGAGGCGCTCGGGAGTGCGGCATACGCCGCAAGGACGGCCCCCTTGCCCCCGGTGCCGTCGTCGGGCACCGACGCGGGCGCGGCGGGCGCGAAGCCCGGCGGGACGGCGTAGGCGAGGTTGACCGCGTCGAGCGCGACGTTCGGCGGCGGGCACGCCGGGAAGAGGCACGCGAGCCCCTGACGCGCGACCGCAGTGCCGTCGGGGCAGACCTTCGCGTCGACCGGGCAAGCGATCTGCCGATTGGCCTGCTCGACCGCGTTCCGGTACACGAGGCCGCCCACCCCGAGGACGATGATGAGCACGATGCCCGCCGCAAGTGTCTTCCAGTCCATGGCCTAAGGGCGCTTGGCGCGCAGCTCGTCGCGGATCTCCATGAGGACCTTCAGCTCCGGATTCTCCGAGGGCTTCTTCTCGTCGCTCTTCTTCTTGGCGGCGAGCATCCCGAGCGCGCGGACGAAGAGGAAGAGCACGAGCGCGATCAGGATGAAATTAACCACCGCCTGGATCAGGACGCCGTAGCCGATCGAGGCGCCGTTCGGCAGCCGCACGGCGAGCTTCGCGAAGTCGACGCCGCCCGTATAGACGCCGATCGCGGGCGTGATGACGTTGTTCGCGAGCGCGGTCGTGATCGCCGTGAACGCGCTGCCGACCACGACGCCGACCGCGAGGTCGACCGCATTGCCCTTCACCGCGAACGCCTCAAAATCTTTGAGAAACTGCTTCATGCCGACCATGATACCAAACCGCCACGGGGGCGACGTGTGGGACTTGAACCCACGACCGCCTGGACCACAACCAGGAGCTCTACCAACTGAGCTAACGCCGCCATGCATCTCGCACAGCGAGGTTATAACACATTATCTTACTCATTGCTTGCGGCGTCAGCGCGCGTGAGTCAGTAGCGCGGATGCTCCTCGGCGACGCCCGCGAGGTGATTCGCGAGCCGCGCATACGCGAAGAGGAGCGAGGAGAGGCGGTTCAGGTACGCCTTCGCGCCGGGCGAGACGCTCCGGCCGGCGAGCGTCGCGGCCGTGACGCGCCGCTCGGCACGGCGCGCGACGGTGCGCGCGACGTCGAGCTTCGCCGAGAGCTCGGTCCCGCCCGCGACCGAGAAGCTCGTCACGGGCGGGATCTCGCCTTCGATCGCGTTCACGACAGCCGCGAGCTCCTCGGCGGCGGCCTCCGGCACGCGCTTGTCGGCGCCCGCGACCTCGGCCTGGACGATGAAGAGCGTCTCCTGCGCGGCGCGGAGCCCCGCGCAGACGCGCTCGGGCGCGCCAGGGTGCATCTTCACGAAGCCGAGGAACGCATTCAGCTCGTCGAGGGCGCCCAAGGCCTCCGGCACCTCGGACGATTTGGCGATGCGGCCCCCCTCGCCCGCGGCCGAGTCGAAGAGCTTGGTCGTCCCGCCGTCCCCTTTGCCGGTGAAGAGCGCCATGGTTGTCGAGAGCGTAGCATACGCTATCATGAGGCTCTATGACTGATCGAAATAAGGTCTTCTTCATCGCCGGGATCGTGGTCGTCTCGCTCGCGATCGTGATCGGCGCGGCCGTCTTGCTCGCGAATCGGAGCGCCGCGCCTGGCTTCACCGCGACGACCGTCTCGGCCGTCACCGCGAGCGACCACGCGCGCGGCGACGCCTCCTCGACCGTCTCCGTGATCGAGTACGGCGACTACGAGTGCCCGGCCTGCGGCGCCTACGAGCCCCTCGTCGAACAGCTCGCCAAGGAGTACGGCGATCGCGTCAACTTCGTCTTCCGCAACTTCCCGCTCGCGGAGATCCACCAGAACGCGATGGCGGGCGCCGAGGCGGCGGAGGCCGCCGCGCGCGCGGGCAAGTTCTGGGAGATGCACGACCTCCTCTACGCCAAGCAAAACGAATGGAGCGTCGCCTCGGGCGCCGCGGTCATGCAAGACCTCAACGGCTACGCGAAGTCGCTCGGCCTCGACGTCGCGCAGTTCGACGCGGACATGCAGTCGCCGGCCGTCGCCGCGAAGATCCAGGCCGATATCGCCTCGGGGAATGCTGCCGAGGTGAACCATACGCCCACCTTCTTTATCAATCTGAAGCAGATCCCGAATCCGAATAGCTATGCCGCCTTCAAATCCGCTATCGACAGCGCCCTTGCCGGGCACTAAGCCGGCACACAGAGCGCCCTTGTGGTGGGCCGCGGCGATCGCGCTCGCAGGCTTCGCCGACGCCGCGTACCTCACGGTCGACCATTACATCACGCTCCCCCTGCCCTGCACGATCCTCCACGGCTGCGAGAAGGTCCTCACGAGCCCCTGGTCTATGGTGGGCCCGATCCCGCTCGCGGCCTTCGGCGTCGCCTTCTACCTCTTCGCGCTCTTCGCGGCGCTCTACCTCGCGACCGCGCCCGCGCTCTCGCGCCTCTTGGCGCGTGCCTTCTTCGGCCTCACCTTGATCGGCCTCCTCTTCTCGGTCGCCTTCGAGTCGATCCAGGCCTTCATCATCCGCGCGCTCTGCATGTACTGCGCCGGCTCCGCCCTCGCCACCCTGCTCCTGTTTATCTGCGGAATGTTCGTACTAAGGCGTAGCGGCCACGAATTCGCAGCCTAGCCCTTATCTGATGGGCGTGCCTTGGTGGAAATACATCTGCCATCCTCCATTCGTTCTTTTCCAAATCGAACTCCGCAAAGAATTCACGACGTCCGTATCATTGATCGTCCGCTTCGTTTTGAATGTGGTGAGCACGCAATCATCTGAAAGCTCTCGCGCTTCAAAGTCACTTATCTCATACACGACCTTATCGGTAGTGGTGGTGAGACTCTCGAGCGTATCGAGCTTGCGATAGACGGAATCGGAGCTGCCGAATTCCATAAAGTCATCCGCTAGCGGTAAACGAGAAGAGCGCACTTCCGGTTGAAGAAGCATGGTCTCGAGCTCATAGAATTGTCGCCCCAACTCGTTCATATCTTCAGTGCCCAGGAGAGGACTCGAACCTCCAATCCCTTGCGGGAACCACCACCTCAAGGTGGCGCGTCTGCCAATTTCGCCACCTGGGCATCACTTCGTCAACTGCGTCGGGCTGGGGCCGGCCAACGACTCGCCCACTATACGCAAAGCGCGCACTATTTTCAATCTTTTGCGGGCAAGCGCGGGAGCTCGAGGGAGCCCGTACATTTTCTTTAAGACAACCAGCGCTTCCTTCTTGGCATATTTAAGCTGCACGACGCAACTGTTTGGTACTTATCCCCTCACACCAAAAAACTCTAAAAAGAGGGTATGCTGCAAAATATCCATATGGGGACTTTTGCCAGCACGACGGCCGGATGGCTTTCGGAGCCCATCCATTGGGCATGGTTGGCGATGGGGATTTTCGCAACGGCGGTTATTGGAGCCTGGGGTGCTCGCGCTGACAATATGATATTTGGAGCCGCCGAGCCAAAGAAAAAGGTGAGAGTCCAACGAACATTTACGGAACCCAGTGCCATTTTTGAAGTGGTAAATGAGAACAAAACCATAGATATAGAAATCGTTGGACACGGGGTTGTCTACTATGATAACGATGACAATACAGATTCGTTGTCTTTCACGGCTAGGATAAAACCGGGAGCGTCTGTACCTCTAAATATTGGTGATATTACTTTGCTACTTTTCCACAAGCTCAAACATAATTACGGAGCAGTGTATTACATATGGGCGAAAGATAGGACAAACGAATATAAACACTACCCAGATGGATGGTTGTTGGGGCATATTAAAAGACTTCGATACAGATGGACGAAGAAAAAAGTACCGTTGCCCGAAGGGGGAATCGAAACAGTTATAGGGGTCGATAATCCCGTAAAAGACAGGTACCGCTAATGTTACACTTAGCGAATGTCTGACCGCGACCGCTTCCACAAGCTCCTCGGCGCTGCTATTGGGCCGCCTTCAACGCCAAAAGCTGAAAAAGCGGCACGGAAGAAGTCCGCTCGTTATACCGCCAAGCGAACTCGTTCAGGTAAGCCTGGAGGTGCTGGGGCGAAACAAAAGCGTAAGTCCCCCTGACGGACTTCTTAAACTGGCCCCAGAAGCCCTCAATGGTGTTCGTGTGCTCGCCCTTCCACAGCATGTGGTGTTTGCCGTGCTTCACATTCCTGTGCGTGTAGCCGTATGCGGAGTATGAGAGCTTGTCGTATCCCCTGTATTCGTCGGTGACGACCTTTGAACCCCTGACGACATTCTCCTTGATGAAGGGGAGGACGATAGCCGCTTGTCTGTTAGGGACAGCCTTCACCTTGATCCGACCCTTTCTCTCAACGGCCCCGAGGACAGCCTGCTTATTCTTGAACTTGGTCGCGTGAGTGCCGCCCTTGCCGTAGAACGTCTCGTCGGCCTCCACTTCACCCGTAAGTGGGTTCTTGTCTTGCTCCATGAGCTTCCTGATCTGGTGGCCCATCCTCCACGCGGTCTTATAGGTCACGCCAGTCTGCCTCTGTATTTCCATAGCCGACACCCCGTTCTTAGAGGTGGCAAAGAGGAAGATCACATGGAACCAAATCGTGAGGGAGGTGGAGGACTTCTCAAATATAGTCCCAGCGAGAGGGTGGATATGGTGGCCTTTATTGTTGGCATACGCCTTTCGCCCAGCAATCTTGTGGTATCCCGAGGCAGTCGGGTACTTAGTCTTGAAGATATGGTCTAGGCAGTGAATGTCAGTCGGGAACTCCGCCTTTAGAGACTTAATCGTGTACTTCATATACTCCTAGTCTATACTAGGGGCTACTTGGCGTCAAGGGATAGGTACCAACTGTTTTTCTGCGTCGTTACATGCCCGCGCACTCCAAGAAGCCGCTCGAGGTTCTCGCGTATCCAGGCTATGTGCGTCGGGCTTGCTGAAATAAAAGCCAGGTAGTACATGAAGCTCGATGGCCAGCGCGGATCGAAGTAGCTGTAGAATGACCCGTCCCCATCGTGATGGCCGCGCAAGAAATCAAAGAAATACGTATCGGGTATCCGGAGCGCCCCGAGGCGCTTTGTCTTGTTGGGCATCAGACCGATCGAAATAAGAAATTGGTACATGACCACATCACCGATCTGGACGTGGCTTATCGTTTGGCGAAATGTTCCTCTCTTTTCGGCAATACGAATATCCGGCCGGCCAATGCACTTGAGAAATGTCTTGAGTTGGGGAATATCCTTTGACGTGAGGCTGAACACGCGGCCCTGGCCCGAAAGATTTCCGTCCGTCGCGATGAGTCCCACGGCGTAAGCAAGCTCAGGTGACCATACGATCTCTCCCCTCCTCTTCGGCTTCGGTCCCCGCAACCCCATGCCTCAAGTATATAGCGTCTACCATGTTGGTATGACTTATCCGCAATACAAAACGCCCGCTGAACTCCGGCGGGCGTTTGCAGCCCCTTATTGAATTAGGCCGCGGCCTCGACCGCCTCAGCGGCCGGCGCCTCCGCGCTCTCGACCGGGGCCTCGGCCGCCTCCGGCTCGGGCAGGGATTCGTCGCTCTTGACGTGCATCATGCGCGCACCGCGGAGCTGCCGGCGCGCCTCCTTGGCGGCCTTCTCGCGGATGAAGCCGAGCTTAGCGCGGCGGACCTTCGAGCGCTTGACGATCTCGATCGAGTCGATCGCGGGGGAGTAGAGCGGGAACGCCTTCTCGACCCCGACGCCGGAGAGGGTCGCGCGGACCGTGAAGGACGCGCCCGCCTCGGTGCCGTGCCTGACCGCGAGGACGAGGCCCTCGAAGGCCTGCTTGCGCACGTTCTTGGTCGTCTTCTCCTTCTTGTCGGCGCCGCGGCCCTTCTTGAGCTCGACGATGTTCTGGATGACGCGGACGGTGTCGCCCGGGCGAACCCCGAGCTTGGCGCGCCCCTCCGCATTGACCGGCGTGATGACCCGATTCATGACCCGCGCACTGTACCAATTCTCTAGGAGAAACGCAAACGAGCCTCCGCCACTACGAAATCCCCCGGCACGGGCGCCGTGACTGTCTGGCGCCCGCCCGACGGGAGCGTGAGCGTGAGCGAGAGCGCGTGCAAGGCGAGGCGCGAGAAGCCGAGGATAGCCGGGCGGCCCTTGGCGTAGAGCGGGTCGCAGACGACCGGGTGATTGATCGACTTCAGGTGGACGCGGATCTGGTGCGTGCGGCCGGTCTTGGGGCGGAGTTCGAGCGACGCGGCCTTCTCCCCGCGCTCCTCGTCTGCGCCGCGCGCGAGCACTCGCCAGTCGGTGACGGCGGCGCGCTGCTTCTTGCTCTCCCCCGCCCGCGCGACGCCCCAGCGCGGCGGGACAGCACGGATACGGACGATCTCCGCCTCGATCGTGCCCGCATCGTCCTTCGGGTGGCCGTAGACATAGGCGCGGTACACCTTCTCGATCTCGCGATCTTGGAACTGCTGCTTGAGCAGCGCGTACGCTTCGTTCGTCTTCGCGATGGCAAGCACGCCCGAGGTATCCCGGTCGAGGCGATGCACGATGCCCGGGCGCGCGACGATCGCCCCTTGCGGCGAAGTCCATGGCTCGCCGACCTCGGCGAGCGCCGGATAGCGCGCGAGCACCCACTCGGCGACCGAGGGCTCCTCGGTGCGCCCGTCGCTGTGCACGATCAAGCCCGCCGGCTTGTCGATCGCGACCACGTCGGCGTCTTCGTAGAGGATCGGTACTTCCATTGCTCTACGCTACCACCTATTTCCCCCGGCGGCGTTCGCGGGAGGCGTAGTCGGCGAGGATCCGGTCGAACTCGGCCTCGGTGAGCGCGGGCCAGTAGGTGTCGACGAAGCAGAGCTCGCTGTAGACGCCCTGCCAGGGGAGGAAGCCGGAGAGCCGCTTCTCGCCCGAGGTGCGGATGATGAGGTCGGGGTCGGGCATGCCGGCCGTCCAGAGGTGCTTCGCGAAGTTCTCCTCCGTCGCCTCCGCGCCGCTCGCCGCGAGCTCGCGCGCGGCGTGGAGAATCTCGGCGCGGCCGCCGTAGGAGAGGCAGGCCCAGAGGCGCCACGTACCCGCCGCAGTCGCCCGCTCCGCCTCAGCGAGCGTCTCTTGCATCGCCGGGTCGAAGCGCGAGCGGTCGCCGACGAAGCGGAGCGCGATGCCGCGCTCGACAAGCTCCCGCATATCCTTCGAGCCGGCCGCGAACGCCTCGCCGAGGAGGCGCAGGAGATACGCGACCTCCTCGGGCGGGCGGCCCCAGTTCTCGGTCGAGAAGGCGTAGACCACGAGGTCACGGATGCCGCGCGCCTTCACCCATTCGAGCACCTCCTTAAGCTTATCGTACCCGTGCTCGTGCCCGCGGACCGCCGCGAGCCCGCGCTCTTTGGCGAAGCGGCGGTTGCCGTCCATGATGATGCCGACGCAGGCGGGCACCGCCTCGGGAGAGGGTTGCATATCGAGAATAACGCAGACTGTAGCACGAGAGTTTCTCCTGGTGCGCCCTGAGGGACTCGAACCCCCGACCTTCCCGGTGTAAACGGGTTGCTCTACCAACTGAGCTAAGGGCGCCTGGTGCCGTGGGAGGGACTCGAACCCTCAACCGGTGAAGGATACGATTCTGAGTCGTACGCGTATACCAATTCCGCCACCACGGCCTGTCGCGAGTCTAGCAGCTCGGTGGATACAAAGGAATCGCCTGCTACAATCGGCGCATGCTGCGATTCGCCGACCGGCGGTTCATCCATTCCTTCCTCGCGGGCGCGGCCTACCTCGCGATCGCGCTCGTGATCCAATCCTATGCGGTCGCCTTCGCAACCGGCTCCGCAAGCAACTCCGTGACGGATATCGTCTTGAGCAATACGCCGACCTTGCCGGTCGACGGCTATTTCATCTACGGTACCGTCCTCGCGGCGGCCTGCGCGCTCGTCGCGAGCCTCGTCTACCTGCGGCGGGCGCCGTTTGTCCTCAAAAGCGGCGCGCTCTTCTTCTTCATCCGCTCATTTTTCGTCTCGCTCACGCATATAAACACCTTCCCGACGCAGGTGGCGATCACGCCGAACGCCATCACGCGCCTCTTCCCGTTCGTCTTCACCGGCAAGGACCTCTTCTTCTCGGGCCACGCGGGCGCGCCTTTCCTTATGGCGCTCATCTTCTGGGACAAGCCGGCGCTCCGTTACCTCTTCCTCGGCTTCTCGATCGCCTTCGCGTTCGTCGTCCTCTTCGGCCACCTCCACTACTCGATCGACGTCGCGGCCGCTTACTTCATCACCTACTCCATCTTCGCCCTCGCGAAATACCTCTTCGCGAGCGACTTCGCCCGCGCGCACTCCTGACTTGTGTGCCTCCGGTAGGAATCGAACCCACATCAACGCCTTAGAAGAGCGCGGCTCTATCCATTGAGCTACGGAGGCCCTCTCACCCTACCCCGCCTACGCCCTATTGCGAAGGGTCGGCGAACTGGTACGAGCCCGTGACGTACTTCTCCTCCTCCGCGGTACGCGCCGCGAGGAAGGCCGGCAGCGTCTCGAGCGCGGAGGGCGTCGCGACGGGCGCCACCTCGCCCGCGCTACTCGCGCGGTCGCTCCCGAGGGTCGCCGTGAAGAGGTAGAGGTGCCAAGCGAGAATGGCCGCGAAAAGGAGCGCCCCGAGAGAGAGAATGACGCGCCAGTCGCGCTCGGGTCGGGGCGTGAAGCCGCTCACGCGGCGCGCGACGGCGGAGAATTGCGTGCGGAGGTCGTTCATAGCGGGTGGGGGGCGGTTGTCGTTGCAGCGCGCGGGGCGCTGGCAGCTGCGGCGGGCGCTCCGGCTGCAGGCGCGAGCCGCGCCGCGCCGCCCGGCGTCGCGCCGACGAGGAGATTCGCCGAGGCGGTCCAGCTCTTGCCGTCCGGCGCCGCGGCGACCGCGGCGCTCGTGACGGAGAGCGCGTGCGGAGAATATTCGATCGAGCCGAGGGCGCGCAGCACGGCGTCGAAGGAGCCCCGGATCGTCACCGCGATCGAGAGCGCCGGGTGCGCCGCACCCGTCGCCGGGACGGCCGCGACGGAGGCGATCGAGATCGCGGCGCCCGCCTCCTTGCCGCGGGTCTCGAGCTCGTTGATGAAGTCGGCTACGTCCGCCTCGGGGACGAAGTAGTTGTCGATAGTGCCGGCCTCCGTGCCAAGCGACGCGAGGCGCCCGTCGATCGAAGCGAGGCGCACCGACTCGGCGCTCGCCGCCTCGACCTTCCGCGCGAGGTCGGCGACGGCCGCCTTCGCAGCCCCCACCGAGGACCAGCTCGAGGCATACACGGCGAGCGCCGCGACGAGCGCGCACGTGGCGAGGATGGGCGCGACGACGGAGGTCTTCATGGCGCCGTGGGCGAACTGGTCGCGAGCGTCACCGTGATCGTGAAGGGGATGTTCGCGTCCTTCGCGAAGCTTGAGACGGGCAGGTCGGCGGAGGCGAACCCAGGCGCGCCGCCGAGCGCGAGCTCGTAGGCGCGCAGGTCGTCCCGGCTCGCGGCGACTCCGCCCACCGTGAGGACGCCGGGGCGCTTCCCTCCGCCCCGGTCATAGGCAAGGCTCGTGAGCGCGACGCCCGCGCGCGGGACCGCGAGCGCGTCGCGGAGCACCGCGCTCGCGGAGGCGGTAGCGCCGAGCGCCTCGATCGCGGCAGCGTCCGCCTCGAGCCCGTCGTAGCGCTTCGCGAGCGCGCTCCCCTCGGCGGTCGAGACGGCCTTGGTGAGGCCCGCGAGCCGGGCCGTCTCGCGCTCGCGCGCGCCCGCGAGGTAGCGGTAGGTCGGCGCGAGGAGCACGCAGGCGGCGACCGCTTCGAACGCGAGCGCGAGCGCCGCGACGACGAAGAGCCGGCGCACGTAGCTCCGGCGGAGCGCACGCTCCCGCTCGGGCGGCAAGAGGTCGAAGCGCGGCGTGCTAGCGGGGAGCATAGTCGTGCAGCGCGAGCCCGATCGCGGTCGCGTAGGCCAAAGACTCGGCGTAGTCGAGCTCGGGGATCCAGTGGTCGCGCGAGGCGAAGTTGGTGAACACGTCGCCGAGGGCGACCGGGATGCGGAGCGCCGCCTCGAGATACTCCGGCAAGCCGCGCACCGAGGCGTTCCCGCCCGCGATGACCGCGCGGGCAACCGGGCCGTGGCCCGCGAGCTTCGCTTCGCGCTCCTGCCAGTATTCGAGGCGCCGCGCGACCTCGTCCTTGATCGCCGCCACCGTCGAGAGCATCGCGGCGAGGTAGTCCTCGTTGCCGGGCGCCGCAACGATCCCGTGCTCGATCTTGACGCGGCGCGCCTCGACCTCGGTCACGCCGAAGTGCTTCTGCACGGCGAGGGTGAAGGCGTGCCCGCCAATCCCGATGGTCGTCGTGAAGCGCGGGATGCGCGCTTCGACGATCGCGAGCTTGGTGGTCGTCTTCCCCAGGTCGATGACGAGGATGGCCGCGTCGTCGCCCGGCGCGAGCAGCGCGCGCGCCATCGCGGAGGTCTCGCCCTCGAGCGAGCGGACGCCGACGCGCGCGAGGTCGTAGGTCGCGAGCTCGCGGTCGGCGATCCGCTTCGCGAAGCCCGTCCCTGCGACGCGTATCCCCTGCTCGGACGCGCCGGTCGCGACGATATCGAAGAGCGTCTCCTCGGGCGGCAGGGGGACGAGCTCGGTGAGGCGCTCACCTACAGCGGTGCGGAGCTCGTCGCTCGTCTCGCCCGCAACGACCGCCTCGAAGAGATACGACTTCGCCTCCGGCAAGGCGGCCGAGACGCTCGAGACGCCGAGCGTGCCCGCGACCTTGGCGATCGCGGAGGCGATCGTCTCCGCCTCGGCGAAGTCTCCGCCCGCAAAGGCGCCCGGCGAGAGATATTCGGCCGCCCAGCTGTCGAGCACGAGCCCGCGCGCGGTGTCCCGGAGCCGCACGCCCTTCACGCCGCTCGCGGAGATGTCGATGCCAGCGAGCGGCGGCGCGAGATAGCGCGGCGGCGGCAACGCGTGCACGAAGCGCGACATGAGCGCGGACATGCGCTCATGATACCGCACGCGCTTCGCGCGAACGCGCTTAGTGCGCAGCCGTGCCGGGCGGCACGGCGCGGTCGGGCGTGAGGAACGCGAAGGTATCGCCCTCGCCTACCGCGAAGAGCATCCCGTTCGACTCGATGCCCTTGATGACGCGCGGCGCGAGGTTCGTGACGTAGCAGAGCTCGCGGCCGACGAGCGCCGCGGGCTCCGGCACATACGCCGCGACGCCCGAGACGATCGTGCGCGGGCCGCCTTCTTCGCCGAAGTCGACCGAGCACTTGAGGAGCTTGTCCGTCTCTGGCACGCGCTCGGCGGCGAACACGCGGCCCACCCGGACCTCGATCTTCGCGAACTCGTCTATCGTGATCTGCGGCTTAGATTCCATGCTGCTTCTCGAGATAGCTGGTAAGGATGAGCGCGGCGGCGGCGGCGTCGACTGGCTCGCGCGCGGCCTCCCGCCGCGTCTTCTGCTCTTTTTCCGGCGCGCGGCGCGCCTGCTGCGAGGTGTAGAACTCGGGCTCGTAGTAGACGGGCACGTCGGCCTTGAGCGCGATCGCGGCGCCGAGGGCCCGCGCCGCAGGCGCGATCGCGTTATCGCCCCCCGCGAGGTCGCGTGACTCGCCGACGACGACCGCCCCGACGCCCGCGCGCTCGATCAGAGCCACGAGCTCATCGGCCAAACGTGGCCCCGTCGCGACGATCGCATGCGGGAAGCCCATCCTCCCGCCCTCGTCCGAGAGTGCGAGGCCGGTCTTCTTCGCGCCGTAATCCACCCCGAGGTACCGCATGCCGGCAAGCATATGGTATCCTCGCGGCATATGCACGCATTCCTCGCTTCGGGCCACCAGATTACCGTGACGATCCCCTTCTCGCCCGTCCTCCTCGCGGTGGCGGCGCTCTGGACCTTGGCCTGGAAAGGCTTCGCGCTCTGGTACGCCGCGCGCGGCGAGCAGAAGGGCTGGTTCGTCGTGATGCTTGTCGTCAACACGCTCGGCATCCTCGAGATCATCTACCTTATCTGGTTCCGCAGCGCCGAAGCCGACCACGACGCCTCCGACGACGCGCAGCCGGAGCACTCATCACCGGCTGCGTAGCCAAGGGAGGGGTGGCAGAGCGGTCTATCGCGCCGGTCTTGAAAACCGGAGTGTCGCAAGGCACCGTGGGTTCGAATCCCACCCCCTCCGCCCGCTTGAGCGCTAGTGTTTAGCGTCCGAGTGCCGTATTGCGGCGAATTGAGCTAAGATAGGCTCTAGACTAGCTAAGCATCTGGTATCGTTTGAAATGTGTTGCAACGGCGCCCTCGTTTGTCCGTCCGGGCGAGACGCAAACTGCTCGCCTGTTTTGCGAACGATTTGAGCGCAACGCAGACCGCCGCCCTC
>JAGWWI010000017.1 GCA_018970465.1 Patescibacteria group bacterium
AGAGGGGTTCTCGATGCACGACGCGAAGGACATCCCGCTCTTCGTTGACTGGTACAACACGGAGCGGCCGCACATGGGCATCGGCTGCAGAACGCCCGCTGAAATGCTGAAAGCGATTCCAAGGTGTTGAACTCTATTCGGACTGCCCTAGAGCATCGCTCCTCCGCTTCTAATCCCCTCCGGTAGTCTCTACTTAGACCAGTTCTCGAACCCTCTCGAAGTCGCGACCGAAGATAAGCCACCTATTGAGCTCGAGGATCAGTTGGTTCCAATTTTGTCCCACTTGGGTCACCAGTTTAGATGAATCGGCGCCGAGCCGCGCGGAGATAAGAGAAGAGCTGCCGCCGTAGCGACAGCCCTTGAATCATCGATTATCCCGCGTCTTCCCGACGGTCCCTGACCTTCACGAATGCCAGCCCAGTGTGATCTGCGCAATACGGCTTGCCCGGTACCACGGGAGCGCTGCAAAAGTGGAACCCGATATTCCCCGGTTCGCCGATGGGCCACTGGCACAGGACTAGTCTGGACATCCGCTCCGGACTCCTTACGGACGCGGCGGGCGGCGGAGCGGGCTCTTTCGCGGGCGACTGCGGAGCTTGCGCGAAGGCCGGTTGCTTCGGCGCCGGTTCCGGGGGATTCGCTGGGGCCGGTGCGGAGGCCGTCGGCACACCGACAGGCGGCGCTTTCGCTGCGGGAGCTGGCTCCTTCTTAACCTGGGGCCCCTTCGCCGTGGGACGTCCGCGAGGAACCTGCGGGGAGTTCTTCTTGGCGGCCGCCTCCCGCATTGGCGCAGTGACTCCGGATATCGGGCCCGCCCGCAGATCCTTCGAAGCGCGCTGGGGCAATGCTTTCACCCCAGTCCTCTCCCTGGATCGGTTCACTATGCCGACCAGCGTGTTTTTCCCGGGACTTTCTTGAAATCGCTGAAAGAGCATCGTCCGCAGCGCGGTATAGTCCACGCGGCTGTATCCATCCGGGCCGACGCTGGCGAGCACAAGCTCATCGACCGCCTGATTTCTGACTTCCGCCGATTGGGCGCTTGACATCTGGGCCTCCTTCCAGGCTTGGGTTGTATAGGACTAACTGATGGATATATAGCATGCAGGGACGGGAGCGGGAACCGAAGCTGATGGGAGTGGACCAATTCCCGTTTCCTGCCGGATGGTGTATGGTGCCGCTAGCTGCTTTTTGGGAGGGTACCAATGCGCGTATATATGGCGGAGCCCTATCGAGAGGGCGCTCTGAGGCCGGACGGAGACGCCTCCGGCATGTTGTTGCGTCAACACGAGTTCCCCGATGAATACGGGGATCAAGACCGTCTCGAAGTCGCGGACCTCGATCGGCTGGCCGAACGAGCGCCTGATCGCGTGCGCGGCTACATAGAGAACTATGCGGGCAGCGCCGAGATCGAGAGCTGGCTGCGGGAAGCCGCGCCGGGACGGGTCATCGCCTGCCTCCGGGAGCTGCTCGGGGTCGGCGCGATGACCGAGTGGACGGGCTTCCGCATCCTCGGGAGCGTGACTACGCGCGGGGATCCGATCTTGACGCTGCAGCTCTTCGCCAAACACCCGGGGAGCTCGACCGAGGTCTACAGCTCGGAGGACGCGCCGAATGTCCTCCCCGGCCCGAGGAACGCAGCGGTCGAGGCGAGCGCTCCTCCGGCCGAGCCGGACACGACGACACTCGCGAGCGCCGCGCGCGAGCGCTACGCGGGCTGGCTGCGGGGCGCGCGCGCCGTCCTGCGCTACGTGGCGCTCGCGATCGGCGTACTGTCGATCGCCACCGTCTTCGACGCCTGGGCCGGCAATGCCTCCGGCCACGCGAACGGCATCGTCGGCCTGCCCATCGCCTGGCACGCCGTCGCGCGCTACCTAGCCGCGAGGTATGGGGAATCCGTGCGCGGATTCACCGTCCTCATCGGCCTCGGCTGCACGCTCTACGCGCCCGTGATCGCCATATCGTTGATCACGCGGCGCGGCAGAACGCAATAGGGCGCGATAGGCAGAACGGGGCGGGCTCGCGTACGCGACCCGCCCTTCCCTGTTCCGCACCCCGTAGCGGTCCGAGTAACCCAGGGGCCACTCGCTGTCGCTCTTCGCCTGCTCGGCTGCGGTGCTGGCGTTCCTTTTCTTCTATCAGCCCGCGCAGTTGTTGGCCGACGGCAGACGGAAGGAAGCCGCCGCCTACCTCGTCAAAACGCTCGCGGCCTTCGGCCTCATGACGGCGCTCGTCCTCGCGCTCGCGGCCGCGCAGTAGCTACTTCCCCGCTTTGCGATACTCCTCCTTGATGCGCCAGTAGGCTTCCTCGGTGCCGGGCTCGGCGCCGGAGTTCTTGAAGAGGTGCGCGGGATACTTCTCCTGCGCCTTCTTGAGCTTGGCGCGGATGATCGCCGCCGCGTCGAGCCGCAAGGAGACGGCCAGGTCGAGACAGTAGATGAGGACGTCGGCGAGCTCTTTCTTCACTTCTTCGACCTTCTCGGCGTCCTCCTTCACCTCCGCGAGGGTCGGATTCGACCACTGGAAGAGCTCGAGCAATTCGGCGGCCTCGATCGCGATCGACTTGGCGAGGTCGCCAGGCCGGAGCTGGTCCCAGCCGCGCTCCTCAAGATGAGTCCGAATCTCCGCTTCGAGTTCGTGCATGGGCGCAGTGTAGCAAATGCGCGGCAGAGCCGGGCGCGACCCGGCTCCCCTCTCCCAGATTATGGCCGACTGATTTCGACCAGATCCGGAGGCGAGAGGCCTGAGGGTATGCCGTCTTCGAGCGCCCGGAGGTCGACGCTCCGTTTGCGACTCTCTTCGCGGAACTCGTCCCACGCTGCGGTATCCATGCACATACTTGCGTTGCGTTACCTCGTAACCTGCGCCGCGCGACCAACTGCGACGGGCGCACCATAGCGCACGGCGGGTGAATGGCGAGTGCAGCCCGGGCGCTTGTTCCGGTTTTTCGCGTGGCTTATACACACGCACCACTTATTTATTCGAACCGCTGAAGACTATAATGTGAACATGCGCTCGCGCTTCGAATCGTTACGGGCAGAAGCGGTTGCTCGACGTACAGATGGCTGCTCCATACGCGAAATAGAAGCGCAGCTCGGTATCCCCCGTTCGACACTAAGCGGGTGGCTGCGAGGCATACCCCTCGCTACGTCCCACCAAGCGTCGCTTAAACGCCGCGCGGACGAAAGTTTGGCACGGGCGCGAGCGAAAGCGGCCGCCTGGCATCGCAACGCAAAAAAGGAGCGGCTCGCCCGCATAAAAGAGCAGGCGGACGGGTTCATTGACACGCTCGACATGAACGAGACGGCGGCTCTGGAGCTCGCGTTGGCATTCCTCTATCTTGGAGAAGGTTCTAAAAAGAACACCACGTCCCTCGGGAGTTCAGATCCTCGAATCCTGCGATTCTTCGTCTCAGCGCTGCATCATCTGTACGCCATACCCAGGTCGTCGCCCAGGTGCGAGTTGCATCTGCGGGCCGATCAAGACGAAAAGCACCTGACGACCTACTGGTCTCGTACGCTTGGCGTACCGCGCAAGAACTTTGGCAAATCCTCGTTCGACAAGAGAACCACCGGACGGCCGACGTATAGCCAGTACAAGGGCGTATGCTTGGTCCGCTGCGGCAGGTTGGAAATACAGCGACGTTTGTTGTATATTGCGGACAGCTTTTGCGAAAAAGCGGCTAGCCGGGCGGTTAGCTCAGTTGGTAGAGCGTCCGCTTGACGTGCGGAAGGTCCACAGGTTCGAGCCCTGTACCGCCCACCCCCTTCATGCAGCCTCGGTCGTCCAGAAAAGAGAAGATCTACATATACGGCAAGCACGCGCTCGAAGAGGCGCTCATGAGCGCGCCCGCCGCGGTCAAGAAGGCGTTCCTCGCGCGGACGCTCCCGGAGGCGGCCGCCCTGCGCCGCGCGCTCGAGAAGCATCGGATCCCCGTCGCGGAGCTCGCCGTCGGCACGGCCGGATCGATGGTCGGCCGCGACGCGGCGCACCAGGGCGTGATTGCGATCGTCGAGCCCGCGGAGCTCATGCGCCCGTTGGACGACTTCCTTGCGACTCTCGACCGCGCGGCTTCGCCCGCGATCGCGATCTTGGCGGAGCTGCAGGACCCCGGGAACGTGGGCGCGATCATCCGCTCGGCCGCGGCCCTCGGGCTCGCCGGCGTCTTGATCCCGAAGGATCGGCAGGCGCCTATCACGGGCGCGGTGGTGAAGGCCTCGGCGGGCATGGCCTTCCGCATCCCCTTGGTCGAGATCGGCAACGTGAACGCCGCGCTCGAGACCCTCAAGAAGAGCGGCTTCTGGGTCTACGGCCTCGCGATGGAGGGCGCGCCCTTGGCCGCCGAGCGCTTCGACCGGCCTACCGCATTCGTGATCGGTAACGAGGGCGAGGGCCTGCGGCGCGTGACGCGCGAGACGTGCGACCAGCTGCTCGCGATCCCAATGCGCTCAGGCGCCGAGTCCTTGAACGCCGCGGTCTCCGCCTCGATCGCCTTCTACGAGTGGAGCCGCGGACGCGCGCTATGACCCACGACCAGCACCTCGTTACCCCGGGCTGGGCAGACTACGAGCTCCTCGATTCGGGCGACGGCGCGAAGCTCGAGCGCTTCGGCGGTGTCACGCTCGCCCGGCCCGAGACGCAGGCCCTCTGGGCGAAGCGTGAGCCTGCGCGATGGGGAGAGGCACACGCGGTCTTCTCTGCGGGCGAGAAAGGCGGCGCCTGGGAGCGCGTAAAGGAAATGCCGGAATCGTGGGACGTGGCGTACGGGCCGCTCCGCTTCGTGGCGCGCCTGTCGAGCTTCAAGCATGTCGGCATCTTCCCCGAGCAGTCGCCGAATTGGGTTTGGATTAAGGATGGTGTCAAAGCGCTCGGGGCGCGTCAGGAGGCGGCGAGAAAACAGTCTGGCCTGCCAGGCGAAGCCAGGACAGGGGACCCGAGGACTTTTTCGCAGCAGCCTCCTGATGCGCACCCGCACATACTGAACTTGTTCGGCTACACGGGCATCGCGACGCTCGCGGCCGCGCACGCCGGAGCCAAGGTGACGCATGTCGACGCCTCGAAGCAGTCGCTCACGTGGGCGAGCGAGAACGCGCGCGCGACGGGCCTCGCCGAGGACGCCGTCCGCTGGATCGCCGACGATGCGCTCGCGTTCGCCAAGCGCGAGGCGCGCCGCGACGCCCGCTACGACGGCATCATCCTCGACCCGCCCGCCTTCGGCCGCGGGGCGAAGGGCGAAGTCTGGCACATCGAGCGCGACCTCCCCGCGCTCCTCGCGCTCTGCCACGAGATCCTCGCTGAAGCGCCGGGCGCGTTCTTCCTCGTGAACGGCTATGCCGCCGGCTACGCGTCGCGCGCGTTCGCCCAAGCAGTAGAGAGTGCGTTTGGCGGCTTGTCCGGCGTAGCCTTGGCGGAGTCGGGCGAATTGCATATCAAAGAGAACGATTCCGATCGAGTCGTCCCCGCCGGCATCTACTGCCGATTCGTGCGCTAAGCTACGCGCATGGAGGACAAGCGCATCGTTGTCATCTATCACAAGCGCTGCCCCGACGGCTTCGGCGCCGCCTACGCCGCGTGGAAGAAGTTCGGCGACGCGGCCGAATATCTCCCCGCAGGCTACGGCGACGACCTGCCCGAGGGCCTCGCGGGCAAAGAGGTATATCTCCTCGACTTCACCTACGAGCGGCCGGGCGAGCTCGACGCGCTCGCCAAGGAGGCGGCGCGCCTCGTCGTGCTCGACCACCACGAGAGCTCCCGGGGCGTGACCGAGCGCGCGCCCGAGCACGTCTACGACGCGGAGCGCTCGGGCGCGACGATCGCCTGGAGCTACTTCCACCCCGAGGCGCCGATGCCGCAGCTCTTCCGCTATCTCGAAGACGGCGACCTCTACCGCTTCGCGCTCCCCGAGACGCGCGCGCTCTTCACCTACCTCATCACAGCGCCCTACGACTTCGCCGCGTGGGACGAGATCGCTGCGGCGCTCGAGGACCCCGCGCGCCGCGATGCGTTCTTCGCGAAGGCCGCCGCCTACGACGAGCAGTACGAGAAGCTCTGCGCGGTGGCGGTCGAAGCGGCCAAGCGGGTCGAGTTCGAGGGCTATGAGTGCTACTTCGCGAATTCGCTCCCTTCGATCACGATGCGCTCGCGCATCGCCGCGCTCCTCTGCGAGAAGCTCCCGCCAATCGCGCTCGTGGTCTCGGCGCACCCCGACGGCTACGGCGTCTCGATCCGGAGCGACGGCTCAGCCGACGTCGCGACGATCGCCGCGAAGTTCGGCGGCGGCGGCCACGCCTCCTCCGCGGGCTTTTTCATCCCGAACGGCCACCCGATGCCCTGGCACGAGGTCGAGGAAGATTAGCGCCCCGCGAAGAACGCACCGCGATAGAACCGGAGCTCCTCGATCGAGGCGAGGATGTCGTCCTTGGCGCGGTGCGCGCTCTCGCCCTTGCGCCTCCGCGCTTCCTCATAGACGGCAGGCGCCCAGCGCCGCGCGAGCTCCTTCACAGTCGAGACGTCGACGCATCGGTAGAAGAGGTAGTCGTCGAGCTCGCGCATCTGGAGGCGGAGGAAGTGGCGGTCCATGTGGATCGAATTGCCGCAGAGAGGCGCGGACTGCGGCGCGACGCGCTCCGCGAGGAACGCGAGCACCGCCTCCTCGGCCTCGCGGCGCGTGACGCGGCTCGCGGCGGCCGCGGCCATGATGCCCGACGCCTCGTGGAGCGTGCGAGCGCTCTCGGGGATGCCGTCGAAGTCTGCGGGCTCGGCGTGGATGACGATATCGGGCCCCTCCTCGACGATGTTCAGCTCGCTGTCGGTGAGGACGACGGCGATCTCGATGATCTTGTCCTCCCGCGCGTCCCGGAGCGAGGTCATCTCGAGGTCCATCCAGACGAGTAGGTCATTCCGCTGCATTATGGCTATACTAGCAAAGTCATGAAAATCTTGGCTATCGAGACCAGCTGCGACGAGACCGCGATCGCGATTGTCGAAGCGGAGGGAGACGAGCAGAGCGCGACCTTCCGCATCCTGGGAAATGCGCTCCTCTCCCAGGTCGAGCTCCACAAGCCCTACGGCGGCGTCTACCCGAACCTCGCCAAGCGCGAACACGCCAAGAACCTCGTCCCCATCCTCGAAGCGGCGCTCGAAGAGGCCGAGCTCCTTCGCGAAGATCGCCAGGAGCTCTCCGCCGAGCGGCACGACGAGATCACCCGGCTCCTCGAACGCGAGCCGGGCCTCTCTGAGGCATTTCTCGCGTTCGCTGCGGAATGCGAGCGGCCCGCGATAGACGCGATCGCGGTCACCGCGGGCCCCGGGCTCGAGCCCGCGCTCTGGGTCGGGGTCAACTTCGCGAAGGCGCTCGCCGTGGCCTGGGGGCTGCCCATCCTCGCGGTGAACCACATGGAGGGCCATATCTTCGCCGCGCTCGCGGAATCTGACGGCGACGCGCTCCGCATCGGGGATATCGACCTGCCCGTCCTCGCGCTCCTTATCTCGGGCGGGCACACCGAGCTCGTCCTCATGCGCGAATTCCTGCGCTACGAACTCATCGGGCAGACGCGCGACGATGCGGTCGGCGAGGCGTTCGACAAGGTCGCGCGCCTGATGGGCCTCCCCTATCCCGGGGGCCCCGAGATCAGCAAGCTCGCAGAGACGCTGCGCCGAGACCGCCCTACCCGCAGGCGACTGGTGACCGGAACCGAGGGAGCCGAGGAGGAGGGCGGCGAGGCGCAGCGTATCGCGAAGCTCCCGCGGCCGATGCTGCACGAGCCCACCTGCGACTTCTCCTTCTCCGGCTTGAAGACGGCGGTGCGTGTCCTCCTCGCGAACGCGCCCTCGCTCGACGATGCGTCGAAAGAGGCGCTCGCACGCGAATTCGAAGACGCGGTTACGGACGTCCTGTGGGCCAAGACGGCGCGCGCGCTCGAGGCGACCGGCGCCCCGACGCTCGCCATCGGCGGCGGCGTCTCGGCGAACGCGCATACCCGCCGCGTCTTCGCCGCGGAGGCCGGGCGCGCGGGCGTCGCGCTCAGGATCCCCGAGGCCCGGCTCACGACCGACAACGCCCTCATGATCGCGCTCGCCGGCTACTACCGCGCCCGCGCGGGCGACTACGCCGACCCCGCTACCCTCCGCGCGAACGGCAACCTCCGGCTTGCGTAGCGGGCGCGCGGAAACAGCTTCGCAGCGACTGGGGACCGGGTCCGAGGGAGCAAGAAGCTGTTTCCGCGCGCCCGCGTCATTTTTTTGCTATAGTCAAACTCGATGGACGAGAAGTTCAAGAAGCCCTACGACCCAGCCGGGACTGAGGCGCGTATCTACGCGGCCTGGGAGACCTCGGGCTACTTCAACCCGGACAATCTGCCGGGAGACCGCACCGAGCCCTTCTCGGTGGTGCTGCCGCCCCCGAACGTCACCGGCGTGCTCCACCTCGGGCATGCATACGAAGACTCGCTCCAGGACGCGGTCGTGCGCTTCGAGCGGATGCGCGGGAAGAAGACGCTCTGGATCCCGGGCACCGACTCGGCGGCGATCGCGACCCAATCGCGCGTCGAGAAGAATCTCCAGAAGGAGGAGGGCAAGTCGCGCCACGACATCGGGCGCGACGAGCTCGTCCGCCGCGTGCGGGAATTCGCCAAGGCCTCCGAGTCGACCATCCTCTCGCAGGTGCGCCGGATGGGCGCCTCCCTCGACTGGTCGCGCTACGCATACACCCTCGATGAGAGGCGCGAGCGGGCCGTCGCGACCGCGTTCAAGCGCATGTACGACGCCGGCCTCATCTACCGCGGCAGCCGGATCGTCAACTGGGACCCGAAGGGCCAGACGACGATCAGCGACGACGAGATCGTCTACGAAGAGCGGCAGGATACCCTCTACTATTTGAAATACGGCCCGTTCACGATCGCGACCGCGCGGCCGGAGACGAAGTTCGGCGACAAGTGGGTCGTCGTTCACCCCGACGACGAGCGCTACGCCGCGTTCAAGGACGGACAACAGATCGAGCTCGAATGGATCGAGGGCCCGATTACCGCAACCGTCATCAAAGACGCCGTGATTGACCGGGAGTTCGGCACTGGCGCGATGACGATCACCCCCGCCCACGACGCGACCGACTTCGAGATTGCCGAGCGCCACGGCCTCCCCAAGGAGCAGGTGATCGACGAATACGGCAAGCTCCTGCCGATCGCGGGCGAATTCGCGGGGATGAAGATCGCGGACGCGCGCCCCAAGATCGTTGAGAAGCTCCGCGCGAAGGGCCTCGTCGCTAAGGAGGAGCCCTACACGCACAACGTCGCGACCGCGGAGCGCACGGGCGCCATCATCGAGCCGCAGGTGAAGCTCCAGTGGTTCGTCGACGTGAACCACCCCTTCACCCTTGAGCATTCGGAGATCGCGGGGGTCGCGAGCGGCGCAGAGATCACGCTGAAGCAATTGATGCGCGCCGCGGTCGAGCACGGCGCGGTCGCGATGCCGCAAGAGGGCTTCCGCTCCGCATACTTCCACTGGATCGACAATCTGCGCGACTGGTGCATCTCGCGCCAGATCTGGTTCGGCCACCGGATCCCCGTCTGGTATCGCGGCGAAGAGATCGCTGTCGGTGAGGCGCCCTCCGGTGAGCATTGGGAGCAGGACCCGGACGTGCTCGACACCTGGTTCTCCTCCGCCCTCTGGACCTTCTCGACGCTCGGGTGGCCCGAAGAGACGGCGGATTTGGAGACGTACCACCCGACCTCGTTCATGAGCCCTGCCTACGAGATCCTCCCCTTGTGGGTGGCGCGCATGATCCTTATGGCAGGCTTCCACCTCGGGCAAGCGCCTTTCAAGACCGTGATGATCCACGGCCTGGTGCGCGACAGCAAGGGGCGCAAATTCTCGAAGTCGCTCGGCAACGGCATCGACCCCCTGGAGATGATCGACAAGTACGGCGCCGATGCTCTGCGCATGGGGCTCCTCGTGGGCTCCGCGATTGGGCACGACATCCGCTTCGACGAGCAGAAGGTCAAGGGCTACAAGCACTTCGCCAACAAGCTCTGGAACATCGCGCGATTCGTACTCGAAAATACTAATAAAGAATCATGGTCTGATAAGCAGAGGCTCCAATCCGAGGATTTTCCTTATAAAAACGAGATGGATCGAGTCGCTCGCGAAGTCTCCGAACATCTTGAGGGTTACCGGACATACATGGCTGCTGAGCAACTCTATCATTATGTTTGGCATGAATTCGCTGACAAAATAATCGAGGAGTCGAAAGGGATTCTAAACGGTCCAGACGAGACTGCCAAAACCGATCGACGTTGGCTGCTTGCCTACCTTCTCAGCACCTGTCTCAAGCTCCTCCACCCCTTCATGCCCTTCGTCACTGAGGAGATCTACCAGTCCCTGCCGACGAAAGACAGCGATTACCTCATGGTCGCGCCGTGGCCGGTGGTAGAATAAGCGCGTGAACGCGCTCACGATCGGATACGCGGTGATCGGCGGGGTCTTGCCCGCCTTGATCTGGCTCTACTTCTTGCTCAAAGAGGATAGCCGCTGCCCGGAGCCGAAGGGCATGATCGCCTCGGCGTTCGTCGTTGGGATGCTCGCGGTCGCGGTCGTGCTCCCCTTCGAGGAGTGGACCAAGGCTGCCGCGGGCGGGCAGATGAACGCCGTCCTCCTCTCGTGGGCCGCGATCGAAGAGGTCGCCAAGTACGCCATGGCGGCCGCCTTCATCCTCTGGCGCCGCGCCGTCGACGAGCCGACCGACTATGTGATCTACATGATCACCGTCGCCTTGGGCTTCGCCGCCGCAGAGAACGCGCTCTTCCTCCTCTCGCCTGTCGCTTCGGGGAGCGTCGCGGCGAGCGTCGCGACCGACGATCTGCGCTTCCTCGGCTCGACCTTGCTCCACGTCGTCGCTTCGGCCTCTGTCGGCTTCGCGCTCGCGGCTGCCGCGATGCACCGCCCGCACCACCGCGTCGCCGCCGTCTCCATCGGACTTATCCTCGCGATCGCGTTGCACCTCCTCTTCAATGTGCTTATCATCAATGCAGGCAACACGCCCGCCCTGACGGCGTTCTTCCTCGTCTGGACGCTCGCAGTCGTCTTCTTCGCCGCGCTTGAAGTGCTTAAGTATTTCGAATACCGCAATCTCCCTAACGATACCTGCCCCACCTAATCCACCCGATACGTCTGTATGAAACGATCCTTCCTCAACCGATTCGCCGAGAGCGGCCGCCCCGCCGAGAGCTACGACTTCGACGACGACCTTCCGCCGGCCACCCTCGCGAAGGGCGGCGCCGCGCCCGCGCCGCGCGCGATCCCGAACGACGACTTCGCCGGCGCGCCCGAGGGAGAGCTCCCGGTCGACCTCTACCAGACGCCGAACGAGATCGTCGTGCGCGCCTTCATCGCCGGCGTGGGGACCGACGAGCTCGACGTCTCGATCCGGCGCGACATGGTCGAGATCGAGGGCGCCCGCGCCGAACGCGAGCAGATCGCCGGGCCCGACTATTTCATCCGCGAGCTCTTCTGGGGCTCCTTCTCCCGCGCGATCTCGCTCCCCCAGGAGGTAGATGTTGAGGCCTCCTCCGCCGTCGCGAAGAACGGCGTCCTGACGATCATCATGCCCAAGCTCGACAAGGCCCGTCAGACCAAGCTCAAGGTCAAAGCTGGATAGTCGTAAGCGCGGGCGTTGACGAAGCGAAGACGAGCGTGAACGGGAGCCGCGCGATCACGCGGCCGTCCGCCGTCTCGACTGAGACGCGCCAGCGGCCCGCCACCTTGGGGACGATCCCCGAGTAGCCCGCGTAGCCGCCGTCCGCGCCGCCCGCGATCGGGTATGTGAGCGCGAAGCGCGTCTCCCAGGCGCCCGTCTTCGGGTCCCACCACTGCCAGCGGTGGATGATCAGGGTCGTCAAGGCCGTCGGCGCGAATACGCTTGAGTACGCATAGACCGTGCCGCCCGGCGCGACGTGCTCAGTCGGCGTATCGCCCAGGTAGCGCGAGAGCAGGGTCGGCGGCGCCTCCTCGGTCTCGGCCGTGTAGCCCCCCACCCCGTGCTCGACGAGGTGGTAGACGCCGGCCGCCTTCGCCGCGAGCGGCAGGGGTGGCAATACGTTCGTGAAGTAGCAGACGTTGATGATAAGCAGGACGCCGAGCGCCCCAGCCCGGATCCAGAAGACATCGGCGCGGAAGCGCTCGCGCCCGAGGAGCCGCAGCAGGACGGTGAAGAGCCCGAAGAGCGCGACAGCGACCGCGCCGCTCTCAAGGAAGGTCGCGGCGCCCATCTGGTGCGTATAGATCGGCACGGCGAAGATCGCGTAGGAGTAGAGCGCGAAGAAGAAGAGCACCGCGGTGAAGACGAGCCGCTCGTGATACCGCGAGAGAATCTCGTTGCCGAGGAATATCGCGAGGAGGACGAGGAGGAACGGCCAGGAGGCGCCGACAGCGGCCGACCGGCCGTAGAAGACGACGAACCCGCTCCAGAAGCCGCCCAAGGCGAACTGGGTCGCCAAGGGGACGATGCCCCGCCAGCGCGGGCGGTAGCCGGTCCGCTCCCCACGCGCTTCGAGCCAGTGCAGCAAGGGGATCGAAACGAAGCAGGTGGCGGCGTAGGCGATGAAGAGCGCCTGGGTCTGCCAGAGGTCGACCCTGCCGAAGAAGAGGTTGTCGGCCACGAAGCCGGCGACCATCGCCGCGGCCGAGAGGTGCCGCTCATATTTATTCACCCACGCGAAAAGCGCCCGAAACATCCTTTCTATTATATTATACGGTGCCTGGGGTCGGGATCGAACCGACGACCCTGCGCTCTTCAGGCGCATGCTCTACCAACTGAGCTACCCAGGCGAAGTGAGGGAGGATGGTGGGCGGTACTCGGTCAACCATCCGACCGAACGAGCATGGGTATCGTAATCGATACCCAGGTCCGAACATAGCGAAAGTAGCATATTTTCGCTATGTGAGCGAGCGAGCCTAGGGTATGGGCATTTCCATACCCAGGCGTCCTTTTCTTACGGCCTCCCTCCCGTCTGGTACGCGTGCAGGAGCTTCTGAAATTCCGAGCCCGGCGTGATGAATTGGCTCACGATCGGCTGGAAGTACTGGAGGTAGAGCGCGCCGCCGCCGAGGATGATGATGATCCAGAATATCCACTTGCCGTAGAACTCGAGGATCTGGTGCCGGCGCACGGCGCGCAGCAGCCGGTGATTGTCCCGCACGAGCGCATGGAGCTCCTCGAACTGCTGCTTCTCTTCGGGGCTCATGATGCTCGTCAGTATAGCACTCCCCTTCTAGCCGCCGGCCATGGCCTCGGCGCGGGCTTCGGCCGAGAGCGCCGCGCCGGGGCCGCCGCGCTTCAAGAGGAAGAGCGCGAGCGCGCCGCCCGCGACCATCGAGAGCGCCGCGTAGGTGAAGACGGTACCATACGCGATGAGGTCGGCCTTGAGCTCGATGAGCGCGACGCCCTGGCGGATGACGGCCGGATTCGCGCTCCGGATCACCGAGTGTTCGGCGACCCGGAGAACATCGGCGTTGGTCGCGTTGTTCAAGACCGTGCCGAGGATCGCGATGCCGAAGGCGCCACCGATATTCCGCGTCAGATTCAAGAGCCCGGAGGACATGCCGACCTCGTGGAGCTCGACCGCGGTCGTCGCCGCGTTCGTCAGGGGCGCCATCCCGAGCCCGAGCCCGAAGCCGAAGAGGGCGAGCGGGATGACGAAATCGCCGAAGCCCATGCCCGGGTCGAGGTGCCGCAGCAGATAGAACGAGAGCCCCGCGAGCGCCATGCCGAACGCGACGGTGTAGCGCGGGTGGAAGGTCGAGGCGAGCTTCGCCCCCAGGGGCGCCGCGATCGGGAGCGCGAGCCCGAGGGGGACGAAGAGGAGGCCGCTCTGGATCGCGTCGTAGCCGAGGAAGGTCTCGGTGAAGACCGGCAGGAGGAACATCGCGCCCATCATCCCGCCGAAGGAGATGAACGACACGGCGAGGACCGAGACGATCGTCGGATTGCGGAAGAGCTTGAAGTCGAGGACCGGATGCGGGTGCCGCGTCTCCCAGAGGTACGTGAGGATACCGCAGCAGACGACGGCCACGTAGCAGGCGACCGAGGCGGAGGAGCCCCAGCCCCAGCTCTGGCCCTGGTCGAGGACGAGCGCCATCGACGAGACCGCGCCCGCGAGGAGGACGGAGCCGAACCAGTCGAAGGCGCCCTGCTCCGCCGGCCGGTCGTGCGGGAGGAAGGCGATCGTCATCGCGAGGCCGGCGAGCCCGATGGGCAGATTGATGTAGAAGATCATCCGCCACGAGAAGTGGTCGATCAGGTAGCCGCCGAGCAAGGGGCCGATCACGGCCGAGACGGCGAAGGACGACGACCAGATTCCGAGCGCCTGCGCGCGCGCCTTCGGGTCGACGAACGACTTGGCGATGAGGGACATGGCGGTCGGATAGATCGCGGCGCCCACGAGGCCCTGCACCGCGCGGAAGGCGACCAGCGAGCCGAAGCTCCACGAGAGCCCTGCGAGAAGCGACACGAGGATGAAGCCGATAAAGCTCCACACATAGATCACCCGGTTGCCGTAGAGGTCGCCGAGCTTGCCGAAGACGGGCACGAAGACCGCGTTCGTGATGATGTAGGCGGTCGCGATCCACGCCGCGGCAGAGACCGTGATGCCGAAGTCGTCGATCACCTTCGGGACCGCGAGGTTGACGACCGTACGGTCGAGGCCGATGAGCAGGGTCCCGACCATCACGGTCGAGAGGACGAGCCAGGGATGGCCGCGGTAGCCGCTCACCGCGTGTAGACGTACATGCGCGCGGACATGCCGTTCTTCAATTCGGGGTACGCATTCACGTCGAAGCGCGCCTTGACGTCGAACTCCTGCGTCTGCCGCGTGTCGGAGATGTTGAAGACGACGCCCGAGGCGTTCGCGGTGGGCGCTATCTCGTCGACGACGCCCGAGAAGCGCTTCCCGCCGAACGCGTCGACGGTGAAGGTGACCGGGTCGCCCACCGTGATAGCCGCGAGGCCCTTGTTCTCGTCGATCGCGCCGACAACGCGGAGCGCGCTCGGGTCGATCATCGTGACGACAGGGCTCCCGGGCGCGATCTCGGCCCCGATCGTATCGGTCGTCGAGACGACGAGCCCGGCGGCCTTCGCCTTGACCACCTCGGTACCGACGAGGGCGACTGGCGCGTCCGCGGCGACCATGTCGCCCGGCTCGACGTAGAGGTCGTCGAGCCGCCCGCCCGTGGTGGGCGCGAGCGTGATGAGGGGCGCGGCGATGGAGGAGTTCGTGATCGAGACCTCGCGGCTCGAGTGGATGAGGTACGCAGCCGTGCCCATAGCGGCGAGGATGATGAGCGCGAGGCCGCCCGCGAGGATGATCTTGCGGCGCTCGGGGAACCTGGATTCTGGCGTAGGCATAGTAGTGGTCAGGACGCACTCGCGCCGTAGGCGAGGACGCGCTCCCCTTCTGTGAGGCCGGAGGATATCTCGACCGCCCCGGCGGCGCTCCGGATACCGGTCGTGACCGGCGTCTTGACGGGCCCCGAGGGCCCCTTCACGTAGACGAACGCCTGGCTGCCGTCCGTGATCACCGCGCTCACGGGCACCGAGAGGACCTCCGGCTTCTCGTTCGTGACGATCGAGAGGTTCGCGGGGAGGCCGGCGGCGAGCCGGGTGTCGTCAGCGTCGAAGGTGATCGTCACGCCGTAGGAGGAGACGCCGCCCGCGACGGAGGCGGCCGGATCGACGGTCGTTACGCGGCCCGTGAAGGCGGCACCCGGATACGCGTCGAGCGAGGCGGTAGCGACGTCGCCGACCTTCACCTTCGCGATATCGGTCTCGGCGACTTGCGCGACGGCCTGGTACTTGCCGTCGGCGATCATCGAGACCAGCGGGCTCCCGGGCACGACCGTCTGCCCGAGATTCGCGTCCTGCACGGTGATCGTCCCTGCGACCGGTGCGACGAGGACGGTCCCGCCGAGGGTGGCCTCTGCCGCCGCGACCGCCGCCTGCGCCGCGTCGACTGCGGCCGAGGCGGCCGCGATGTCTTCGGCGCTCGCGGCCGTCGACTTGATCGTGAGGGTCGAGGCGGCAGCGGCGAGCGCAGCGGCGGCAGCGGCGACATTCGTGCGGCCGGTCGCGATCGAGCTCTTGTCGGCGGCGAGAGTCGTCGGGTCGGCCTGGCCGGGCAGGGCCTCGGAGACGGCAATGCTCGCGTTGTCGAGGAAGGTCTCGACGGTTGCCAGATTCTTCTCGCTCGCCGCCGCGACCGCGGCGGCGTTGTCGTTGCCGAGCGTCCCGATCGCGGCCTGCCAATCCTTAAAGAGCGTCGTGAGATTGCCGCGCTCCTTCTCGACGGTCGCCTTGAGGCTGCCGTCGTTCGCGAAGATCAGGGTCGGGCTCTGGTCGGGATAGTTGAAGATGAGGTCCGCGCGGTTGTGCACCGCGTCGTCAGTGGCGACGTACGCGCTCTCGACCGCCGCGACGACGGCCGCCTCGGCTGCCGCGAGGTCTTCGGGCCGGGTGCCCGCCTCAAGCGAGGCGAGGTCGGCCTGCTTCATCCGCAGGGTCGCCTGCGCGGCCGCGACCGCGGCGCTCTGATTCCCCGCGTCGAGCGAGACGAGGACCTGCCCTGCCGCGACATGATCCCCCACCGCGACAGTGATCGCTGCGACGCGGCCCGAGGCCTCGAAGGCGAGCGAAGTCTCGTGCGCAGCTTCGATCGTCGCCGGAACGTTGACCGTCTCGGTGATCGGGCCCTTCGCGACGAGCGCGGTCGCGCCCGCGGGCGTCGCGCGCGTCGAGAGATAGGCCCAGCCGACGAGGAGCGTCCCGAGCGCAAGCGCAAGGACGACCGCCACGACCGGCTCGGCGATGAAGCGCAGTACTCGTCTCAATTCCGGCATGCCGCGTTCAATCGTGCCCGAGGAGTCGCTTAGGATTCCGTGAGGACGCACGTCTCGCCGTCGCACGCGATCGCGCCGCAGCGCTCGCACTCGGCTCGCCACAAGGACCAGTGCCCCGAGCCCGCAAGCGCGATCGCAAGCGCGGAGGCCGCCAAGAGGAGCTCGAACTCGTGCGCCGAGAAGCCGCGCCCGACGCCGGTCAAGAAGATCGCCGCCACCATCTCGATCGCGAGCAGCGCCCCGAAGACCCGCGTCGCGACGCCGAGGATCAAGGCCGAGCCGCCGATCACTTCGAGAAGCGCGATGAACCACGCCCACCAGAGCCCCGGCACGAGCCCGAGGTGGCCGAAGAAGGCGCCGATAAGCGCGATCGCGCCCAACTTCATCGCTCCGTGGAGGACGAAGATGAGGCCCGTCACGAGCCGGAGGGCGAACATCCCGGCGGACTGGTGGTAGAAGAAGCGGGAGACCGAATTAGCGAGATCGCGCATGTGCGAAGCGTGAAGGGTAATGGCTCTAGTATAGCAGATCCGCGGCCCCCTGGTGCCCCCACCATGAGTCGAACATGGATCTGCTCGTTAGGAGTGAGCCGTTCTATCCATTGAACTATGGGGGCTATACCCCCAACCCTACCACCGCTACGCCCCTATGCCGAGCTCGGAGGAGAGCGCCTCCTTGTCGAAGCCGACGATCATCTTGTCGCCGACGAAGATGACCGGCACGCCCATCTGCCCGGAGCGCTGGATCATCTCCTGGCGCTTCTCGAGGTCGGTCGCGACGTTGTAGTCGGTGTAGTTGACGCCTTTCTCCTTCAAGAAATCCTTGGTCATCTGGCAGAAGTGGCAGGTCGGCGTGCTGTAGATGGTGACGGTCTTGTCCATGGCGAATGAGGTTATGCCGATAAGTATACCGCTATAACCCCTTCAGTGCCACTCGCAGTACGCTGGGTTTGTGCCGCAGATTAGCAGTTCATCGAAACCTCGTATGACTGACGTATTCATCGGCATGGACCTGCATCAGCGCACGTCCACGCTCGTGGTGA
>JAGWWI010000003.1 GCA_018970465.1 Patescibacteria group bacterium
GCCGCTCCGCCTCGCGCGGCGGCGGCGCGGCGCGCAAGATCCAGCGGATCCTGCGGCGCCCCGGATCGCGGCCCGCCGCCGCCCAGCGCCCGACGGCCGACTATTACCCCGAGCCCGCCGGGCCCGACATCGTCCGCATCATCCCGCTCGGCGGGGCGGAGGAGGTGGGCCGCAACATGCTCGCCCTCGAGAACGGCGCGACGGGCGATATTATCGTCTTCGACTCGGGCTTCCAGTTCGTCTCCGAGGAGGGCGGCCAGGGCGTCGACTATCTCCTCCCGAATACCAAGTACCTCGAGAAGAACGCGGAGCGCGTCGCAGGCGTCGTGATCACGCACGGCCACCTCGACCACATCGGCGGCATCCCGTTCCTCTTGCCGCGTTTCGGCACGCCGCCTATCTACACGCAGGAATTGACCTCCCTGATGATCAAGAAGCGCCAGGACGAATTCCCCGACGTGCCGGCGCCCGAGATCAACGTGGTCAAGGTGGGCGATACCGTGACGATAGGCTCGACGCGCGTCACCTTCTTCCCCGTCACGCACTCGATCCCCGACTCGATGGGCTCCTCGATCGAGACGCCGCACGGCAACGTGGTGATCAGCGGCGACCTGAAGCTCGACCACGATGGCGAGAACCCCTCGGAGCGCGAGCACAAGACCTGGGGCGATGTCGGGAAAAATAAGAACATCTTCTTCATCGCCGACTCGACGAACGCCGAGCGCGATGGCTGGTCGATCCCCGAGAAGCGGGTCAACCAGACCTTGGAGGATATCGTCCGCACCGTGTCGGGCCGGCTTATCATCGGCACCTTCGCCAGCCAGTTCGAGCGCATGGTGATGATCATCCAGGCCGCAGAGAAACTCGGCAAGAAGGTCGTCACCGAAGGCCGCTCGATCAAGACGAACCTCGAAATCGCCGAGAAGACCGGGCTCTTGAAGATCGACAAGGGCACCATCATCCCCGCCCAGGAGGTCGGCGACTACCCGCCGGACAAGGTCGTGGTCCTCTCGACCGGCGCCCAGGGCGAGCAATTCGCAGCCCTCATGCGCATCGCGACCGGCCAGCACAAGTTCATCACCCTCAACAACCGCGACACGATCGTCCTCTCCTCCTCCGTCATCCCGGGGAACGAGATCAGCGTCCAGGCGCTGAAGGACAACCTCTACCGCTATGACGTGACCCTGATCCACTACCGCTCCTCCGACGTCCACTCGACCGGCCACGGCAACACGGGTGAGCTCGTCTGGATCAATAAGCAGGTGGGCGCGAAGTTCTTCATGCCCTACTACGGCTACCGCTCGATGACCACCTGCCACGCCAAGGCGATCGAGCAGGCGGGCACGCCGCGCGAAAACATCATCATCCCGGAGAACGGGCTCATCATCGACGTCGTCCGCGGCGAGACGCTCTCGATCCGCAAGGAGAAGGTCCCTTCGGCGGCGATGGTGGTCGACGGATTCACGATCGGCGACATGCAGGAGGTCGTGATCCGCGACCGGCAGGCCCTCGCCAAGGACGGTATGTTCGTCATCATCGCCTCGGTCAACATGAAGACCGGCAAGCTGCGCAAGTCGCCGGACATCATCTCCCGCGGCTTCGTCTATCTGCGCGAGAACCAGGAGCTCTTGAACCAGGCGCGCCTCCTCATCAAGAAGACCATCGAGGACTCGACGCAGGGCATGAACCCGGTCGACCTCGACTACGTCAAGAACGCGCTCTCGGACACGATGGCCGGCTTCCTCTTTACGAGGACCAACAAGGCGCCGATGGTGATCCCGGTCTTGATCGGGATGTAGCCCCGAGCGCAGACAGGAATAGGAACGCACCACGGCTCGCCTCCGGCGAGCTGCGGTGTTTTCAGGCGATCATCCAGCCCCTCCCCTTTTTCGTAATCATCCCTTCCTTCGCGAGAGCCGAGAGGGCGGCGCGGAGCTGCTCGGTACGGTCGTCGCCCTTGAGCCCCAAGAGGCGCGATTCGGGCCGCGGGCCCTTCGCGAGCTCGCGCAACACCGCGCCCCGCGCTTCGCGTAGCGAACCGGCGAACGCGGATTGCTTCGCGTAGTGCGCGCTCCGCGCATTCACCCGCACGCCCGAGCGCTTCAGGTGCGCGCCGTAGTCCATCAGGGCCCAGTACCACTCCCCCGACTTCGCTAAAGCTGCGTCGGGCGCAGCGCGCTGTAACACTACTTCGATTTCTTTATCGCTCACCCTCTCTCTAGTTTTGAAAAAATGATGGATGACGGCCGTGCGGATATTGGTCTCGACGAACGCGCTCGGGTTGTTGTAGGCGAAGGCCGCGACCGCACGAGCGGTATAAGGCCCTACTCCAGGCAGCGCTTCGAGCTCCGCCACCGAGAGCGGCCCGCGCTTCTGCGCAAGCGCTGCCGCCGCCTCGCGGAGCATCTTCGCGCGGCGGTTGTAGCCGAGGCCGCTCCAGAGCGCGAGCACGTCCGCAAGCGGCGCGGCGGCGAGCTTTCGTGCAGTTGGATACCGCTTCGTAAACTCAGCGTAGAACGGGATTACCCGTTCTACCTGCGTCTGCTGCAGCATCACCTCGGAGACGAGAATCTTGTACGGGTCGCGCGTCTCCCTCCACGGCAAGTCGTGGCGCCCGTGCGCGCGGTAGTAGCGCCAGACCGTATTCCTAAAGCTCGTAAATGACATCCTTCCGCTCGACGACGATCTCCCAATTGCGCTTCTTGGCGTGGTCGTAGAGCGCCTGGTTGGGGTTGAAGGCGATCGGGCGCTCGACCGCCTCGAGCATCGCGATATCGCTCTCGGTATCGCCGACGGCGACCGAGCCCGCGAGCGAGAGGGCCTCCTTGCGCACGGCGCGAGCGAGGATCGCCTGTTTGTTGAAGATGAGCTCCTTGTCTTCGATCTCGCCCGTGAAGTTGCCGGAGGCGCCCGAGGCGTAGAAGGTGCCGTAGACCTTGTCGAACTCGTGCTCGTAGCCGAAGCCGTCGACAATGAACTTGGGCGAGTGCGAGATGCCGAGGATGAAGTAGCCGTCCTTCTGCAAGCGCTTGATGAGGTCGCGCGTGTAGCGGTAGACGCGGTTCTTCTTCTCCTCGATCACCTCGCCCGCGATGTAGGAGACCTCGTCATAGGGCTTGCCTTTGAGCTCCGCGCCGAAGAGCTCCACCACCTTCGCGATGTACGCTTCGTAGTCGCCTTTGCGGTCGAGCCAGCGCTCCTCCTCCTTGGCGTAGCGCTCGCGCGCCTCCGCCGGGAAGACGCCTTTCTCGATGAGGCGCTCGACGAGCTCTATAAGGAGCGACGAACGGAATACCGTCCCGTCGATGTCGAAGGCGGCCACCCTCCTCCGTTTCTGCATCCGCCCATGGTACCGCTTATTTGGCCCGGGGCCAGCGGGTTGCGGCCTCTGGCCAGAGCTTGGTGAGGGGGTGGGCGGCGCAGTCGTGCGGGCGTGCGGGGCACTGGTAGCGGCCGTAGAGGACGAGTCCGTTATTGACGTACTTCCAGTCTTTCTTAGGGATAAGGACTTCGAGGTCTTTTGAAATTTTTTTGAGGTCGTTCGCATCCGTGAGGTCGAAGCGCTTGGCGAAGCGCTTCACGTGCGTGTCGGTCGCGATCCCCTCCCACTGGTCGAATAGTTCGCCGAGAATCACGTGCGCCGTCTTGTAGCCTACGCCGGGGAGCGTGACGAGCTCTTTTTCTGTCTTCGGCACTTTGCCCTTGTGGTCTTTCTCGATCGCTTGCGCCGCGCCGATGATCGCCCTCGCCTTGTTGCGGAAGAACGGGATCGACGAGAGCTCTTTGGTGAGCGTCGCCGGGTTCGTATGCGCGAAGTCCTGCGGGGTCTTGTACTTCTTGAAGAGGGTCGCGGTGACCCGGTTCACCACCTTGTCGGTGCACTGCGCCGAGAGCACCACCGCCGCGACGAATTGGAACGGCGTCCGGTAGTGCAATTCGCTCGCGGGCTTCGGGTACGCCTTCTTCAAGTAGCGGACGATCTTCGCCGCGCGCGCCCGCCGCTCTGCAAGCTTCGCCGGGGTGGCCATACGCTATTCGAAGCGGTCAAACGTGAACCAGGTCATGGTCCCGACCGGGATGCGGTACCTCTCCTCAATCACGATGCGCGGATTCTCGAAGACTGCATCCTTCCAGTCGAGCCCGAGGCTCGCGGCGGCTTCCTTGAGCGCCTCCTCGCTCGGCCCCTCTATCTCCATATACGTCGGTATGCGCGGCCAGGTATCGATGTCGAAGGTGAGTTCGCCGAGCTTGAACGAACGATCGTCTCGATCTCCTCGGTATCCGTCGCGGTATTGGCGATGTGATGCTTATACGTGAGCACCGTCGTCCCGCGCTTCGTGCGCAGCCGCAGCAGCTTGCCTCCGTCATCTCGCCATTTGAAGTCTTTATCGTAGATGATGACTTCTTCGAGCATATCCTCCCCTTCGTCCGTCGCGCCGAGCGCCGCCAGACGCCGCTTAAGATCCTCGGCATCTACTTCGAGAAAGCGGACTTCGATCTCCCGATTCTGCATACCTTATGCGCCGAGCGCCCTGAGGTCGGCGACCACTTCGGCGGCGTGCGCCTCGGGCTTCACCTTCTCGTAGACCTTCGCGACCTTCCCTGCCGGATCGATAAGGAAGGACGCGCGCGTCGTGCCCATGTAGGTCTTGCCGTACATCTTCTTCTCGCCGAAGACGCCGTAGCGCCCCACGACCTCCTTGTGCGCATCCGCGAGGAGCGTGAACGGGAGGTTGAAGCTCGTCGCGAACTTCTTATGGCTTTCGACGCTGTCGGTCGAGACGCCGACCACCTCCGCGCCGATAGCGCCGAAATCGGCGAACTGGTCGCGGAGCCCGCACGCCTCGATCGTGCAGCCTGGGGTGTCGTCCTTGGGGTAGAAATAGAGCAGCACCCACTTCCCCGCATACTCTGCGAGGGAATGCTCGCGCCCGTCCTGATCCGGGAGCGTGAACGCGGGCGCCGCCGTACCGACCTTAGGCATCTCCATGTGGCGGATTATAGGCGATAAAGTCCGTTTCCGCAGCAGCAATCGTCTTCTCGAATATCTGCACGAAGAGGTTTAAATGCCGCTCTTTCGTGTACTCCCGGCGGCAAGCTTTGTAGAAACGCTCATATTTTTCTTTGCCGAATACGTCGATGAGGTAAGCACTGAACGCCCCAGCAAGACTATAGAAGTATATGGCGTACCAGTCGTCGGTTTCCAACCACGCTTCGTGCCGGAAAAATGTTTCCAACGGCGGGTAGAGCCTTTTATTGTATCCCTCCGCAACATAGATACGGTGGGGCGTTCCGTCCCATGCACGACCGACCATGTGCTCCGCCAAGCCTTCCTGCAAGAAACCGAACGCAAGGCCCCACGGGAGCGACAGCAGGTGCGTATCCTCATGCGGACCGATCGGCTTGGTTTTATCGGTATATAACACATGGATTCTGAACTCATCGTAAATCGACTGGGCGTACCAGTCGTCGCCCATCAACTCCGTTTTAATCGCCTCGGTTGGGTAGAAAAAATATTCGATCCGCTTATTGGGAGGCGTGACTCCCAAGAAGGCGATGATTTTCATATAGCCATTCTCCTGCGTCTGCACAATGTGTCGGATGTCTTTCTCGGCCTCAGACCCCGGAAAAAAATTGAACTCGTAGTGTTCAGAGTATTCGGACACGAAGCGTGTGTCCGTTTCGAAGTTGTGCCTATAGTTCGGCAAGTGCTGGTCGTAGGCCATTGTCGCCATAATAGCGCACAAGATGGGCCCCGCAGCGCGCTGCTGCGGGGCCCACAAATCAATAGTTAAGCTTAAGCAAGCCTTCGTTGTACACTTTGATGAGAGGCTTCTGACAGAAGCGCTCCGCGCCGCCTCCAGGCCCTCCAGCGGCCACCATCGCATCGTGAATGCAGCCGCCACCGCATATGGGCAAGAAGGCGCATCGCTCTTGGATGCACTGGTCGGTGCGCCTCCACGACTCGAACCGTTCGTCCCGGAGATACTCTCCGGGAGTATCTGCCACCGTACCGAAGTCATACTCCGCCCTCCCAGCTGTGCAAAAGCACTTTTGGAGCGCTCCGTCGGGCTGGAGGATGGCTGCGTGCTTCGCGATAGCCACACACCAAGGACCGGTCACAAACTCATCGGGAATCGCGAAGCCGTGAGCCTGCGCGACGGCCCAAATGGACACAGCCTTTTCACCGAGCGCCCGTTCCTCGTCCCAACGCAAGCGCGCGGGACGATCAAGCGTCGGAGTGATGAGGCCAAGGCTCAGATTCATCCGATCCTGGGCGCCCAAACTCGCGAGATATTCGATGAGTTCAGGGATGCGATCCGCATTTGCGTGATCAAGCGAAATGCGAATATCGACCTTCTTTATGTAATCGGTCGAGACGAGCATTTTGATCGCCGCGATTACATTACAGAACGTCTGTCGCCCGTGTTTACCCGGGCGGCGCGCGTTGTGTATGTCTTCGGGACCATCGAGAGTGATTTGTACTCGTAGCCATTGGTGTGTCGACAGCATTTCTGCGGTCGCCTCATCCAAGAGTTCGCCGTTGCTAACGAGCTCCGTCCAGAAATCAAGGCGACGCTCGGCAGCGAGCGAATGTGCCGCCACAAGCCCTTTCTCGACAATGTCCTTCCGCAGGAGCGGTTCACCGCCGAAAAGCACGAGTCGGAACGCATCAATTTCTGGGTGTTGATCGAGGTAATTCGAGAGCCATAGTCGAGTCGCGTCAATTACCTTGTCGGACATCCCCCGCATGCGATCTCCGCCATTCTCGAAACAGTAGCCGCAGGCAAGTTGGCACTGAATGGTCGGCAGGAAGTGGAGAATGAAGATGTGCGCCTCGTTATTGCGCCGCCCTACCAGACGTTCCCGCCACGCGGCGTACTCGTCGCGGTCGGCCGACACAAGCAAGCCAACCTCTGGCTGCGCGAGTGATTGGATGGCGCTCGTAACTTCACCGCCAGAAAGCTGTCTTTCCAATTCGGCTTCATCTGTCACAGACATCCTCACCACTGCACCCGTAAGGGTGCTCTTTATCGCCACGGAATCAGCATCCACTGGAACGCGAATGTGGAAGTCGCTCCATTTGACCTTCGTCATGTCAAAATCCTCCTCGGGGTCAGGTCACCCCTCGGCCAAGGCCGAGGGGTGTGTGATGGCCTAGTACCCGCAACCGTCCTTCCCAAGCTTTGGAATAAGTCCGAAGCGGCGATCCGGGTGACCGATCTTCACGATCTCAATCACCATTTGATCCGTGGCGCTATTTTCGCTCGGGCTTCGGACACCCGCAGGCGCTGGAGTCTCTATGTTGCTCGGTAGCATCAGTTTCTCCTTCAGTATGGCGGGTCGGTCACAGCGACACCCTCCGTGGCAGAGGACAACAGAAGAGCGAGAAGAATCAACGAATCAATTTGCCTTACCCTAAAGGGTCCTCGTCCGGATGCGCGAAGGCGAAGCGGAAGAAGATCGCGAGCAGCGCGCCGACCGAGAAGGACACGAGGAGGAGCACGATGATGAACCCCGCGACCGGGATGAGCGCCGCCAAAGAGAGCGCGAGGGTGCCGAGGACCGCGTCGCGCCAGCGTACGCCCCGCGTCTCGGTGAGGTAGCGCGCGGCCCCGACCCCGAGCGCGACGCCCGAGTACGCGAGCCCGAGGAGGACGAGGAGCGCGTAGAGGATCGCGAGCAGGATCGCGAGCCCGAGGCCGACGCCTGTGAGCGCCAAGAGGAGCACCAAGACGGGACCCACGACGAGCGCCGCGAAGCCGAGCAGGGTCACGAGCACGACGTGCCGCGGCGTGCGGCCGTACCCCTCGCCGACGACCGCGCCCGCAAGCCGCGGGAAGAGGCCCGCGATAAGCCCCGCGAGCAGGAGCGCCGCGAGGACGCGCACGAGGAGGAAGATGCCGATCGACGCGACCGAGAGCGAGCGCGAGACGCGCGCGCCCGGGAGGTAGGAGGCGGCGGTGTAGTGGACGCCGCCCGCGACCGCGGCCGCATCGAGCCCAGCAGCGGGCAGGGGCGCTTCGTAGGTGAGCGCGCCGCGGATCGCGGTCCCCGGGAGAAGCGTGAGGCGGTCGGCCGCGACGACCTTCACGTCGCCCGCGAAGGCGCCGCCCAAAGTGACGGTATTGCCGTAGATCGTGACGGGGCCGCCCGCCCCGCCAAGCGCCGCGACGGTCACGCCGGCGATGAAGGTGCTCCCTGCAGCCGGGCGCTCAGCGTGCACCGAGAGGCCGACCGCGCCGAGGTCGCCGCCGACCGAGCGTTCGAGCGTCACATTCCCCGCGAGGAGGCGGAGATCGCCCGAGACGGGCGCGCGCACCGAGGCCGAGCCCGCGACGACGAGGAGATCCTGCCCCGTCGGAGCGGCGACGATGACCGAGCCGCCGAGCGCGGTCAGGTCGCCCGCGGTGGGCGAGGTGACGATCACGGACGAGCCCGCGTCGTAGGCGTTCCCGGGCGACGAGCTCGCGACCACGAGCGCCTGGCCGGTGTGGAGCGCAGCAGGCGCGGCCGCGGCGAACGCCGCAGCTGGCGCAAGGAGCGCGAGGGCGAGCCAGGGGGCGTAGCGCATACGCTGAAATGGTACCATAGCGCCATGAAAGAACTCACCCCGGAGGAAAAGGAAGTGATCGAGAATGGCGGAACGGAGGCGCCCTTCAGGGGCGCGTACGTCGACAACCACGAACCGGGCGTCTACCGCTGCAAGAAGTGCGGGCAGGTGCTCTTCCGCTCCGACGAGAAGTTCGACTCCGGCTCGGGGTGGCCGTCGTTCACCGACCCGGCGGTCGCGGAGCACATTGGCACGCGCGCCGACGATAGCCATGGCATGTCGAGAACCGAGGTCTACTGCAAGAACTGCGGCGCGCACCTCGGGCACCTCTTCGACGACGGCCCCGCCGAGAAAGGCGGCAAGCGCTACTGCATCAACTCGATCTGCCTGGATTTCGAAAAGGGTGCGTCGATGTAACCAGCCCATCTGCGCCTCATGTTTACTCGAGTATGAAAACCATCGCGATCGTGGGGCACGGCTACGTCGGCCGCGCGATGGAGGCGTTCTTCAAAGAGAAGTTCTCCATCGTCCTCTACGATCCGCCCCAAGGATTCGCTGACCAGCAGGCCGTGAACGCCGCCGACCTGGCGGTCGTATGCGTCCCGACCGTCATGGGCGCGGACGGCGCAGCTGATCTCTCCGCCATCGAGGAGACCTTCGCGTGGCTTACGACGCCGCTCGTAATCATCAAGTCGACCGTGCCGCCCGGCACCTCGGCTGCGCTCGCGAAGAAATACGGGCTCGAGGATCGCCTCGCCTTCTCGCCCGAATTCATCGGCGAGGGCGGCTACCCTGTACCCTTCTGGGAGGGCGTGCCGCACCCCACCGACATGACCTACCACCGCGCGTTCATCTTCGGCGGGGCGCGGGCGGCGCTCGAGCGGATCCTCCCCTTCTTCACCACCGTGCGCGGGCCCTTCGCCGAATACCGCATGACCGATACCACCACGGCCGAGCTCACGAAGTATATGGAGAACGCTTGGATCGGGACCAAGGTGACCTTCTGCAACGAGTTCTACGACATCGCGCGAGCCTATGGCGTCTCCTATGACGAGCTCCGCGAGCTCTGGCTCACCGACGGCCGCGTCGGGCGCTCCCACACGCTCGTCTATCCGGAGAAGCGCGGCTTCGGCGGCAAATGCATCCCCAAGGACACCGCCGCGCTCTACCGCGCCGCCGCGGCGCGCGGCTACGAGCCCTCACTACTGCGCGCCGTCATCGAGACGAACGCGAAGTTGCGCAACGAACCTCCGCCGGTGAGTTAGGCGCATTCGTGCCACAGCGAAGGGATGGATCTCGAGCGGTGCGAAAAGAAGGCCCTCGGTGGTGCTAGAATGGCCCCGTCGTTTTATGGAAATTTCCGCCATTAGGAAGATAGCGCACAAAGCCCGGGAAGCTCTTGAAGCGGGCGAGATTAGCAGTGAACTTCTCTCCACGCTATATAAAGCGTACGCAAATGTCGGGGATACTAACCGTTTTGTACGGAGAGCACACGAGCTATTCCCTCTCGGGAACTGCGGGTTAGCGTCGCTCTATTTGAAAGAAGAAATCGGGGGGAGGTCGTACGAGGCAAATATGGAGACAACGATCATACCTTCTTGCGCATTGGCGGCATCATTGTCGACATCACGGCTGACCAGTTTGGTGGGGAGAAAATATATATAGGCCCCCTCCAGGCTCCCTGGTCAGTAAAGCCCGGCGTTTGATTGACTCTGCTCGCGTCCCATCTGCCGCCGGTGAGCTAGATGTGGCAGACGACGCGGCCGGGGTGCTTCTCGGCGTAGCGCTGGTGATACTCCTCCGCCCGCCAGAACTCCTTCGCGGGCTCGATCGAGGTCGCGATGGTCTTCGGGAGGTACTGCGGCGCGAGCTCTTTCTTGACGCGTTCGGCAATCTCTTGCTGCTCGGGCGAATGGTAGAAGATGACGGAGCGATACTGCGCGCCCACGTCGGGCCCTTGCCTGTTTAATTGCGTCGGGTCGTGTATCTCGAAGAAGCGGCGGACGAGCGCTTCGTACGTAGTCTTGCTCGGGTCGAAGGTCACCTCGACGCTCTCGGCGTGGCCCGTATTCCCGCCGCAGACCTGCTCGTAGCTCGGGTGCGCGATATGCCCGCCCGCGTAGCCCGAGACCGCCTCGACGACGCCCGGCGTGCGGCGGAACGCGTCTTCGACGCCCCAGAAGCACCCGGCCGCGAAGGTCGCCCGCTCCATCTAATTGATGCCGAAGGTGGCGCGGACGGTGACCATCACGGTCTTGTCGATCGTCGAAGTGTCGTAGGTGCCGTAGTCGGAGACGTCCATCGAGCCCTTCGCGAGGACTTGCACCGAGGCGGTCGACGCGCTCTTCAAGCGCCCGACCGATTGCCCTGTCCCCTTCACGATCTGCCCGGCGCGCGCCTTCGCGTCGGCGACCGCGGCGCCCGCGAGCGAGATGCGGTACGACGGCAAGGTCGAGATGAGGTACTGCGGATCCTGTACCTGGAGGACGAGACCCTGGTTCGTGAGCGCGCTTATGTCCTGCGAGAGCTTCTGCACCAGCGCCGGGTTGTCGGAGTAGACGGAGACGTCTTGGCGGACGATATAGTGCTTCGGCGCGTTCGGATCCTGGCTGTAGGAGTAATCCTGATCGGCATGCACGGCGCCGATCGTGGTCGAGGCGAGCCCCTGATTCTCGAAGTAGCTCGCGACGACCTTTGCGTCCGCGATCACCTGCGCCGTCGCGGCGGGGATGCCGCCCTCGGTCGTGCTCCGGGTCGCGGAGACGGTCCAGCGCGCGGAGTCGGCCGCGACATCGGCGGTCGCCGAGCCGGTCACCGTGAGCGCGTTGTTGGCATTCTTGATCGCGAGCGCGGCCCAGGCGGCGATGACGCCGACGATGAGGAACGCGGCCCCGAGGACGAGCGCCGCGGGGACGAACTGATTCTCGCGGAAGCGGGTGAAGAAGGCGTTCATGCGCCCATGATAACAGAGAAGAGGCGCTTGACGCGCGCCCGGAGGCCCGCGCGATCCCTGCGCGAGCGCGTCGCGCCGCCGCCCTCGCCAAAGCGATTCGTCCCGGCCACTTCCCGCGCTTCGACGGCCGCCTCGGAGAGCCCGAAGTGGTGCCCGAGCTCGTGCCAGATGGTCTCGCGCACCGCGAGCCGGACGGCGCTCGCGAAGTCCCCCGCGCGGCGCTCCGCGAGGAGCGCCGCAGCCTCCTCGAGCAGCGGCTCGCGATAGAGCGTGATGGTGTCGGGCAGGACGCCGCTGTAGAAGCTCCCGCGCTCGGCGGCGGGGACGCCGCGATAGAGACCGAGGAGCACCTCGCCCGCGCCGAGCCCCTCTTCGCGCAAGACCTCGGCGGCGGGCGTGTCTTCGATGAGGATGGCGACGTTCTCGATGCGCCGCGCGAAGCGCGGCGGGACGTGGGCGAGCTCCTGCCGCGCGATCTCTTCGAACGCTCGCGGATCCATGGAGAGAAGATAGCACGGCGCCCCGCCAGGGCGGGGCGCCGTGCTACTTGGCGCGGGCTAATTATTGCCCGGCCTCTACAGAGGTAGTGGTCGAAGCGGTTACAGCGGCGTGCGCGGAGCCGAGCGCCTTCACGATCGCGCCTGCGTCCTTCCGGGCCGCGACGAGGTCCTGCTGCGCGGCTTGGATCTTCGCGCGCGCGGCCTTCAGGGCGGCGGTGTTCGCGGCCGCGACGCTCTGGTCGCCGTTATCGGGCGCAAGCGAGGCGACGCCCGAAACGGCGGCTTTTGCCTGCACGCTCGCGTCCGCGATCTTGGTGTTCATGTCGGTAAGCGACGCTTGGAGCGAGGCGTCAGCTCCGGCCCCGATGCGCGTCGCGAGCTTAGCGGAGAACTGCGTGAGGAGATTCGCCACGTTCTCGACGCGACCAGCGGCGGCCGTAAGAGCGGCCTGCGGCATGATAAGCGCGTAGATGCGGTAGCTCTTGGCGATCGACTGGATGTCGGCCTTGAGGGTGGTGGTCGAGTCGTCAGCGTCGATCTTGGCCTTCAAGGCGGTCAGGGCGCTGATCTGGCTCTCGAGAGAGGCCGAGAGCGTCGCTTGCGACGAGCTTGCGAGCTTCTGCATCTCGCCGAAGCGCGTCGAGAGCGCGGCGAGGTTCTTGATGCGGCGGTCGATCTCCTCCCCGGCGCGCGCTTGCGCGGCGGCGATCCTGTCGCCCCCGCGTGCGCCCGCCTCCATGCGCATGGTGGTCGAGGCGCGGAGCGAGGCGGACGTGCGCGCGTCGGTCGAAGCGTCGAGCCCCATATTCACGCCGACGCCGAGCTCCCCGGCGGAAGCGGCCAACGGCGAGAGAGCGAGAGCGAAGACAGCGGCGATTCCTGCAGTGCGTAACGTCATACGTGAGTGATTAGAGCGAAGATTGTTGGACCGGCTGATCCGAGAGGCTGCCGTTGACATTCGCATTGTCGGAAGAGAATCCGTTCATCTGGCTGTCGACGGCGTTCAGATCGGCGTTCAAGGCAGCGTTATCGGTAGCCGAGCCCAAGGGGAGCGTCGTTGCCGACGCGCCGGTCGAGGAGGCGGCCTCCCCGCCCGAGGCAGGCGCGTGCGCGACCCCGTGCGACCAGTACCACCAGAGCGCAGCTCCGGCGATTACGGCCACGACAACGATGACGGCGAGCGCGCTGTTTCCTTTCCTGCTTGGCATGAAGATATGGGTCTAATCTGCTAAAGTGAGTCCTGCCACAAGTATAATGCCTCCCCTCCCCGATCAAGGCGGCCGCAGTGCATTCTCGCTCCTCGAGGACGCCCCCTCCTGGCTCGTCGAAGCGCCCCTCTACGCCTATGCGCTCTGGCTTGCGGCGCGCCACCGCGGCCTCACGCTTCCCACGATCGTGAACCCCTCGATCCTCATCGGCGGGATCGCGGGCGAATCGAAGACCGACCTCTACCACCTCGCGGGCCCCGCGGCCCGCGCGCATTTCGCGCCTTTCATCACCATCACGCCCGCGACGCCCGCGGGCGAAATAGCGGAGCGGCTCGCGGCCGCCGGGCTCGCCTACCCCGTAGTCGCGAAGCCCGACATCGGCTTGAATGGCCGCGGGGTGAAGATCGTCCGCTCGCCCGAAGAGCTCGCGCGGCATCTTGCCCTCTTCCCGCGCGAGGCGCGCGTCCTCCTCCAGCGCTACGTCGCGGAGGAGGGCGAGGCGGGCATCTTCTACGTGCGCCACCCTTCCGAAGCGGCGGGGCGCATCACCTCGCTCACGCTCAAATACTTCCCCCGCGTCGTGGGCGACGGGCGAAGCACGCTCCGGGAGCTCATCGAGCGCGACCCGCGCCTCGCGAAGCGCGCGGCGATCTACCTCCGGCGCAACAAGGGCCGGCTCGACGAGGTCGTGCCCGCCGGAGAAGCGCGGCGCATCGTCTCGGTCGGGAACCACGTGCGCGGCGCCGTCTTCGCCGACGGCGCGGCGCATGTGACGCCCGCGATGACGGCGGCATTCGACACGATCGCGCAGGATATCGAGGGCTTCCACTTCGGCCGCTTCGACGTGCGCTTCGGCGACCTCGCGGCACTCGCGCGCGGCGAAGGCTTCACCATCATCGAGTACAACGGCGCCTCCTCGGAGCCGACCCACGTGCGCGACCCCCGGACGCCCGCGTGGAAGGTGTGGCGCGACTCCATGCGCCACTGGCGCTACGCGTTCGAGATCGGGGCAGCGCTGCGCGCCCTAGGCGCGCGGCCGGCCTCCGTCCGCGACGTCTGGCGCATCCTCCAAGCCGAGAAGGCGCTCGTCGCGCAGTATCCCGATGAGGAGTAGCGGCGGCGCTGCTATGATGGCAGCATGAACGCCAAGCTCGCGCGGCTCCTCGGAGCGCTGGTGCTCGTCGCCGGAGCGCTCGGCCTCGGCTACGCGGCGCACGGCGGCCCGGCCGCCGCGACGCCCGTGATTCCGGCCGCGAACGTCACCGCCCCGCCAGCCGGGACGACGCGCGTCATCTACTCGCTCGACGCGAAGCAAAACGATAAGGAGATCATCGCGCTCATCGCGAGCGCGAAGAGCCATATCTACTTCGCGATGTACGAATTCACGCTGAAGGACGTCGCCGACGTCCTCGTCGCCGCCAAGCGGCGCGGCGTCCTCGTGCGGGGCGTGGTCGACGCGGGCGAGAGCGCGAACTCCTACGACAAACCGATCATCGCCGAGCTCGTCGTCGCCGGGATCCCGGTCGAGACCGAGAAACACGCGGACGGCAGCGGCATCATGCACATCAAGGCAATCGTGACCGACGACGCCTACGCGATCGGGAGCTACAACTGGACGAGCTCGGCAACGACCGAGAACGACGAGATTCTCGAAATCGGCACCGACCCGGCCCTCGTCGCGACGTACGAGAACATCCTCTTGAAATTGTTAGACGCCTACCAGGGCACCAACGCGGCCGCGCAAGCGGCCGCGCCCGTATCGGCCGGGACGATCCCCTACACCGAAGCCGCGAACCATATCGGCGAGCAAGCGACCGTCACCGGCACCCTCGTCGACGCACACACCTCGGCCTCGGGCACCGTCTTCCTCGACTTCTGCAAGTCCTACAAATCCTGCCCCTTCTCGGGCGTCATCTTCGCGGGCGACGCTGCGGCCTTCGGCGACCTCTCCCGCCTCGCCGGCAAAGCGGTCTCCCTCACCGGCACCATCTCCTCCTACCAGGGCAAGGCCGAGATCAAGCTCGCGGACCCGTCGCAGCTTTCGACGCCCTGAATTCGCGCAATCCTCACGCGCGTGCTATAGTATTGTCACCAAGTGGCCGGAGAACGACTGAGCATCAACCAGGAGATCAGCGCACGGGAGCTGCGCGTCATCGGCGCCGGAGGCGAGAACCTCGGCGTGATGCCGTTGCGCGAGGCCCTCGAGCGGGCGAAGGCGGCCGGGATGGACCTGATCGAGATCACGGCCCAGGCCGTGCCGCCCGTTGCGAGGATCGCCGATTATGGTAGATTCGAATACGAGCGGAGCAAGAAGGAGAAGGCGGTCAAGGCGAAGGCCAAGACCTCCGAGACCAAGGAGGTCCAGATCAAGGTAGGCACCGGAGACAACGACCAGCTCTTGAAGGCAAAAAAGGCCGCGGAGTGGCTCGCCGAGGGGCACCGGGTCCGGGCCGAGCTCTTCCTCAAGGGCCGCTACAAGGGCATGGAGGAGGCCTTCCTCAAGGAGCGCCTCGAGCAGTTCTTGAAGCGGGTCCCCTACCCCTACCGCGTCGCCGAGCCGGTCACCAAGAGCCCGAAGGGGTTCGCCGGCATCATCGAGCGGGATCCTTCTGCGAAAGCAAAAACACAACCATGAAATCCAACAAAGCCTACTTGAAGCGCATCCGCGTCACCCGCACCGGGAAGCTCGTCGCGCGCGTCAAGGGCCAGAACCACTTCAACGCCAAGTCTTCGGGGTCGAAGCGCCTCGCGAAGCGTCGCGCGGTCGCGCTCACGCTCACCGCGCGGGTGCGCCGCCGCTTCTTGGCTGGCACAGGGGCGAAGTAGACTTTATATTTTTAAATATTTAAATATTTCATATGGCACGAGTCAAAGGCGGCGTGGGAGCGCACAAGCGACGCGAGAACATCCTGAAGCGCGCGAAGGGCTGGCGCTACGGCCGCTCGACCAAGATCAAGCAGGCGCACGAGGGCCTCATGAAGGCTGGCCGCTACGCCTTCGCCCACCGGAAGGACAAGAAGAACGACTTCCGCTCCCTCTGGATCCTGCGCTTGAACGCCGCAGTCCGCGAGAATCTAGAGCACGAGGGCAAGCCGATGTCCTACAGCGTTTTCATCAATAAGCTGAAGGTGGCGAACATCGCCCTCGACCGCAAGGTCCTCGCCGAGTTCGCCGCCGAGCGCCCCGAGGTCTTCGCCCGCATCGCGAAGCAGGTCGGCTAACAAGCCTCGCCGCCTTGACCCACGCAGCGCCGCCCGGAGGGCGGCGTTCGCGTTATACTCACGCGATATGGAGGAGGTGGAGATCAAGTTCCTCGAGATCGACCGCCCGGCGCTCGAAGAGAAGCTCACAGGACTCGGCGCGCAGAAGATCGGCGACTACCACTACCGCCGGATCGTCTTCGACCACCCCGACTTCCGGCTCGACAAAGCGGCGGCGTGGATCCGCTTGCGGGACGAGGGCGACACCGTCACGCTCGCGTTCAAGCAGCGCACCGGCGTTACCGAAGAAGGCGCGAACGACAGCGGCATGTACGAGCGCGAGGTTATCGTGAGCGACTTCGACGCTACGCGAGACATTCTGCTCAAAGCAGGACTGGTCGAGAAGACGTATCAAGAAAACAAGCGAACACGCTATCTCCTCGATGGCGTCGAGTGCGACATCGACTCATGGCCGCTCCTCCCCGACTACCTCGAGCTCGAGGGCCAGGACTGGGAGCAGGTTTACGCTGTCGCCGACAAGCTCGGCTATAAGCGCGAAGACGCGAAGATCTTCTCCGCGAACCAGGTCTACAAGCTCCGTGGCCTCGACGACCGCAACTACGTGCGGCTCACCTTCGACGAGCAGATAGAACGAACGGAAAACCGTTTCTAGCGACGCGAGCTAGACTGCCAAAAACCGTTCTTGCAGGCGACCGTCTTTAGATGTACGGTTGGAGGAGGTTGAATGAGAAAGGAGCTGTGCCTTGGCAAACGAGCCACAACACCCGTCAAAGAAGCCCTACCAGACAGCGCCATCCGCCGACTTGAGGAGCTCAGGGCCGCTCAGCCGGACGTGGACGATACGACCGTCATCCGGCAAGCCCTCCGCGTTCACGCCGCCATCACGCAACCCGACGCGGAAGAGACGATTGCGAAGCGGCTGCGCGCGAGAGACTCGGATCACTGACGCGCAGTCGACAGGAATGAGCGGCCCGATGATCTCGGGCCGCTTCCCTTTCTGATCCTGAGGATGCCAACGTGCTAAGGTGATCACGATGAGCGAAGGACCCTCGCGGCCGGAGCGAGCCCCGGCAGTACCGACGAAAGAGGAGGTCATCGAACGCCTGCGAGAGAATCCGCAGGAGCTCGGGCCCTACCTCATATGGCTTGACGATCGACAAACGGCGATCGAAGGGATCAGCGATACGCGTGAACGCGACGAGGCGAACATCGACCTCACGCTCGACATGGGCGAGATCTGCCGGGAGGCCGGCTTCCTCGAGAGCGCTCTCGAGAACTTCGGGTCGGCCGTTATGCAGGCCTATCAGATGGGCGACGAAGCGCGTCGAGAGCGCGCCCAAGAAGCGCTCGACGCCCTGCCCAAACCCTCGTAGCGAAACCGGGCCGCCCCTTGGGGCGGCCCGGTTCTCCGTTCCGAACATTCGCTAGCGCTTCTTGCCAACGCGTCGGCGCGAGACGATGAAGACGTTCGAGTACTTCTTCGGCGTGCGGGTCTTCTGGCCCTTGCCAGTGGGACGGCCCCAGAGGCTCTTCGCCCGGCGGAGGCCGCGGCCCTGGCGGCCCTCGCCGCCGCCATGCGGGTGGTCGACCGGGTTCATCGCGGTGCCGCGCACGGTCGGGCGGATGCCCTTCCAGCGGCTCCGGCCGGCCTTGCCGTAGGAGACGAGCATATGCTCCTCGTTCCCGACCGTACCGACCGAGGCCCAGCAGAGGTCGGAGACCTTGCGCACCTCGCTTGAGGGGAGCTTCACTTGCGCGTAGCCCGCGTCGTGCGCGACGACCTCCGCGGAGGCGCCCGCCGAGCGCACCAGCACCGCGCCCGCGCCGGGCCGGAGCTCGATGTTGTAGACGAAGGTGCCCACCGGGAGCTTGCCCAGGGGGAGCCGGTTGCCAGGGGCGACTGGCGCCTTCTCTGAGGCGATGACTGCGCTCCCCACTTCGACGCCCTTCGGCACCAGGTGGTAGCGGCGCGCGCCGTCCGCGTAGAGGGTGCGGGCGATGAAGCCGGAGCGGTACGGATCGTACTCGACCGTCTCGACCCTCCCCGGGACGTCGCGCTTGTCGTAGCTGAAGTCGACGTCGCGGAGCCGGCGCTTGTGCCCGCCGCCCTGGTGGCGCGTCGTCACGCGGCCGAAGCTGTTGCGGCCCGCGCGGTCCTTGCCGCCCTTCGTCAGGGCCTTCGCCGGCTTGTCGCCGGAGAGGAGCTCCTTGTAGGGTAGGGTGGTCATCGAGCGGCGGCTCTTGGTGACGGGTCGGTACTTTTTCATACGGAAATGATTAGGCCGGGGGTTAGGCGAGCGCGATCGTGTCGCCCGCGTTCAAAGCGACGTATGCCTTGCGGCGCGCGGCGCGCGTCCCAAAGCCACGGCGGGTGCGCAGCGCCTTCTTCTTGCCCGGAGTGTTCACGATGCGCACCGCCTTCGGGGCGACGCCGTAGATCTCCTTGATCGCGCCCGCGATCTCGGCCGAGGTCGCCTCGCGCGTGACCGCGAAGACGTACACGCCCTTCTCGGTGCCGATCAGGGCCTTCTCGCTGAACCACGGCGCGCGGATGACGTCGTGCGCTTCCCCTCCCGCGAGCCCGGTCGCGTGCGCGTGGCGGGGCGCTGCCGCCTTCTCCTCCCGCTTCTTCTTGTCTTTGGTGAAAAGGGCCATGGCTATTTCTTAAGGGCGGCGAACGCGGCCTCCGGGTTCTCGATCACGAGGTATTTGTGCGAGAGGACCGCGAGCGCGTTGAGGTTCCTCACCTCCTCGGTCGCGAGGTTGCCGATATTGCGGAAGCTCTTCACCTTGTTCGCGTCGTAGGCCGAGAAGGCGACCAGGGCGGCGTTCTTCTTGGCGGCGAGCGTCGCGCCTCCGGCCTTCGCGACCGCGGTGACGAAGCGCTTCGCGTCCGCCGTCTTCGGCGCCGCGAACGAGAGCGCGTCGACGAAGAGCACTTCGCCCTCGGCGGCCTTCTTCGAGAGCGCCGAGTAGAGGGCGGCGCGGCGCATCTTCTTGTTCACCTTCTCGCTGTAGTCGCGGGCGCTCCGGGGGCCGAGCGCGACGCCGCCGTGGCGCCAGATCGGCGAGCGGGTCGAGCCGTGGCGCGCGCGACCGGTGCCCTTCTGCTTCCACGGCTTCTTGCCGCCGCCCGAGACCTCGGAGCGGTCCTTGGTGTGAGCGCGATTCTGGCGATTGTTTGCCTGGATCGCGGTCGTCACCTGGTGCACGAGGTCGGGGCGCCACGGAGCGCCGAAGATCTCGGCCGGGAGCGCGATCGTCTTCACGAGCTTCCCGTCCATGGAGAAGAGCTGCGCTTCGCTTGCGCTCGACTCGACCTTCTTGGTGCTGGTTTTCTGGGTTGCCATAGTACGGAAATTACACGGAGCGGATCTCGAGCAGCGTCCCGCGATTCCCCGGGACAGCGCCCGAGACGATGAGCTCGCCCGCGGCGGCGTCTACGGCGAGCACCTTGAGGTTCTCGACCGTGACGCGGTCCTGCCCCATCCGGCCGGCCATGCGGATACCCTTCGCGACCCGGCCGCCCGCGCGGCCGCCCGAGCCGCCGATCGAGCCCGGCTCGCGCTCGGAGTGCTTCTGGCCGTGCGAGCGCGGGCCGCCGTGGAAGCCGTGGCGCTTCACGACGCCCGCGAAGCCCTTGCCCTTGGTGAGCCCAGAGACGCGAACAGTGTCGCCGACCGCGAAGGTGTCGACCGCGACCTGGTCGCCCTCTGCGAGGCCCTCGGCGCCGCGGAACTCGCGGATGGCCGCGAAGCCCTTGCCCTTCGTGTGGCCAAGAACGCCCTTCGAGAGGTTCTTGGTCTTGCGGTTCCCTTCGCCCACCTGGAGCGCCTGGTAGCCGTCCTTCCCCTCCGCCGTCTTGACCTGGGTCACGGTGACTGGCCCGGCCTTGAGGATGGTGCCCGCGCGGGCGCGGCCATCCTCGCCGAAGAGGCGGGTCATGGCGACTTTGCGGGCCAAGATGAATTTCATGCAATAAAAATCGCGCCTGCAACAGCGCGTTCGAGCCTCCCGAGGGAGCCCTCCCGGCCATTGGTCCGGGCCAAGGCCCGTACATAGCGACTCCCCCACCCTACCCCAGCCGCCCGATAAATGCAAACGGGCGGCAAATGCCGCCCGTTAAGACGCGATCGTTTGGGCGCGTCTAGCTCGCTACGCCCCGCGATGGTCCCCCGCGAATCCGCTTCACGTCTTCGTGCCTGCCGGCGCACCTGAGAATGAATTCGTCGGTAACCATGAGGCGACCGTTGGCACGCAGCCGGACAAAGTCTCCATGGTAATCGCCCGCAAAGTCACTCCAGTCATCGGACAGCCCGAAGAACAAACCGGTCTCGAAGAGATCTTTCCACCCGGTCCGCGCAGAAAAGTCTTCGAGCTCGACAACCGCAAATTCGCCCCAGCTGCCGCGTTCCCGGAAGAAACGCACAAGGTTGTCGGCCGTGCTTTCTACCTCAGCCTTGCCGAATCCTCCGGCGACACGGGCAACGATGTCTTGAGGCCTGATAGCGTCCGCAATTGCGGCGAATTCGGCGTTGGTAACTTTAAAGCCACGCATCTCTGCCTCCCTTCCCTGCACTGTCGTCCCAACGCGAGTTAAACATACGAGCGGGCCGAACGCAAAACCGCCCTTTCGGGGCGGTTTTGCGCTAACGCTTCGTGAGACTCGGGTTAGATCATCTTCACATCAATCGTCACGCCCGTGGGGAGCGAGAGGTTCGTGAGCGCCTCGATCACCTTGGGGGTCGGGTTCATGATGTCGATGAGGCGCTTGTGGATGCGCATCTCGAACTGCTCGCGCGCGTTCTTGTGGACGAAGGTCGAGCGGTTCACCGTCCAGCGCTTGATCTCGGTCGGGAGAGGCACGGGGCCGACGATCTTGGCGTCGAAGCGCGCTGCCGTGTCCATGATCTGCTTGACCGAGAGGTCGAGGATCTTGTGCTCGTAGGCGCGAACGCGGATCCGGAGCTTGTGCTCGGCTGCCGCCGCCTCCGCCGCCTTCTTCGAGGCGCGTTTCGCGGGCTTCTTTGCGACAGCTTCAGGCATGGCAGTAGGCGTATGCGGGCCCTAGGCCGTGATCTTCGTCACGACGCCGGCACCGACCGTCTTGCCGCCCTCGCGAATCGCGAAGCGGCGCTGCTCTTCGAGCGCGATCGGCGCGACGAGCTTGACCTTGAAGGTCACGGTGTCGCCCGGCATGACCATCTCCTTCCCTTCCGGCAAGGTGACTTCGCCCGTGACGTCGGTGGTGCCGATGTAGAACTGCGGCTTGTAGCCCGAGAAGAACGGCGTGTGGCGGCCGCCTTCGTCCTTGTTGAGGATGTACACCTCCGCCTCGAAGTCCGTGTGCGGGGTGATCGAGCCCGTCTTCGCGAGGACCTGGCCGCGGTGGACGTCCTCCTTCTTGGTACCGCGAAGCAGGATGCCCGCGTTGTCGCCCGCCTGGCCCTCCTGGAGCTGCTTGTTGAACATCTCGATGCCGGTGACGGTCGTCTTGACCGTCGGCTTGATGCCGACGATCTCGACCTCCTCGCCGACCTTGACGACGCCGCGCTCGATGCGGCCCGTGACGACGGTGCCGCGGCCTTCGATCGAGAAGATGTCCTCGATCGGCATGAGGAACGGCTTGTCCGTCTCGCGCGCCGGGAGATCGAAGTAGGTGTCCATCGTGTCGACGAGCTCTTTGACCTTCGCGGCGTACTCGTCGGAGGCGTCCTTGGCCTCGAGGGCCTTCAAGCCCGAGCCCTTGATAACCGGCGTATTCGCGCCGTCGAAGCCCTGCTTGGTGAGGAGCTCGCGGACCTCCTCCTCGACGAGATCGACGAGGTCCTTCTCGTCCACCATGTCCACCTTGTTGAGGAAGACGATGAGCTTCTTCAAGCCCACCTGCTTGGCGAGGAGGATGTGCTCGCGCGTCTGCGGCATCACGCCGTCAGTCGCGGCGACCACGAGGACCGCGCCGTCCATCTGGGCGGCGCCCGTGATCATGTTCTTGATGTAGTCGGCGTGGCCCGGCGCATCGATGTGCGCGTAGTGGCGGTTCGGCGTCTCGTACTCCGAGTGGTGGAGCGCGATGGTGATGCCGCGCGCCTTCTCCTCGGGCGCGCTGTCGATCTTGTCGACCGCCTCGACGCGAGCGCCGTAGCCCTCGCCCCGGAGCATGTCGCAGATGTGGAGGATCGACGCCGTGAGGGTCGTCTTGCCGTGGTCGACGTGGCCGATGGTGCCCACGTTCATGTGCGGCTTGCTGCGATCGAATTCTGCTGCCATAAGCTTAGTAATTTACAAGTAAGTAACTGCTAAACCCGACCGAGGTCGGAAAACCTCTCCGGCCTGCAGAAATCCCGTCCGCCAACTGGCAGAACGGCCACAACAAGCCAAAGAGCCACGCCGAAATGCGTTAGGGGAACTATACGCAAGACCGGCGGCAAATGCAACAGCACCCGGCCGCCTAGCGGCCGGGTGCTGTTGCATCGAACGCTAGTACTTGATGCCTGGACCCGGATCGAGCTTCGCAGGAGTAACTGGGTCAATCTCGACCGAGCGTATTTCCGGTGCGGGAGCGAGCGGACGCAGTTCGGGAGCTGGTTCGAGCTTGCGCAGCTGCGGTGCAGGCGCAACTTCGCGCGGAACAACTTGTTCGAGAGGGCGGAGTTCCACCTTCTGCCCACTCGGCGTGCGGAGTTCGGGTGCGGGCGCCAGGGGCTGCATCTCTACATACGTAGGCTGCTCGAGGCTGGCCTGCCCCTGCGCAGCTTGAGCGTTTTCAGGGCTTGCCGCGCCGGCGGCGGCGAGTCCCGCCGCACCGAAGAGCGCGGCGCGCCAACCGCCCATCCTCCCCTTCGGCTTCTCCCCCGCCGGTACGGCCGCTTTAGGCATTCCTTCCATGCATTCTCAGTTATTGGCTATGCCCCTAGCATACTGCAGCGGTCGCCCGGGAGGGCGGCCGCTCTGGATTACCCTTTCCGGGTGCGCATCACTTCCGGCTCGCGATGATGTCGTTCGCGACGTTCTGCGGGACGGCCTCGTAACCTGGCTAGGGCGCAATGCATGGAAACCCGGGTCCGCAGAGGACTAAGAGGCCGGCATTGAAGAAATTCCTGCAGTAGGCCGCCGCGGGAAGAGTGTTGGCCATATGGCAACCTCGGCTGAGGGCACGAGACCATAGGCGTTTGACACCTCCATGCCGCGCTTGAACAGGAGGATGGGGGCGAAGACGATATTCACAAACGGGATGATCATGAGCAGTGCCCACCACCCACTCCACCCAAGGTCGTGACAGCGCCGAACAACGAGCGACAAGCCAAGGAAACCGGACACGATGAAAACGATCAGGAACCCGATAATTCCCGTAGCCCAGCCGACGGCGAGTGAAAGAGCGGTCGTGCACAGCCAAGCGGCAATACCCGTAAGGACCGAGCTGACGAAGTAGTTGAGGCGAGCGATGCGGCCCATGAAGAAAGGTTTGGAGTTCATGTCGATACCCTACTACGGCCGCATTACCAATTCATCGCCCCGGCTGTGTACATGGCAAAATCCAGTTCATTCGGGTAGGCGGGGCGCTTCATCGGATCGTTACTCGTAGTGTAGCTCTCGACAGTACCGTAATCGAGAACCATGTAATCGGTGCCGTTCGAGTTGTAGAGTATGCAGTTTGCGGCGTTCCCCACGCAAACCCCTCAATCCGAACACCACTGATTAGCTTTTAATACTCCCGTTAGCTTAGCACCGCCGCGCTTCGCGGCCTTTTTCATCTCTCGCTCCCATGCTTCCTGCGGTGTATCAAAGCCGAGGCATCTCATCGGCAAGAAGCGGAGCTTGGTTTGGATCTCTTCAATTAACGAGGGCGGCACGGTCGAGAGGTTCGTACGTTTTGGTATGCGTTCTCGTATGCGGCCATTGCGGTTCTCGACCGTGCCTTTCTCGCTTGAGGCATAAGGATGGCAGAAGAAGACATCAGCGCCAATGAGGCGCGAGAGCTCTTGGTGCTTCCTGAACGAGACGTCGTTATCGAGCGTGAGGCTCCGAATAGGCACGCCCCTCAACAGACGGGCAATGAGCCGGTTCACGTCCTCGGTCTTGCGGCTCTCAACGTACGCCAGGAAGGGATAACGCGTCTTGCGCTCGATGAGGACCAGCAGGGAGCCGCGGCCATCCTTCCCACTCTCGATGAAGTCTGCCTCGAAGTGACCGAACTGCCTGCGTTTCTGTACGTTCTCCGGCCGTTCCTCGATAGAGCGCCGGCCATCCATGACAGCCTGACGTCCCCGTTTGGGCCCGCTCTTCTTGTGTACCCGTCTGTGGTGCAGATGCTTCTCGAGTTGTCGGCCGTATACCGAGTACACATACTTGTACACGGCCTTCGCGGAGACCCGAGAGACCTTAATGCGCCGCTTCCGGCTCCTCCCGGCAATCATCTGGGGGGACCAGTCTTCCCGGAGCCTGTCTTCAACAAACGCGCGCAGTTGGTCGTCCAGTACGACTTTCAGACACTGGACCTTCGAATACTTCCTGCGCACATATGCCTTGTGCCCTGCCTTGCGGGCGTCATAGACACCCCGTACGGCTCCCCGTCGCAACTCGTCCGAGACTGTCGAGACACTCCGTCCTAACCGCTCCGCTATCTTCCGCAAGCTCAAGCCTGACGCTTTTAGCCGCTCGATTCTTCTCCGCTCGCTCTCCTGCAATTTCTCGTGCGCATATCCCATACCGCAAGTATGGGTGTTCGGATTCAAAGGTTAATTCGCAGGTCATCGGCAGGACGCAGTCCATCGTGGGGCGCGCGACCTTCCAGTTCTGCGTGCGAACGGGCGCCTGGCTCGCGCTTGGCGCCTCGGTCGCGCAGGTCATCGCTCCGCACATACCGGCTGAAACCGCGCGGGTGACTGGCACGGCGGCGCCGTCGATCGCGCTCGCTGCACTCTTCTTCATTGCGAGCCAGATGGTAAGTACGGCGTATACGCAGCTCTCTAATGTGCTTGTCGTCATGCGCTTCAACAAGAAGTCGAACGCGGCCTGGCGGGCGTTCATGGATGCGCGCCGGGGGGCATACGACCAGCACCTGTTCGACCTCTGTGAGCTGTGGAAGGCGTATACCGGAAAGGAATACAAGATCCTGTCTTCCATGAGCGTCGTGTTCGCGAGCGACCAGGCGCTGTTCTCTCGGTACCTTATGGAGCACGCTGCCGCGTCCGAGGGCCAATTCGGCCTTCTCAAAAACGGCGTGGTGAAATTCAAGAACAGCACGGCGGATATATTCCGCCGCATGCTGAAGCGCAAGAAGGAGGCCGTTATCGCCACCACCATATCGTGAACCAGGGGCCGCTCGCGAGCGGCCCCTTTTCGCATCCCGCTTCGCTTTCTCAGGCTGTGGTTGTATCCTTGAGCCAATGCGGCAATCGAGGCTCTTCACCAAAGCGCGTAAGGAGGCGCCCGCCGACGAGGTGGCGAAGAACGCGCAGCTCCTCATCCGCGCAGGCTACGTGCACAAGGAGATGGCGGGGGTCTACGACTACCTCCCCTTGGGCCTCAAGGTCGTCGACAAGATCAAGCAGATCGTGCGCGAGGAGATGAACGCGATCGGCGGCGAGGAGCTCATCATGTCCTCTTTGCAGCGCAAGGAGCTCTGGGAGCGGACGAGCCGCTGGAGCGACGAGGTCGTCGACGTGTGGTTCAAGTCCGAGCTCAAGGCCGGCGGGGAGGTCGGCTTCGGCTGGTCGCACGAGGAGCCGATCGGCGAGATGATGAAGAACTTCATCGCGAGCTACAAAGACCTGCCCGTCTCCGTCTACCAGTTCCAGACCAAGCTTCGCAATGAGCTGCGCGCCAAGTCCGGCATCATGCGCGGGCGCGAGTTCGTGATGAAGGACATGTACTCCTTCGCGGCGGACGAGGCGTCGCACCTCGCGTATTACGAGTCGACCAAGCCGGCGTATATGAAGGTCTTCAAGCGCCTCGGCATCGGCGACGATACGTACATTACCTTCGCCGCAGGCGGCGCATTCACCAAGTTCAGCCACGAATTCCAGACCATCTGCGACGCGGGCGAGGACGTGACCTACATCGCGCGCGAGAAGGGGATTGCCATCAACGAGGAAGTCTTGAACGACGAGACGCTCGCGAACCTCGGCGTCCGGCGCGAGGAGCTCGAGCAATTCGCGACCGCGGAGGTCGGCAATATCTTCAACTTCGGCCAGCAGAAGGCCGCCGACCTCGGGCTCATGGTCAAAGACCGGGAGGGGAAGGACGCGCCGGTGTGGATGGGCTCCTACGGCATCGGCGTCACGCGCCTCGTCGGCGTCCTGGTCGAGAAGTTCGCGGACGAGAAGGGGCTCGTCTGGCCCGAAGCAGTCGCGCCCTACGCAGTCCACCTCGTCGCGCTCGGGAAGCCGGGCGACGACGTGACGAAGGCGGCCGACGCGTTCTACGAGGAGCTCGCGAAGGCGGGCGTCGAGACGCTCTACGACGACCGGGACATGAGCGCGGGCGCGAAGTTCGCCGAGAGCGACCTCCTCGGCATGCCGCACCGCATCGTGGTGGGGAAGGAGGCGGCCGAGACGGGTCGCTTCGAGGTCGTGACACGCGCGACGGGCGCGGTCGAGAAGTTTGGGCGCGAGGAGATCATCGCGCACTTCGCGCATGCCTAGGTGGAGCAAGAATTCGCTCTTCTCGAGCGACATCGGCATAGACCTCGGGACGGCGAACACCTTGGTCTACGTGCGGGGGAAGGGGATCGTGATGAACGAGCCTTCGGTGGTCGCCGTGAACGACCGCACCGACCAGGTCGTCGCGATCGGCAAGGACGCGAAGGCGATGCTCGGCAAGACGCCGCCCCACATCCGCACCGTGCGCCCCCTCTCGCACGGCGTCGTCTCGGACTTCGAGGTCACGGAGGAATTGCTCGCATACCTCCTCGACAAGGCGCGGCAGGGGCGCACGAAGCTCTTCGGCCCGCGGGTCGTGATCGGGGTCCCGACCGGGGTCACGAACGTCCAGAGCCGCGCGGTGCGCGACGCCGCCAAGAACGCGGGCGCGCGCGAGGCGATCATCCTCGAGGAGCCGGTCGCGGGCGCGATCGGGTCGAAGCTCCCGGTCCGGGAGGCGGTGGGGACGATGGTGCTCGACATCGGAGCGGGCACGACCGACATCGCGGTCATCTCTCTGAACGGCGCGGTTGCGAGCAAGTCGTCACAGGTCGCGGGCGACCGCTTCAACGATAACATCATCGAGTTCGTGCGGAGCGAGTTCAAGCTCGGGATCGGCGAGCGCACCGCCGAGGAGGTCAAGATCGCCGTCGGCGCGGTGATGCCCTTGACCAACGCCCTTGAGAAGACGGTGCGCGGCCGCGACCTCGCGACCGGCCTCCCGCGCGAGATCACCCTGACCGACGCGCACGTGCGCGACGCGCTCGCGCTCTCGCTCGACGCGTTGATGGACGCGATGAAGGACGTGATCGAGTCGACGCCGCCCGAGCTCCTCTCGGACGTTCTCGAGCGCGGCGTGACCATCTTCGGCGGCGGAGCCTTGTTGCGCGGCCTGCCGCAGGTCTTGGCGAAGATGCTTGGCGTGCCGGTCAAAGTCGCGCCGGAGCCCCTCACCGCGGTCGTGCGCGGCGCGGGCGTCGTGACCGAGGACCCGGCGCCCTACGCCGACTTTTTCATCGATGAGGACGAGACGCTCGGGGAGGCCTAGCGGGGTCGGCAGGGGAGCGATGTGGGGCACAGTCGCGCTCGCCGCGGCCGCGCTCCTCCTTGCCGCGCGGCTCCTCGCGCCGAACCTCCTCCTCGCGGCCGCGTCGCCCGCCTTCGCGCTCGGTACCGGGGTGAGCGCGCGTGTCTCGGCGCTCTTCGCGAGCGCAGGGAGCGCGCGCTCCTTCGCGGCGAAGAATACTGCGCTCGCCTCCGCGAACGCGACGCTCGAGCTCGAGAACGCGACGCTCGCGGCGAAGGTCGCCGATCTCGAGACGCTCATCGGCACCTCGACGCCCCCTTTGCGCGGTATTGCGGCCGGGGTCGTCGCGCGGCCGCCCGAAGCCCCGTACGACACGCTGATTGTCGACGGCGGCGCTGACGCGGGTGTACTGCTCCGCATGGAGGCCGCGGGCCCCGCAGGCACGCCGCTCGGCCTCGTGACGGGCGTCACCGCGCGCTTCGCGCGGGTGCGGCTCTTCACTGCCGCGGGCGCCCTGACCGACGCGTGGGTCGGCACCGCACGCGTGCCGATCCTCCTCAAGGGCGCGGGCGGCTCCTTCGTCGCGACCGTGCCGCAGGGCTCGGGCGTCGCGGTGGGCGACCTCGTCTACCTCGGCGGCGCGGGTGCCGTGCCGGTCGGGCGCGTTGCACGCCTGTCGGGCGACGCGTCCGAGCCGGTCGTCACCCTCGCGATCGCGCCCCTCGTGAACCCGCTCTCGCTCGCCGTCGTCTCGCTCGTCGAGACGCCCGCGGCGGCCTCCTCGACGCTCGAGAGCGGCCTATGAGCCGCTTCGCGCCGCTCCTGCTTGCGCTCGCGGGCTTGTCGCTCTGCTTCTTCCCGTGGCCCGCGGCCGCGCTCCTCGCGCTCCTTGCCGCGCCGGCGATCCCGGCCGCGCCCGCAGCCGTCGGGCTCGCGGCTGACGCGCTTTATCTGCCGCACGGCGCCTTCCCGCTCGCGACCGCGCTCGGCGCTCTTGCGGCCCTGCTCGCCCTCCTGGTGCGCTCGCGCCTCGCGCCGGGTATCCTGGAGCAATGACGCACAGGAAGCGGCGCGACGCGGAGATCGCGCCGGAGGAGATATTCATCGATACGCAGTCATCCTTCGACCGAGGGCGCTTCGAGGGTCGGCTCGAGCGGCCCTTGTCGCGACGCACCTACGTCGCGCTCTTCCTCGCGCTTATCGCGGGGCTCTCCATCCTTGCGCTCCGGGCCGCCGATCTTGAGATCGTCCAGGGTGCGGCGCTCGCTGCCGAGAGCGCGCACAACTCGCTTGCCCAAACGGCGGTCTTCGCCCCGCGCGGCATCATCACCGACTACCAGGGCGTCGTCCTCGCGGGCAACACCGAGACCGCGGACGGCACGCTCCGCCGCGACTTTCCCTACCCCGAGCTCGGGAGCGTCCTCGGCTACGTCTCCTACCCCAAGAAGGATGCGAGCGGCAATTATTACGACACTGCAGAGAAGGGCGTCGCGGGGCTCGAGGCGGCCTTCGACCAGATGCTCCGCGGCGAGAACGGGAGCGTCTTGGTCGAGACGGACGCGGCCGGCGCGGTGCGCTCCGAGGGCTCGATCGTTCCGGCAGTGCCCGGCGCGACCCTCGCGCTCTCCCTCGACGCGTCGCTCGAGCGGGCGCTCGCGAGCGCGGTCGCGGCGACCGCGCGGCGCGTCGGCTTCGTCGCGGGCGCGGGCGTGATCCTCGACGTCCACACCGGCGCCGTGCGCGCCATCGTCTCGTATCCCTCGTACGATCCGTCGGTCATGAGCGACGGCGGGCCGGGAGCGGCGATCGCTTCCTACGAGAGCGATCCGGGCCACCCGTTCCTCGACCACGCGATCGGCGGGGTCTACACCCCGGGTTCGATCGTGAAGCCCTTCATCGCCGCCGGCGCCTTGACCGACGGCGTCATCACGCCCGCGACCGTGATCAACGATAACGCCCGCCTTACCGTCCCCGACCCGTACCACCCGGGGCAGGAGTTCGTCTACACGGGCTGGAAGGCGCTCGGCCCGGTCGACGTCCGCCAAGCGATCGCGTGGTCCTCTGACGTCTTCTTCTACACCGTCGGCGGCGGCTATCAGGGGATCAAAGGGCTCGGCATCGACCGCCTGGATTATTGGTACAAGGCGTTCGGGCTCGGCGCTCCTTCGGGGCTCGGCCTTGCGGGCGAAGCGTCCGGCCTTATCCCCTCGCCCGCGTGGAAGCAGAAGGCTCTCGGCGAGCCCTGGTACCTCGGCGACACCTACCACACCGCGATCGGGCAGTACTCGATGCAGGTGACCCCGATCCAGATGGCCCGCGCGACAGCCGCCATCGCGAACGGCGGCACGCTGGTGACGCCGACCCTGCTCGCGGGCGCGAAGCCCGTCTCGACCAAGGTGCCCGTCGACCCGGCCGCGCTCGCGGTCGTGCGCGAAGGCATGCGCGCGGGCGTCACGAGCGCGCTCGCGAAGGCGCTCGACCTGCCCACGCTCGCGGTCGCCGCCAAGACCGGCACCGCGCAGGTGGGCGCCTCCAATCAGTATGACAACTCCTGGGTCGAAGGCTTCTATCCGTACGACAATCCGCAGTACGCCTTCGCCGTCGTCCTCGAGCGCGGGCCCTCGGGCGCGGGCGAGGAGGCGGTGAACGCGATGCGCGCCTTCTTCGACGCGCTCCAGAGCGGCCTCGCGACGACGACCGCCTCTTCGACGCTTGCGCATTAAGCTGGGGCCCGTACAATGGCGGGAAACCGATAACCCCCAGACACGCCATGGCCCCAACCGCGCTCCCGCCCGAGACCGTGGTCTCACAAGAGAAGTTTGACGAGATGGTCAAAGAGCTCGAGTTCTTGAAGACGACGCGCCGCACTGAGATCGCGAAGAGCCTCGAATACGCGCGCTCCTTGGGCGATCTCTCCGAGAACGCCGAGTATCAGGAAGCGCGCGACCTCCAGGCCGCCACCGAGGAGCGCATCAAGCGCCTCGAAGAGGTGGTGAAGCACGCGCAGATCGCGACCGACGCCAAGAAGAAGGACGTCGTCGGCTTCGGCTCCAAGGTCTCGATCAAGAAGGAGGGCGCGGCCGACATCCACGAATACACCATCGTCGGGAGCCAGGAGGCCGACATGCGCGAGAAGAAGCTCTCGCACATCTCCCCCTTGGGCGCCGCCCTGATGGGCAAGAAGAAGGGCGACACCTTCACCTTCGAGACCCCGGCCGGCAAGCAGACCTACACCGTCGAGAAGATTGCATAGTCATCACTTCAGTCTCCGCTCGCAATGGAAGACCAGTCGAATTATGAGAAACTGAGAGATGATACCAGAGACTTCTATTCAAGCATTCGGCCAGTAGTTTCTCCTGCGTTGCGGGAGGCGGTTCACTTTACCGCGGAAGGCTTCAATCACATTATCTTCAAGAGTGCCCGTCGTGAGCGTGAACGGCCGTCGCAGATCATGCGCTTCAAGTTGCTGCCGCGAGCTCTCGAGTTGGTAGCGCTTGCGACGACGTATCAGGAGTATGAAGAGACCATTCGTGAGTTCACCGTTAAGAGTCGCAAGAGGAGGGTGCGCAAGTCGAAGCCGGTCAAATACTGGGGGCTAATCGCCATCATCAACGGAATGAAAATAAAGGTCATCCTGCGCAAGATAGGCGACAATGGGCAGCTCCACTTCTGGAGCGTGGTGCCAGCTTGGACGACCAACAAGTATCGAGATGCGCGATTTATCACAACGATGAAGGGCAGCCCCGAGGAGGATTAGAAAACAAAAACGCCGACACAAGGTCGGCGGCTTTGATATGCCTGCCTTCGGCTTATGTATTAGCCGAATAGGGCTGGCGCCCCGCAGGCACAGGTTCAATGTATCTGAAAACGCATGATTCGGCAATGAGGGTGGGGATTCCCGTAAATAGGCGGAGCTGGCGTTTATTTGATACGATAGGCGTATGTTTTGGGCCGACCGGATTGCGAGCGAGATAGCAGACACACGGAAGCCGCGCGACGGCAAGCGCTTCCTCATTCGCGACGAGAAGACGCTCTCGGGGCGGGTGCACGTCGGCTCGATGCGCGGCGTCGCGATCCACGGCCTCATTGCGGAGATCCTCACGGAGCAAGGGATCGCGAACGAGTATCGCTACGAGCTCAATGACTTCGACGACTTCGACACCGTGCCGGGCTACCTCGATGCTGAGCGCTTCGCGCCCTACCTCGGCATGTCGCTTTGCAAAGTGCCGTCGCCTCAGCCGGGCTTCGACAACTACGCGGACTACTTCGGCGCGGAGCTCGCAGGCGTGATCTCGGCCGCAGGCTTCACGCCGAACTATTACCGCGCGTACGCCGACCTCTATAAAGCGGGGAAGATGAACGCCCCCATCCGCACCGCGCTCGAGCGCACGGACGACATTCGCCGCATCCTGAAGGCGGTATCCGGCTCGGAGAAGGATGAGCAGTGGATGCCCATCTCGGTCGTCTGCCCGCACTGCGGCAAGTTGAAGACGACGCGCGCCGGAGACTTCGACGGCGAGACGGTCGCGTATGTTTGCGACCAGAGCCCCTATGGCGCCACGCCCTGCGGCGCCTCGGGCCGCGTCTCTCCCTTCGACGGCGCTGCCAAGCTCTACTGGAAGGTGGATTGGGCCGCGAAGTGGGTCGCGCTCGGCGTCGATATCGAAGGCGGCGGCAAAGACCACTCGACCAAGGGCGGGAGCCGCGACGTGGCGAATCACATCAGCCGCGAAGTCTTCAACTACGAGCCGCCGTTCGATATCCCCTACGAATTCTTCCTCGTCGGCGGCAAGAAGATGTCGTCAAGCAAAGGGAAGGGCAGTAGCGCGAAGGATATGTGCGACCTCTTCCCGCCCGAGGTCTTCCGCCTCGCCCTCGTCGGCAAGGATATCCGCGAGCAGATCGACGTCGACCCTGCGGGCGAATCCGTGCCGCGCATGTACGACTGGTACGACGAGCTCGCGCAGCATGCGCGCGAGGGCGCGGGCGACGACTGGGCGCGCTTGTTCGCGCTCGCGCAGTTGCCCGATATGCGCGCCGCAGCCGAACCGATTTGGCAGATGCGCTTCCGCGAAGTGGCGTTCGCCGTCCAGATGCCGCACCTCGACCTCTTGAAGGAGGCGGCGCTCGCCAAAGGCGGCGGGCTCTCGGACGACGAGGAGGCGAAGCTCGAAGAGCGCGCCCGCTACGCCCGCTACTGGCTCGCGACCTATGCGCCCGAGGAGTTCAAATACGAGCTCCAGCAGACGATGCCCGTAGCGGCGCTCTCGGAGGCGCAGCAGAAGGCGCTTAGAATGCTCCGCGCCTTCATCGATAGCGGCAACCCCTCGGGCGAAGAGATCCACGCCAAGCTCCACGCGCTCAAAGAGGAGGCGCCGATCGCGCCGAAGGAGCTCTTCCAGGCGATCTACCGCATCTTCCTCGCGCGCGACTCGGGCCCCAAGGCTGGCCCCTTCCTCGCTGGCCTCCCCCGCGACCTCGTCCTCGCCCGCCTCGCGGAGGCGATAAACAGCTAAAAGATAACGGGCGCTCCGTATAGGAGCGCCCGTGAAGTGGCGGCCGGATTACTCCGGCACGCATTCCGTCCGCTTGGCGATCGCTTCCATCCAGCCCGGGAAGGTTGCGACCCACAGCGCGAACGGCCGACTGTTCCAGTACCGCAGGGACTTCGCGACCCCGAGTTCTTTGCGCAAAGCCTGCGCCCGTAAGAGGTCGAGGCCGGCAAGCGCCTGCTTATGGAGCCCGTTTAGGAACGACCCTCGATAGACGTCGTCCACCCAACTCTTCTGCTGCTCGCGTTGCGTACGATCGGGAGCTCCAAACGCATCCTTCAGAGCCGCGTTATACGCCGTGCGCATTGCAAGGATGGGCCGCAGCAGCTCCTCGGGAACGCCGGTCGTGACTCCCGCCTCGTCAAGCGCGGGAAGTAGCGCAACCGGGTCTTTGCCGGTAAGCCGATCGGCGCGTCGCTCGGCCTGTTCGGCGTAGAACTGCCACGAATGGGCCAGATCTGCACAGGCGATGCGCTCAGTGCCGAACGTGTTCGCAAGGTAACTCGGCAGCCGGATCGTCCCCTCGACATCCGCAAGAGCGTCAAGGGCGTCGAGGTGCACGTAGTATCCGCTGTGAAGGACGGGGAATCCGGGTAGATCCCGTTCCGCGAGCGCAGCGAAGCGGCGTGCAGCAGGCAGGTAGGGAGACCCTTCGCGCACGGTTGCGGCCGCTCGCTCCTCGCGGAGTTCGAGCATGAGCATTATCGCCTTCCCGCAGATTGCCACGAGCTCGCGTTTCTTTGAGACTGCCTCGTCCGCTGCAGAAGCGAGGACTTTCTCGGGATCAGTTCCCGAAAGAGGGCCAGGCATCTGAAGCGGCATGCGATGCAGGCCGTTTTCGTCCTTCACGATCGCGTAGAACGGGAGCTCGCCCTCGTCGAGAGGCACGACGCTTTCCGTTGTTGCCGCAAGCGCCTCGTTATAGAGCGCGCAAGCGCGGCGATAGTTGCCGACGAATGTCGCAAAGACATTCGAATACGGTTGCCCACGAGAGGTGACGGCGGCATGCGTCGAGGTGACGCCAACACGCTCGCCCCCGAAGGCAGTAAGGAGCCGCGACACGATTTCTATTCCGACATCGTGCCAGAGCTTGCCGCCGTGAGGACCGAAGTCCTCTTTCGTTGCCGCAGGATTGAAGACGAAGAGGTCTTCGAGGCTGCGTAAACGCTCATGACAACCACCCGTCTCGCGCAGTTCTCCAAGGATGCGCGCGGCGAACTGCTTGACCGCGCCCCGCATCGGCGCGGTCCGAAGACCGTGCGCGATGCGCTCGTCCTCGCCCAGGCTCACGCCGTGCCAATCGCTCATGGTGAGATCTGTAACCACACTCTCGCGCGTCGTTCCCATGAAGGCGGCAAGGCGATCGAAGCTAGTCCCCGCTTTTTCAAAGCAGACGGGCGGTATGGCGCATCGACCGAGGAAGTCCGGATGTTCGAGGCAGGCAGTCCAGCGGTTATAGTTGCCGTCTGGGCGATATGCCTCGCGCGAGAGCGCAGGCGAGCTCCCCTTACGGAGCGGATCTCGCGAGAAGTGATCGATCGTGTGCAGATTGAACGTTACCGCATGCCCATGGGCAGTGAGTGCCGCTGATGCGATCGTGCCGTCCCAGAGGGGGTTCTGTCCACCGATACCGAGTTTCATTCGCTGGTTTCCTTTCATCCATCAACGAGTCAAAGGTTCAAGGGTGACCGGAGCCTCGAGCACGAAGCGATCCGATCGACGGGTGACGAAGAGAGTTCCTCCCTTCATTTCGACACGAACGCGCTCTGCAAGCGGCGTGGAAGCCGCCTCGAGCATTGCGAGTGCAGCACAAGCGCCTGTCCCGCACGAGCCGGTTTCGGCGTTGACTCCTCGTTCGTAGGTCCGTATGCGGACCGTAGCGGGAGAGTCGTATTCGACGACCGTGCAATTGCGTTCCGGCGCATGATGCGAGCCGATCGTGCCAGGCGGGTTACGCCAGGCGCGGTCGACACGGTAGAGCGCGTGCGGTTCTCCGCACGCAGCGTACGCCGCCGATGCTTCACGGGTTGCGGCCACGATACGAGTTGGGCGAGGGAGTGCCGCATAAGCGCCCACTGCCGTTCTCGCTGCCGGTACGAAGCCGTGTGGTGTATCGATGAGGATTGCGCGCCCGAGTGCGGCTGCGAGCGCGAGAGAGCCATTACCGCAAAAAGCGGATTCGCTCCCGTCGCGTTCGAAGACGCGCATGCGCACGCGACTGCCACGGCTGAGGCCAACAATCAGGCTGTCGAAGGCTTTGGTACTGAAAGTGTCAAAGAACGATGTCGGAGAAGCTCTTGCCGCCTCCGCCGCGGCCCCGAGCACTACCAGGAGCCGGTTACCGTTCACATTCGCAAGCGCTACTTCGGAGGCAAGGCACATTTCTGGTTTCTCCCCTTGGGCGGGCGCGTGACCTATTCGCGCGCCCGTTAGAAGGGAGAAACATTCGGTTACCCGGTCTCGAGGCTGCCGTAAAGCGCGGCGGGCACTCGGGTGAATGCGGCCCAGTACTGGTCGCCGTAGGAGTAATGCCACCATTCCGTAGGGAGATTGACGAAGCCTGCTGCGAGGAGCGTGTCGCACAGCAAATCGCGGTTTTTTCGCGCTTCGGCGCTCAACTCGGGCGCATCGGTGTAGGAGCGGTCGTCGACGGCATTTAAGGGCGAGCCCATGTCGAGCTCGACGCCGTTCACATCGACCAATGTGCAGTCGAGCGCGCCGCCCGTGGTGTGCGGGGGGCAGAGCGCAGGGTCCGCCACAAATTCCGTGACGCGTTCCCATAGCGCCTCGCCCGACAGGCCTTCGTCGCGCGCGATCTCAGCGGATACTTCGGCGAAGTATTGCCGCTGGATAGCGAGCGGGCGGTACGCCTCGACGATTTTGAATCGGATGCCTTCCGGCAGCTCTCGCGCGGCGGCAACGAGTCGCTTTGCGGCCTCTTTGCGGAGCTTCAAGTCTTCGACGCCAAGGCCGGGGGCGATAGGTGCGAGCGCGAGCTCGATACCCGCCTCGTGACCAGCGTCTTGCAGCGTGACCAAAGCCTCACCCGATTCGCGGATGGGGTAGGCCGTGGCTAACCGTTCGGGCAGATACGATAGACGTCGCTCGCGCCCCGTCAGATTCTGGTATTCGGCTAAGGTTGTAGCAGTTTGCATAGGATGAGAACGAAAGAGGCCCCGTTTCCGGGGCCTCTTTCGCGCAGTCGGTTGTTTTATGACGTGTGCGCAGAAAAGGCCCCTTTCTCGGTAAGGGTAAAGAAGTGGTACCAACGCATCGCTGAGCTTGCGGACAGGGCCTTCATACCTATGTGGCTTACCATACGGCAGCGTTCGCGCTCGGTCAATAGCCGCTTTCCACAGCCGTGGAGTGTGGGGATAACCACCCATTCTTCATCCATGTGGTGGCATATAATCCAGTCTAGTGGGATGAAGTGGTAAACGGGAATGGTGGCCTGGTTACCGGTTCATCTCACTTTGCCCATGTTTCTCGGAGAATACCTGCATACCTTCGACGCGAAGAATCGAATCTCGCTCCCGGCGAAATTCCGCAAGGCGCTCGGCCGCGCCGTGATCGTTACGCGCGGCCTCGACCACTGCCTCTACGTCTACGCCAAGAAGGCGTGGGAGAAGGAGGCGGCGCGCTACGCGGCGCAGGTGAACGGGAACGCCGCGGAGCGCGGCCTCGCGCGCCTCTTCCTCGCGGGCTCCTTCGAGTGCGAGGTCGATCCGGCCGGCCGCGTCTTGGTCCCGGAGAATCTGAAGGCGTATGCCGGCCTCGCCGGGAAGGCCGTCGTCGCCGGCGTCGCCGACCGGGTCGAAGTGTGGGAGGAGGGCGCCTGGCGGCGCTACAGCGAGCAGCTCGAGCGGGAGGCGGACGCCTTGGCGGAGAAGGTATGACGGAGTCTTTGCACGAGCCGGTCTTGCTCGAAGAGGCGCTTGCGGCCTTGGCTATCCGGCCGGGCGACACGGTCCTCGACGCGACCTTGGGCGGTGCGGGGCACTTCTCGCGGATCCTCGCGGCGCTTGGCACGAGCGTGGACGGGGAGCGCGGCGTCGTGATCGGGATCGACGCCGACCCGGCCGCGGTCGAGCGCGCTCGCGAGGCGTACGCGCTCGACCGCCGGCCCGAGCGGCCGGCGGCGCACCTCGTGAACGACAACTTCCGCAACCTCGCGCGCGTCCTCGACCGGCTCGGCGTCGGCCGCGTCGACGCGGCGCTCTTCGACCTCGGCTGGAGCGGCTACCAGCTCGCGGCGTTGAAGGGCTTCTCCTTCTCCCGCGCCGACGAGCCCTTGCTCATGACCTACGGCGAGGGGGAGGGGGGCGAGACGGCGGCGGGGATCGTGAACTCCGCGAGCGCCGAGGAGCTCACGCGGATCCTGCGGGAGTATGGCGAAGAGCGCTTCGCCCGCGAGATCGCTCGCGAGATCGTGCGCACGCGCGAGAAGGCGCGCATCCTCACCGTGGGCGACCTGGTGGGAGCCGTCGAGCGCGCGACGCCCGCCTGGTATCGGCGTCAGCGCACGCACGCGGCGACCAAGACCTTCCAGGCGCTCCGGATGGCGGCGAACGACGAGCTCGGCGCGCTCGCGGAGGGCCTCGCAGCCGCCTTGGCCGCGCTCGCGCCGGGCGGCCGGCTCGCGGTCATCACCTTCCACTCGATCGAGGATCGCGCCGTGAAGCGCTTCTTGCGCGAGGCCGAGGCGGCCGGCGCGGGCGAGAGCGCCTCCAAGAAGCCGGTTGCTCCCACGCGCGCCGAAGTCGCGAAGAACCGCCGCGCGCGGAGCGCGAAGCTCCGCATCTTTATCAAACACTCATCAGTGAGCGCGATCGCCGCGGCGCCCGCCTCCGCATTCTCGTATGTCTGACTCCCGCACCATGCATTTCGATATGTCTATCCGCGCGGCCTCCCGCCCGAGCGCCGCCGCTGCGCGCGCGTTCCCCGCGCGTGCGCCTGCTCGCCCGCGCGCCAACGCGCTCGCGCTCCCGTTCTCGCCGGTCGCCTGTGCGCTCGCGCTCGTCGTGACGCTTGCGGTCGCCTACGTCGCCTTGATCGCGACCGTGATGAGCTACGCGACGATGACCGTCGGCTTCTCTTCCTCGCTCCGGGACGACGAGGCCGCGATCGCCTCGCTTGAGTCGCAGTATCTCGACCGCATCGCGGCCGTGACCGCGACCGACTACGCGGCGGCGGGATACGGCGCGCCCGCCGAGGAGCTCTACGTCCCCAAGGCCTCCGAAACGGCGCTCCGCTAGCGGTACAATCCGGGAATGCGCGCGCAATTCCGCTCCCGGCTCCGCATCATTCTCGCCGCCGTCCTCGTCATGGCGGCGCTCGTCGTCGTGCGGCTCTACTTCGTCCAGGTGGTCGACGGCGCCGCGTACGCCCTCAAGGCCGAGCATCAGTCGACCGGGGCGGGCGGGCTCTTCGACCGCGGGACGATCTACTTCACCCGCAAAGACGGCACCCTGATCAGCGCCGCGACCCTCGCGACCGGCTACCTGGTCGCGGTGAACCCGCAGCTCGCGAAGGATCCCTCCGCCGCCTACGACGCGGTCGCGGCGGAGGCGACGACTTCGGTCGACAAGCCCACCTTCCTCGCGATCGCGGCGAAGCCGGGGCAGGTCTATATCGAGATCGCCCACCACCTCTCGGACGCGCAGGGCGCGGCGCTCCTCGCCGAGAAGGTCCCCGGCGTCGAGGTCTTGCGCGAGCGCTGGCGCTACTACCCGGGCGGCGACCTGGCCGCGCAATCGATCGGGTCCGTCTCCTACGGCGCGGGCGGCGACGCGCTTGCGGGGCAGACCGGGCTCGAGCGGCAGTACGACGATGCGCTCTCGCGCTCGGGCGATTCGCTCTACCAGAACTTCTTCGCCGAGCTCTTCTCCGGGGCGGGGAACCTCCTCGTCTCCGCGAAGAACGCGCGCGAAGGGAATGTCGTCACCACGATCGAGCCCGAGGTCGAGACGCGCCTCGCGGGCGATCTTGCGAAGGTGAATCAGCGATATTCGAGCATCGAGTCGGGCGGGATCATCCTCGACCCCGCGACCGGCGCGATCATCGCGCTCGCCTCGTATCCGACCTTCGACCCGAACGACCTCTCGACGATCGACCCCGCGGTACTGCGGAATCCGCTCGTCGAGAACGCCTACGAATTCGGCTCGATCATGAAGCCCCTCACGATGGCGGCCGGGCTCGACGCGGGCGTCATCACCCCAGATTCGACCTACACCGATACCGGCTGCATCACCGTCAACACCGCGAAGATCTGCAACTACGACCTCCGGGCGCGCGGGACGACCTCGATGGTCGACGTGATTGAGCACTCCCTGAACCTCGGCGCATCCTGGATCGCCACCCGGCTCGGGCAGGACAAGTTCCGCCAGTACTTTACGCGCTACTTCGGTGCGAAGACGGGCGTCGACCTGCCGGCCGAGATCGGGGGCCTCATCGGCAATCTGCAGACGAGCGAGCAGGTCAACTTCGACAACATGTCCTTCGGGCAGGGGATCGCGGTGACGCCCGTCCAAATGATCCGCGCCCTGGCCGCGATCGCGAACAAGGGCGTGATGGAGCGCCCGCACCTCGCCTCCGGCATCGAGCTCGACACGGGCATCACGCGCGCGCTCGATTGGTCGGCGGGGCGGACGCCGGTCTTCTCCGCGACCGCCGCCGCAGACGTCTCGCAGATGCTCACCACCGTCTACCCGAACGACGCGCGTCTCGCGATGAACTCGGATCCGTCCTTGCAGTATGCGAACGTCCCCGTCGCCGCGAAGACGGGCACCGCGCAGGTCGAGAAGCCGGGCGGCGGCTACTATACGAACGTGTTCTTCCATTCCTTCTTCGGCTTCTTCCCGGCGGATAAGCCCCGCTTCGCGATCCTCCTCTACACCAACCGGCCGCAGGGCGTCGAGTATGCCTCCGGGACCCTGACGGGGACCTTTATGGACCTCACCAATTTCCTGATAGACTATTATGGTATCCCGCCGGAGCCCGACCAGGTGCTCCCGCTGCCTAAAACGGTACCGGAATAATCCCGATGAAACGTCTCGCACGAAGCGCCGCCGCACTCCTCCTCGCCGTCGCCGCCCGCGCGGTCGTGCGCCGCTACCGGCCGAAGGTCGTCATGGTGACCGGCTCGGTGGGGAAGACCGCGACCAAAGAAGCGGTTGCGGCAGCGCTCTCGGCTCGCTACCTCGTCCGCAAGAGCGAGAAGAGCTTCAACAGCGAATTCGGCGTGCCCTTCACGATCCTCGGGGTGGGGAATCCGTGGGACAACCCCGTCGCCTGGATCGTTCTCCTGCGTCGGGCGCTCGCGCTCCTCGTGCTGCCGAACCACTACCCGAACCTGCTCGTGCTCGAAGTGGCGGCGGATCATCCCGGCGACCTCGCGAAGATTTTGCGGATCGCGACGCCCGACGCGGTCGTCGTGACGCGTCTCCCCGAGATCCCGGTGCATGTCGAGGCCTATGCCGGAGCGGCAGCCGTGCGCGAGGAGGAATTCTCGCCCGCCCTCGCGCTCCCCGCGGGCGCGCCGCTCATCGTCTCAGCCGACGACCCGTTCGCGCTCGAACTCGCGGCTGGCTCGGCGGCGCGGCTCTCGACCTTCGGCTACGCGGCAGAGGCGGGCGCGCGGATCGAGGACGCGGGCTTCTTGCTCGACGGAGAGGCGGTCGTCGGGATGCGCGGCCGGCTCGCGCTTGCCGGGGAGTCGGCGGAGGTGTGCGTGCGCGGAGCGGCAGGAGAGACGCAGCTCCTCCCGCTCGCCGCCGCCGCCGCCGCGGCGGCGGCTTTTGATATCTCGCTCGCAGACGCCGTCGAGGCGCTCGCGAGCTACGAGCCGCCCCCGGGGCGCTGCCGCCTCCTCGCCGGCGCGCGCGGCGCGGCGCTTATCGACGACACCTACAACTCCTCGCCCGCGGCGCTCGCGGAAGCCTTCGCGACTCTGGCGGCCTTCCCGCACGCGTCGCGCCGCGTCGCGGTCTTGGGCGACATGCTCGAGCTTGGCCGCTACTCGGTGATGGAGCACGAGCGCATGGGGGAGAAGGCGGCGGCGGTCGCCGACCTCCTCGTCACGGTCGGCATCCGCGCGAAGGGGCTCGCTGCCGCCGCGATCGCTGCTGGCATGCCGGAGTCGAACGTGCGCTCCTTCGACGACGCGCACGCCGCGGCCGCGGCGCTCCCGGCGCTCATCGGGGCGGGCGACGTCGTGCTCCTCAAGGGGTCGCAGGGCATCCGGCTCGAGCGCGTCGCGCGCGCGCTCCTCGCCGACCCCGCCGACCGCGGCAAGCTCGCGCGGCAGGAGCGCGCGTGGCAGCGGATCGCCTAGCGGCGGCGCCCCCTTTCTGGTATAAAAATCGTACGGCTCCATCGTCTAGTGGCCTAGGACATCGCCCTCTCACGGCGGGAACCGGGGTTCGAGTCCCCGTGGAGTCACAATCTGTTCTGACCAACATCCGGGTTCATTTCAGGCGAATGCCATTCGACGCGAAGGCGCTCGGGTGATATATCGTTCTTGGAACAATAGGAGGTCCGTCCGTGAGTACTCTTGGACAGAGACGTAGTCTCATGCGTACAGTCGAAATCGAAGGCCCGAGCTTTTCGGGATCTGCGACGTGCCTTCGGCTTGAACCGCACGGCCGATCTGGTATCTATGCAACGCTGCCCGACGGCACGACGCGACCGCTCTCGGAAGCTCGCTTCGGCGTTAGTCGTTGGCGCTATACGACGCTTAGTTGGCAACTGGATAACGGCCGCTACGCGATGCTCCCCATAACCGAACATTTCCTCGGCATGGTGTATGCGCTCGGTCTCGACGCATTCGTTATTCATGCTGCGCCGTTCCGTTTGCCCCATGACGGGAGTGCTCGACGGTACTGGAATGGCGTGAAGCCGGCGCTAAAGGATAGCGGTGAAATGACGCTCTGGACCCCGATGCACCCGATCTGCCTGTCTTGCGGCGATAAGGTACTCAGACTTGATCCTGACGACGGTAGCTACGAGTTCGCGTTCAACATCACCGTCTCATATCCAGATCTTGGTACCCATACCTTGGAGGGAATAGTAAGCGAGACGATGTGGGATGAATTGTTCACTGCCCGGTCGCTCTGGCGGAGCGGATTCCATCAGAATGTTGCATCGATGCTCCGTGCGCTGCACCTCTGGCCCCACGGCAAGGAGATGTGCGTGCGGATGACGATGCGCGACAGCGTAGCTGTGCGGCAGGCGGCGCTTCGGGAACTTTGCTACCACCGACTCGTCGACTTCTTCGGAGCGCTTATGACAGCCTGTCCGCAGGGCGGTCGATTCGTCGGCAAGCTGACCAGCGATCCCGGAATAGGGCATGCGGCGGATAACCTATTCCTCGAACGAGTGCGGCGCGCTATGTGGGCCGTTGCATAACATAATAGGCTGCCTTTTGGAAGGCCGTTCACACTTCCTTGTAACGACCTTTCTTGCTGCCTTGACCATGCGACATCAGCGCAACGAACACGGCGCCTCCCGAGGGAGGCGCCGATAAGTTTCAGGGGAAGTAGTTTCCCAGATCGAGGATGCGCTCCGCTTTTTCGCGGCCGAGAGCGGCGAGCAGGTGCGCGAGGAACAGGTCCAAATGGCCGCTCGTTCTCAATCGCCCGATCGCTTTCGTCCACTCAGCAATCGTGGCGTCGTCGACACCGAGGCCGTACAGGTCTTCTTTCGAGACGAATGCGTTCATGACGTCTCCTCCCATTTCCTGGGGGAGACTATACAATTCTTCAAAAGAGTTGCAAGTTTCCCAAAGGAGCGATTGCCGCGGCTATACCGCCCTGCCTCGCTGTTTGGTATCGTGCGCCTATGGAACGCGTCGGGAACACGGTCTACGAGAAGCGCCACGCGGCCGGCCTCACCCAGGAGGAGCTCGCGAAGGGCGCGCGGGTGAGCCGCCAGACGATCATCGCGATCGAGAAGGGCAACTACGCCCCCTCGGTGGCGCTCGCGCTGCGGCTTGCTAGAGTATTGAAGACACGCGTCGAAGACCTCTTCACGATCGTATGACCGCTCTCGCCGAATATCTCATCGCCCTCGCGCTCGTCGCTCTCCTCGGGCTCCTCGCGAACCCGTGGATGGTCTGGATGCCGACCCCGGCGCTCATGGCCGCGGTCCTCTTCGTCGCGATTCTTGTCGCGCTCTATGCCGGCTTCGTCTATCGCGAGCGCGCGGCCGACGAGCGCGATGCTCTCCACCGCGCGCTCGCCGGCCGCGCCGCATTCCTCACCGCGCTCGCGCTCCTCACCCTCGCCCTCATCTACCAGGGCGCGACGCACGCGATCGACCCCTTCATCCCCGCCACCCTCGCCGCGACCATCCTCGCCAAGCTCGTCGCAAGAGCGTGGGCGAGTCGTAGGAACTGAATATGAAAGAATGCCCCTTTTGCACGCGAGCCGACATCAGAGAGCGCGCTATCGTCGAGAACGACCTTGCGTGGGCATTCCCCACGAACATCCCGATCACTCCCGGCCACACGCTCGTGGTGCCGAAGCGCTGCGTCGCCACGCTCGCGGAGCTCACGCCCGAAGAACGGCTCGCGATCCTTGATATGACGGTCGAGATACAGGAGGCGCTCAAGAGCGCGTTTGGTGCCGAGGGGTTCAATGTGGCGTGGAATCATGGGGGAATAGGCGGCCAGTCGGTGCCGCATTTCCACCTCCACATCGTGCCGCGCAGGGCGGGGGACGAGGGCATCACCGAGTACGAACCGCGCAAATTCCTCTACCGCCCCGGCAGCCGCGAAGAGTCTCCGCAGGCCGAGCTGGCTGCAGTTGCGAAGCTTGTCGCCAGTGGGCGGGGGAAGGGAATACAATGAAATTAGTGGTTAAGATAACCGCGTGGGCGATAAGTATTCCAACGTTTCTTTTTTGGTTTCTACAATTTATTTTTACGTTCTACTCCCTGGTAATCCATCACGCTTTCGAGGAGGTTGTTCCTCTTACGTCCGCAAATATTTGGACGTTTAGAATTGTAGAAGCTAATATTTTCGTACTATTAATTTTACTTTGGCTCCACTTTTCATACAGACTGAATGCCACTTATAAAAAGATATTCACGTATCTCTTTGCCCTGGTTATATCCTTTGCCATTTTTATTTGTGAGATCGGCGTAAGTCTATATGTTGGAATTGGAGTTTTCACGTCGCCCGAGTTCGAACATTTCAATCCGATTCCAATTTTCATTGCTAATGGTTTAATTGCGTATAGTCTGCTTAGATATGCGAAGTTTCAATCCCGTAAGTTTCTTGGGGCCGAAGTTGTGTAAAACCAGCTTTACATTCAAAAATACCGCACTAGGATAGGAGCATGACATTTGCGGCCGTTTCCTTTCTCGCGGGAGTGCTGACGGTGCTGTCGCCGTGCGTGCTGCCGTTGCTCCCGGTGATTGTGGGCGGGTCGGTGGCGGGGGAGCGCTCGTGGCGGCGCGCGGCGACGGTAGTCGCCGCGCTTGGTATTTCAGTATTTGCTTTTACATTCCTCCTTAAGGTCTCGACGGCCTTCGTCGCGGTGCCCGAGAGCGTCTGGGAGTGGCTCTCGGGCGGGATCCTCTTCTTGGTGGGCATCTTCTTCGTCTTCCCGAATCTCTACGACCTCCTGCCCGGCGCCGCGCGCGGGAACGCGGGCGCGACGCGGCTCATGTCGCGCGGCTTCATGCGCCAGAGCTTCTGGGGCGATATCGTCGTCGGCGCTGCGCTCGGACCCGTCTTCACCACCTGCTCGCCGACCTATTTCGTCGTCCTTGCGACCGTCTTGCCCGTCTCCTTGGCGGCCGGGGTGGGGGACATCGCGGCCTACACCCTCGGCCTCTGCCTCTTCCTTCTCCTTATCTCGATTCTCGGTCAGCGCGCGCTCGAGCGGCTCGGCGTCGCGGCCGACCCGCGCGGCTGGCTCCGCCGCGCGATCGGCGCGCTCTTCCTGCTCATCGCGGCGATGATCGTGACGGGCACCCTCGCGCGGGCCGAGGCGCCCCTCTACAGCATCTTCGACGAGACCAAGATCGAAGAGCGCCTCTTGCCTGCCGCGGCACCCGCGCCGCTCGCGAGCTCGACCCCGGCAGGGGAGGGCAGCGGCGTGGCGAGCACAGCAAACGCGTCGAGCACGGGGGACGTTGCGGCAATCATCGCCGCCAAGACGGCGAAGTATCCGAAGGCGCCCGAGCTCGTCTCGCCGGACGCGTATCTGAATACTGGCGGCAAGCCGATCACCTTGGCGAGCCTGCGCGGCAAGGTCGTCCTCGTCGACTTCTGGACCTACTCCTGCATCAACTGCCAGCGGACGCTGCCATATTTGGCGGCGTGGTACGCGAAGTATAAGGATCAGGGTCTCGTCGTCCTCGGCGTCCACACGCCCGAGTTCGCCTTCGAACACCTCGAGAGCAATGTCGCCGCCGCCTTGAAGCAATTCGGCATCACCTACCCGGTCGTGCTCGACAACGAGGACCAGACCTGGGCCGCCTACGGCAACCAGTTCTGGCCGCACGAATACCTGATCGACGAAGATGGCTTCATCGTCCACGACCACATCGGCGAGGGCGGCTACAGCGAGACCGAGGCGGCGATCCAAGCCGCGCTCGCGGAGCGCGCTGCGCGAGCGGGCCAGGCGGCCTCCTTGAGCCCCGCGGCCGCCGCGGGGATCCCAGAGGCCGATCTCTCGGGCATCGGTTCGCCCGAGACCTACTTCGGCGCGGCGCGGAACGAATTCTTGGGGAACGGCGCGCAAGGGCAGGAGGGCCCGCAGACGCTCGCGATCCCGGCCGCCGTCGCGCCGAACACGCTCTACCTCGGGGGCGCGTGGGACTTCGCGAAGGAGTATGCGACCGCTGCGCCGGGCGCGACGGTCGTCTACGAGTATCAGGCGACGAAGATCTATCTCGTCGCCTCAGGTGCCGCCGCGGGGACGCCGGTCGAGGTCTGGCAGGACGGCGCGCGCGTCAAGACGATCACCGTCTCGGCGAGCAAGCTCTACACGCTCGTCGAGAACGCGAGCGCCGGCACCCACACGCTGAAGCTCATCGTGAAGGGCGCGGGCCTTGCGGCCTACACGCTCGACTTCGGCTAAGACGCCGCTACAGCTCTTCGTCGCCGCCCTCCTCGGGCGGGAGGAGGTGGTCGTGCCGCGCCTCGGCCATCTCGCGAGCTTCTGCTAGGCGGCGTTCCTCCATCTCTGTTTTATAGGCATCTTCTTCCGCTTGTTTTTTGGTGCGGTTTTCGTTTGCCGCCCGGGCGCCCTTGCTGCCCATCTTGGAGAGTGCCGAAGCGTTTTCCTGGCGGATGGCGTTTTCGACTTTCTTGGGTCGCAGCCGCTCAGACATACGCTAGGCGAGGAGCGAGTCGACGACCTCCTTCACCACCTGGCCGTCGGCAGCACCCTTGAGCTCCTTCATCAGGGCGCCGATGAACTTGCCGCTCTCGGCCTTCGTCGAGACGCCGAGCTCGGCCATCTTGGCGCGCGCAATCTGCTCGACCTCGTCGCGGCTCATCATCGCGGGGAGGAGCGACTCGATGATCGCGAGCTCCGCCTGCTCCGGCTCCGCGAGCTCGGGTCGGCCGCCCTTCAAGAATTGCTCGATCGAATCCTTGCGCTGGCTCGCCGCGCGCTTCAAGACGGCGAGCGCTTCGTCGTCGGTGAGGAATTCGTCGGGCTTGCGCTTCTTCGCGACGACCTCGTTCGTCATCGCGGTCACCAGGGAGCGCAGGGTCCGGAGCCGGACCTCATCTCTGGCCCGCATCGCCTCGGGGATCTGTTTCTTCAAATCTTCGTGGATAGCCATGGGCCGAGTATACTACGGCCATGTCAGCCCTCGCCATTCTCCTCATTGTCGGCGCCCTGGTCATCGTTCAGGTCGTAGGGCTTGCGGTCATCTTCGGCTGGCTGCGGCGGGCGGCCGAGAAGCGCCCTGAGGACACGAGCGCGATGGTCCTCCTCCAGAACCGCATCGACGACCTGGGGAAGATCCTCGACGACAAGCTCGACCGCGGCCAGGAGCGGATGCACACCATATTCCGAGATCAGGTCGCGGGCTCACAGCGCTTGATCCGTGAGATCACCGAAGAGATCACCTCGGTCAAGGAGGTTGGCCGACAGACACAGTCTTTCGCCGAGCAGCTTAAGAACCTGCAGGACATCCTCCAGAATCCGAAGCAGCGCGGCATTCTCGGCGAGTACTACCTCGAGACGGTCTTGAAGAACGTCTTGCCGCCCGGCATGTTCCAGATGCAGTACCCGTTCGAGAACGGCGAGATCGTCGACGCCGCCGTCTTCGTGAACGAGAAGATCGTGCCGATCGACTCCAAGTTCTCGCTCGACAACTACAACCGCTTCGTCTCGACCCACGACCCGGCCGAGCGCGCCGCAGCCGAGAAGGCGTTCGTGAACGACCTCAAGCTCCGCATCCAGGAGACGGCCAAGTATATCCGCCCCGCGGAGAACACCATGGACTTCGCCTTCATGTTCATCCCCTCGGAGGGCATCTATTACGACCTCCTCACGAACCAGGTCGGGGGCGGGGAGGACGAGAACCTCATCCAACGGGCGGCCGCCCGCTACAAGGTGATCATCGTCTCGCCGACCTCCTTCCTCGCCTATCTTCAGACCGTCATGCAGGGGCTGAAGGCCTTGCAGGTCGAGAAGAAGGCGGAGGAGATCCAGAAGCGGGTAGGGGAGCTGGGGAAGCATATCGGCGCCTACGAGGAGTACTACCGCAAGCTCGGTGTCTCCCTCGGCACCAGCGTGAGCCACTACAACGCCGGCTACAAGGAGCTCGGCAAGATCGATAAGGACGTCTACCGTATCGCGGGTGAGAAGGTTGGTCTCGAGCCGGAGTTGCTCGAGAAGCCCTCGATGGAGCAATGATGTCCACACTCTTGCATCTGCGTTCTCTCGGGATTATCCTCCAGAAGGTTGTGGTGCGCCTGTCGTCCAGTACGGAGAAACACTCTTAAGGCTAACGATAGTTACCGCTAAAGCCAGACGGCCAAGAGCCATGAGGCCAACGCAGACACGCCTGTTGGGGGCTGGACCGGCTCCCTCGGTCCCAGGGTGAAAAACTGCAATGACCCAAGGACACGGCCAAACGGAGATACCAGCTCGGTGAGGTTATCTGAAGGATGGGTGCCTAAAATCCACCGGTGACGCACTGCAACTGCAAAACGCCCTTCGGGGCGTTTTGCTGCCCCTCGCTGTGGAACTTCTAAGGCGTCGCCTTGGAAGACCTTGGAAGAGCCTTGGAAAACTTACATGACACTCAAGGCGCTCGAACGGCCGAATCCGGAGCTGGACGCGTAGCTACAAGGCCGCCCAGAGGGCGGCCTTGCTCGTTGTCGTTGCGACGCGGGTCACCACCGGTCGGGCGTGAGTGGGAAATACGTCTTGAAGATATCCTCGAAGCGGAGCCCGGTGTAGGACTCGCCGTCGATGATCCCTTCAGTCCATCCGGCGGTTGAGGAATAGAGCCCGATGTCGATGCTGCTCGGCCAGTGGATGGTGACGGCGACTCCACCGACTTGCGTGAGGGTACTATTCTCCTGATACCAGCTCGTAGTCATATCCTGCAAGTGTCCGCGAATCTCCGCTCCCGTGAGTGGGCGCCTGAAGCGGTATTCGCTGCGGGCTGAATCGTCCATTGGGACCTCCAAGGTTCAAGTTCGGCCAAGCTATAGCGCACCGGCTTGCGCCTGTAAAGTCGGCCTGGGCAACACGGCGGCTTGCTCATTTGGGAGTGGAGTGCTATAGTACGGGGCAATGGAAGTGGCCGTAATCAAGACCGGCGGGAAGCAGTATGTCGTCGAAAAGGGCGACACGATCGCTATCGAGAAGCTCCCCGGCGAGGTGAAGAAGGGCGACACCGTCACCTTCGACCAGGTGCTCCTGGTCGACAATGGCACGGACACGACCATCGGGACGCCCGTGATCAAAGGCGCCTCCGTGCAGGGGACCGTCATGATGGTCGGCCGCGCCAAGAAGGTGGAGGTCGTGAAGTACAAGCCGAAGAGCCGCTATTTCAAGAAGAATGGCCATCGGCAGCCGGTCGTGAAGGTCAAGATCGACCAAATCTCTTAATTCATTTTTCAGGAACGGTTCGTTCCTGATCCTAATCGCCGCAGATGCGGCCAGATATGCAATGCAGATAGGCAGATGGCATCACCAGGGTACTGGTGGGAATTCTCATGACAGTGCGCGCGAGAGCGGCGCAGCGCGCGGGGGCGACCTCGACCCGGCGGCGTTCCGTTCTCTCGGGCGCGACGCGCGACGCGGGCCGGGAGCCGGGCGCGGTTCGCGCAGTTTCGGCGGCGATCGCGGCGGGCGGAGCTTCGGCAGCCGCGGCGGCTCGCGCGGCCCTTCGATGGGCGCCGGGCGCTCCCGGAAGCGCGGCGGCCCGGGCGCCTTCGGGCAGACCGAGGCGGAGATCGCGAAGTTCATCAATCGCGGTACGCCGATCGAGGCGCCCGAAGCGGCCTTCGAGCCCGAGCACGCCTTCGCCGATTTCGATATCGACGCGCGCCTCAAGGCGAACCTTGAGAGCCGCGGCTACAAGGCGCCGACCCCGATCCAGGACAAGGCGATCGAGCCGGGCCTCGAGGGCCGCGACATCGTCGGCCTCGCCGAGACCGGGACCGGGAAGACCGCGGCGTTCCTCCTCCCCCTCATCGAGAAGGTCTTGCGCCGCCCCGGCGAGCGCATCCTCGTGATGGCGCCCACGCGGGAGCTCGCGGTGCAGATCGAGAAGGAGCTCGCCGGCTTCGCGAAGGGTCTCGGATTCCGCGGCATGGTCGCCGTGGGCGGAGCGAACATCAACCCGCAGATCCAGGCGCTCCGCCACAAGCCGTCGTTCGTGATCGGCACGCCCGGCCGCTTGAAGGACCTGATGGAGCGCGGCGCCCTGAACCTCTCGACCTTCGGCTCCGTCGTCCTCGACGAGGCGGACCGCATGCTCGACATGGGCTTCATCGACGACATGCGCTTCATCCTCTCGCACCTCGGCACTCCGCGGCACACGCTCTTCTTCTCCGCCACGATGGGGAAGGATATCGAGAAGCTGATCGGCGAATTCCTCACCAACCCGGTCATGATCTCGGTCAAGCGGCAGGAGACCTCGGCGAATGTCGAGCAGGACGTGGTGCGCGTCGCGCCGGAGTCTGACAAGTTCGAGGAGCTCGTGCGGCTCCTTGGCGAGCCCGGCTTCGACAAGGTCCTGGTCTTCTGCCGGACCAAGTACGGCGCCGAGCGCCTCGCGAAGATGCTTTCGCGCCGGCGGATCTTCGCCGAGTCGATCCACGGCGACAAAGCCTTCAACGCCCGGCTGCGCGCGCTTGAGGAATTCAAGCGCGGCAAGGTGCAGGCCCTCGTCGCGACCGACGTCGCCGCCCGCGGCCTCGACATCCCCGCCGTCTCGCACGTGATCAACTACGACCTTCCCTCGACCTACGAGGACTACGTCCACCGCATCGGCCGCACCGGCCGCGCGGCCGCCCGCGGGAAGGCGTTGACGTTCGTCGCGTCGTAAATAGAGCGCACAAAGCTGCACGTTGCATCCCCTAACTCTGAAGGGGTTTTTATGGGCAAGGACTCGGGTGGTGGTGGCAAGGGCTCAGGCAGCTCTGGTGGCCACGGTGACGGACGCGGCGGTTCGGGTGGTCAGAGTGGCGGCAAGGGCGGCTCGACCGGCGGCGGCTCCGGTACGCGCGGGCAGTAGCGGCTAAGGATAGCCGCATTGGGCCGGCGGTTGCGTTGTAGCAACCGCCGGTCTAAGCTTTTTGCATGGAACAAAGTCCGGTACCGTTTGCAAAAAATCTCAAGGACGACCTCCATTGTTTCCAGGCTGCACTGAAGATGGTGCTAGGCGTGCTGGATCCGAAGACGCGATACTCTTACCGTGCTCTTGATGCCGTAACCGGATTCAAGAAAGGGAACGTAACGTGGGATACCCAGGCGCTCTTGTGGCTCGCCAATCAGGGATTCGAGGTCGCAAAGGTCACTCCGTTTGATTACGTCGCGTTTGCGCACCGGGGAGCTACCTATCTCCGGGACTTTTGGCGAGCAGATGTTTTCGCATTTCAAGACGCCCATTCCGATCTGCGGCGAGAGAAGGCGCTCGCTAAAGGATTACTGAAGAACAGGCGCATCACACTCGAGTCTCGTCGGCCGACTCTTCGGGATATGGAAGATTGCATTAAAAAGGGCTGGTTGGCGATCGTGAACGTTGACGTGGCGCTACTGGATAAGAAGAAAAGATACAGTCCCCACTCGATCGTCGTGACGAAGCTCGCTCCTCGATTCGTGGAGTTCCATGACCCGGGCTTGCCGCCGGAGCCGAGTCGTCGAGTCCCAAGGGCGCTATTTGCGAAGGCCCTACACCAGGCCGAGCTAGTCTTGCTCCGGTGGCCGCTTCCGCGCGGCTAACTAATGCGTTGCCGCGTTGATTGTCTGCGCAGACAAGCCGCACCAGGGGCACCACCAGACCTTCTTCGCGAGGGGCGCGTCGCCCACCGACCACCACTTGCCGCAGTGCGCACAGCGGAAGTGCGAGAGCTTCTCGACGGAGCGCTCGTGCTTCTTTGTTGCTGCGGGCTTAGGACTCATGGCGATTGCGGAGCGCGGCGCGGACGGTCTCGGCGTCGGAGTATTCGAGCTCGCTCCCGGTCGAAAGGCCGCGGCCGAGCGCGCTCACGCGGATGCGATCGCGGTAGGGGGACAAGAGCTCGCGCACGCGGTCGGCCGTGTGCTCGCCCTCGGAGGTCGCCGAGAGCGCGAGCACGACCTCTTTGAGCGCAGTCTGACCGCTATCGGCAAGGCCCTTTTCGATGCGTTTGAGAAGCTCCTTCTCCCGGATTGCGCCCTTGCCCGAGAGCGTGAGGACGCCGCCGAGGACGAAGTAGCGCCCGCGCCAAGTGCCCGCGCGCTCGACTGCCGCAAGGTCCTGATCCTTCTCGACGAGCATGAGCTCAGCGTCGTCGCGCGAACGGTCGGCGCAATAGTTGCAGACGGGGCCCGAGCCGTTCGCGAAGCGCAGGCACTCGGGGCACTGCCGCACGGCGGCGCCGAGCTCGCCGACGGCCTTGGCGAGCGCCGCGCGCTCGGACGCGGGCGCGGCGAGGAGGTGATAGACGAAGCGCCGCGCCTGGCGCGGGCCTATCCCCGGGAGCTTCGCGAAGGCCGAAGCGAGATCGTCGATCGCGTTCGCCATCCCCTAGAGCTCGACCCCGAGCGCGGAGAAGTCAGCGGTCTCCATTGACTGGAAGCTCGTGCGCTTGTCGTCGAAGAAGAGCTCGACCCGGCCCGTGGGGCCATTGCGGTGCTTCTCGACGAGGACCTCGGCGACGCCCGTCTTCTCGCCCTCCTCGCTCCGCTTGTCGTCGCGGTGGATGAACATGACGACGTCGGCGTCCTGCTCGATCGAGCCGGAGTCCCGGAGGTCGGAGAGGCGCGGCTTGCCGCCGCGCTGCTCGACGGCGCGCGAGAGCTGCGAGAGCGCGATGACCGGCACCTCGAGCTCGCGGGCGAGGGCCTTCAGCGAGCGGGAGATTTCCGTCACCTGCTGCACCATCGAGTCGGAGGCGCGCGTCGTCGTCGGTGCCATGAGCTGGAGGTAGTCGACGACGAGGAGCCCGACGCCGCGCTCGCGCTTCAGCCTCCTGGCGACCGCGCGCATCGCGAGGATGTTGTTGCCCGGCTTGTCGTCGATGAAGATCGGCGCCTTCGCGAGCTCCTCGAGAGCGTCGCGGATGCGGCCGAAGTCGCCCTCTTCACGGATCGCGCCGGTGCGGAGCTTCCAGGAGTTCACGAACGACTCGGCCGCGAGCATGCGGTCGATGATCTGTTCCGCGCTCATCTCGAGCGAGAAGATCCCGACGGGTACGCCGTGTCGGATCGCTGCATTCCGCGCGAAGTCGAGGGCGAGCGAGGTCTTGCCGACCGAGGGCCGCGCGGCGAGGATCACGAGGTCGGAGGGGTGGAAGCCGGAGAGGAGGTTGTCGAGCGCCGGGAAGCCCGAGGGGACGCCGCGGATGCCGTCCTCGCGCTTCGAGAGGGCCTCGATGCGGTCCCAGGTCTCGTGCACCTTGTCGGCGATCGGAGTGAACTTGTGCGCCGCGCTATTGTCGCCGATCGCGTAGATCTTCTTCTCCGCTTCGTCGAGGACCTCCATCGCCTCGCGGCTTTCGTCGTAGGCGCTCTCGCTAATCTCGTAGGAGGCGTCGATCAGGGCGCGCATCACGTGCTTCCTCGCGACGAGGTCTGCGTAGTGGGAGAAGTTGCCCGGCGCGGGCGCCGCGGCGGCGAGCTCGGCCAGGTAGGAACGGCCGCCCGCCCGCTCGAGGAGCCCCTGGCCGCCGAGGCGCTCCGAGAGGGTCAGGAGGTCGATCGGCTCGCCGCGGTCGGCGAGCTCGCGCATCGCCTGGAAGATGAGGCGGTGCTTCTCCGCGTAGAAGGACTCGGGCTTCACGAGGTCGGCGACGTCGTGGATCGCGTCAGGCTTCAAGAGGAGCGCGCCCAAGAGAGCCCGTTCAGACTCCAGAGACTGCGGCGGCACGCGGTCGACCTCGCTCATGAGGCCGATTCTACCATCAGGACGCTTCGGTCAACACCGGCCCCGCGGGCCCGTCGTCCACACGATATCCCCGTTTCGCGATCTCATCGCGGAGGCGATCCGCCGCCGCCCAGTCCTGGCGCGCGCGAGCGCCCTCGCGTTCGTCTACCAGAGTCCGGACCTCCTCCGGGGCTGCCGCGGCGGCGCGGGCGGGCGGGTCGGTGAGGCGGAGGCCAAGGTGCGCCTCGGCGTCCTCGAGGAGGCCCCACTTCTCAGCGGGGGAGTAGTCCTCGCTCTTCACGGCCTCCCAGAGGACGCCGAGGGCGGCCGGGGTCGCAAGATCGTCGCGCATCCGGGCGAGGAAGGCATCGCGCGCGGGCGAGAGGGCCGCTTTGCCGCGCGACTCTGCGCGGACCTCGCGCGCAGCCTTCCAGAGCCGGCCGAGCGCGGCGTCGGCGGCTGCTAAGGCGCTCCAAGAGAAGGAGACCGGCGTCTTGTAGTGCGCCTGGAGGAAGAAGTAGCGCAGGGCGAGCGGGTGGTAGCCGCGCTCCTTCAGGTCGGAGAGGTAGAAGACATTGCCGAGCGACTTCGAGATCTTCTCCCCCTCGAAGGTGAGGAACGCATTGTGGAGCCAGTAGCGGACGAACGGCGCGCGGCCCGAGGCGGCCTCCGACTGCGCGATCTCGTCGTTGTGGTGGATCGCGATGTGATCCTCGCCGCCGGTGTGGATGTCGAGCTGGTCGCCGAGGAGGGCGCGCGACATCGCCGAGCACTCGATGTGCCAGCCCGGATTCCCGCGGCCCCAGGGCGAGTCCCACTGCTGGAGGTCGCCCGGCTTCGCGAAGCGCCAGAGGGCGAAGTCGGCCCCGTGGCGCTTGCCCGCGGCCGGCGCGACGCGCGCGCCCTCTTTGAGTTCGACGCCCGCGAGGTTGCCGAGCTTGCCGTAGCCCGCGAACCGGCTCGTGTCGAAGTAGAGCCCGTCTGCCGCCCGGTAGGCGAAGCCTTTCTCCTCGAGCGTTTTGGCCATCGCGATCTGCTCGCGGATGTACTCGGTCGCGCGCGGGAAGAGGATCGCGCTCGTGTCGATATCGAGTTCGCCGAGATCCTCGATGAAGGCGCGCATATAGCGCTCCGCGATCGCCTCGGGCGTTGTGCCCTCCCGCTTCGCGCCGACGTTCATCTTGTCTTCGCCCTGGTCGGCGTCCGAGACGAGGTGTCCGACATCGGTGATATTGATCACGCGCCGGACGCGGTAGCCGGCCGCGGCCAGGGTGCGCGCCAAGGTGTCGGAGAAGACGTAGGGCCGCAGGTTGCCGATCGACGCGCGGTTGTAGACGGTGGGGCCGCAGGTGTAGAGCGAGACCTGCCCGGCCTTCAGGGGGATGAAGAGCTCTTTGCCGCCCGAGAGCGTGTTGGTGAGGAGGATGCGCGGGGGCGGCGCGGGGCGCGGGGCGCGGGAGAAGAAGGGGAGCCGCATACCTACTATCTAAAAGATCCAGCGCTTCTTGGCGAAGACGCCGGTCAGGAGGAGCGAGATCGCGGCCATGATGCCCATCACGATCCAGAACGCGTTCGGCGAGTCGACGATCGGCATGCCCGCCGTGCGCATCGCGAATATCCAGGAGACGAGGCCCAGGGGGAGGAAGATGAAGTTCACCACCGTGAGCGTCCGCATGATCTGGTTCTGCCCCGCATTGAGGAGCGCGCTGTTGGTCTCGCGGAGCTCGGTGCCGAGCGCGAGGTGCGTGCGGACGAGCTCTTCGACCTGGCTGCGCTCGCTCCGGATCCGCGCCGCGCGCTCGTTGAAGGGCGCGCCGAAATAGTCGCCGCGCGCAAGCGCGGCGAGGAATCGATCCAAGGGCTCCTCCTGATTCGCAAGCGCGGCGAGGAGGTGGAGGTACGCGCGATTGACGTTGCCGATCGCGCGCACCGCGTGGCGCTCCTGGCCCGCGAACATATCGGCCTCGATCCGCGCGAGGCGGTCGGCGAGGTGGTTGGTGTGGTCGCGCACGGCCGCGTAGAGGTGCGCGAAGAGGATCTCGAGCAGGGTTTCGGTAGCGATCTTCGCGCTGCCGCCCTGGAGCTCTTCGCTCTCGAGGAGCTTTCGCAGGCGGTGCAAGGGGGCGATCACTTCGTAGCGCACAGTGACGATGAAGTGCTTCCCGACGATGAAGTCCACCTCCTGGGTCTTCGTCTCGTTCTCGGCGCTGCGCTCGTCATGTACCGCATTGTGTTCGTCGGCGTGGGCGGGGAAGTGGAACACGGCGAGCGCGGCGCGCTCGTCGCCCGAGACGAGCGGGAACGGGGTGGGGGAGAGGAGTTCGGCCTCGAGCCGCTCGGAGAGGCAGAACTCGCGCGCGACGGCGCGGATCTCCTCGTCGGCCGGATTCTCGAGGTCGACCCACACGCCGCCCGCATGCTCCTGCCGGTAGACCATTGCGTAGAGAATAGCACGAGGTGCTTCATTTCTTCTTCGGTAATTGTTGCGTGGTATACTTCGCGCGTGATGCGCATGCCTCAATTCGCGGGCGGGGTGAAGCGGCCGATGGCCTTCGCGCTCGTCGCGGGCGTGGCCTTCGCCGCCGGGCTCCTCTTGGGCGGCAACACGGGCGCGACAGCGGCAGTCGTCTCGCATCTCCCATTCACGGGCGACAATCTCGACGCGACGCCCGACCCGAACGCGAACCTCACCGACTTCTGGGAGGCGTGGAACGCTCTGAACACGGAGTACGTCAACACGCACGCCTCGACTACGATCCCGACGGACCAGCAGAAGATCTACGGCGCGATCCAGGGGCTCGCCGCCTCCTACGGCGACCCGTACACGCTCTTCTTCCCGCCCAAAGAAGCTAAGGCGTTCAATCAGAGCATCTCGGGCTCATTCGCGGGCGTCGGGCTCGAGCTCGACGAGAAGAACGGCGCGCTCGTCGTCATCGCGCCCTTGAAGGGCACGCCGGCATTCGCGGCAGGGGTCAAGGCGGGCGACCAGATCGTCGCGATCGACGGCAAGTCGACCGAGAGCATGTCGATCGACCAGGCCGTCGCGGCGATTCGCGGCAAGGCGGGCACCGTCGTCGACCTCCTCATCGTGCGGAGCGGCGGCGCGCCCTTCGACGTCAAGATCACGCGCGCGACGATCCAGGTGCCCGAGACCGACGACGGGCTCGACCCAACATCGGGTGTCTACCACATCGCGCTTTACGAGTTCACGGCGAACTCGGCCGACCTCTTCAACGCCGCTCTTGAGCGCTTCGCCGCCTCAGGATCGAAGAAGCTCGTCATCGACCTGCGCGGGAACCCGGGCGGCTACCTCGACGCGGCGGTCGCGATCGCGAGCCACTTCCTCCCCAAGGGCGCGACCATCGTGACGGAGGACTTCGCCGGGAAGCAGCCGAACGACGTGCACACTTCGACCGGCTCGGGCGGCGTCCCGGCGGGGACGAAGGTCGCGGTCCTGATCGACGGCGGTTCCGCCTCGGCTTCCGAGATCCTCGCCGGTGCCTTGCAGGACAACCACGCGGCGACCTTGATCGGCGCGCAGTCCTTCGGCAAAGGGTCGGTGCAGACCCTCCTCGACCTCGGCGGCGGCTCCTTGAAGGTGACGGTCGCCCGCTGGGTCACTCCCGCAGGCCACTGGATCATGGAGAAAGGCATCACGCCCGATATCGTTGCCGCAGCGACCTCGACCTCGGTCTCGACCGTCTCGCAGGACGTGCCCGGCAAGGATCCGCAGTTCGACCGGGCAGTCCGCTTTTTGACCACCGGCAAGTGATGCGCTAAGGTGGGGGAGTATGAAAGTGATACTCACTCGGGACGTGAAGGGCGTTGGGCGCGCGCAGGAAGCGGTCGAGGCCAAGGACGGCTACGCGCTGAACTTCCTCATCCCTAAGAAGCTCGCGATCCCCGCGACCGCTGCGGCCTTGAAGGAGGCGGAGTCGCGCGCAAAGGCCGTGCACGAGCGCCGCACGCTCGACGAGAAGCTCCTCGCTGAGACCTTCGCGAAACTCGCGGAGGTGCGCCTCACGATCCGCGTGAAGGCGAACGAGCAGGGCCACCTCTACGAGGCTATCGGCCCGCGCGAGATAGCCGCTGCGCTCGCCAAAGAGACGCGCCTCGCGCTCCCGGAGGAGGCGATCCGGCTCGAAAAGCCGTTCAAAGAGCTCGGCACATTCACCGTCCCGGTCGCAGCGGGGGAGGCCTTCGGCGAGTTCGCGCTCGTGATCGAGCCCGAGGCGTAAACAAACATACGAACAGACAGAGGAACGCCCGCCGGTTGTCGGCGGACGCTTTCGTATTCGCGATCGCGCGCTCTCCCTCGAGACTCCAATGAGCTTCCGGTGCGGGCGATCGGGTGTGTAGTCAGAGCGCGGGCTCAATCGGGCGGTCCGCGGGCTCGACCAGGCGCGGGCGTATCTCGGGAGCGAGTATGTGCGCGTTGCTTTCGTCAGTGCGGAGGAAGCGCCAGCCCCGCTCGGCGAACCAGTCCGCGACGGAGCCCGCGCGGCCCTCTGCGGCCTCAGCGAGCAGGCGCGCGACGTGGGCGGTGAGGATCTTCATGCGTCCGGTAGCGGCGTCGTAGGTAGCGAGGTCGACATACGGGCAGTCGCGCGGGCCCTCGATCGGCCCGCGGAAGACGGTAACCGGCCGGCCGCTGCGCACCTCCTCGCGACTCTGCGCGAGCGTCGCGGTGACGAGGTGTGGCTCCATCGAGTCGAGCTGGCGCGCGGGGTTCGTGTAGTAGAGCGCCTGCGCGCCTATTCGCGGTTCTTCGGCGAGAGCCTCGCCGGTTTCGCTCGACTCCCCGAGCGTTCTCTGGCCCCGATAGGGCAGTGGCGCTCGGTGCGAGCGATAGAAGAGAAGCCACGCAGCTGCTGCCGCGATCAGGCTAACGCCGATCGCGATGACGATCAGCAAGGCGAGCACGGGCGTTGCGTAGTCGCGAGCGTATTCGACCCGTGCAGGAACGGGAGTGACATAGCGCACGCTCAGGTAACGCACGAGCGTATCGATCTCGCCTTTGAGAGACCGGATCTCGTCCTTAGCAGCGCGCGCGGCCGCTTGCGCGGCGTCGCGTTCGCGGCGAGCCGCTTCGAGCGCGGTGCGGAGCTGCTCCGCGGCGTTCGTCGTTGCGGCGGTAGCGGCAGGAGCCGCCGCTGGCGCCTTGGTGGCCTCTGGCGGCGCGGCGAGCAGCGTCTCGCAGCTCTGCCAGATCGAGTCGCCGGCGGCGAAGCGCCGGTGGATCGTATCGGTCGGCGTGAACGCGATCGCGTAGGTCGCTCCGGTACGCATGCGGGAAGCAGCCTGTACCGTGAGGTGATTGGCCGCGAGCGAGCGGGTGACGCAGGCGAGCGTGTCGTGGTTCGAGACGCGCGCTGCAGCCGGCAGCGCGATAAACGCGGCGAGCAGGATCGCTGCCAAAGCCGCGAACGGTATGCGGAGCATGGTCGCTCTCCTTCTTCCAGTTCAGCCTGGTGGGTAGCAAAGATCGTTCCCGACCTAGTCGGGGATCCTAGAGAGCACTATAAGAGTCGCGAGGTGAAGGGCGCGTGAGCGCTACGCGAGCACGTCCGCAACCTTGCGGACGATGACCTTGCCCGTATAGGTGCGCTTGCGCGCGGTGCGGAAGGCGATTGTCCCGGCGCTCATTGCGAAGAGGGTGTGATCGCGGCCGACGCGCACGTTCTTGCCCGGCATGATGCGCGTGCCGCGCTGGCGGACGATCACCATGCCGGGGCGCACGGCGGCGCCGTCGGCGAGCTTGACGCCGAGGTACTTCGGTTTCGAATCCCGGAGGTTCTTTGACGAGCCGCCTGCTTTGGTTGATGCCATATACTGTGCCTATGACTATAGCAGAGGCTCGAGCGAAGGGCAAGGCGCTCGTAGGCGCCCTGTGGGCGCGCGCAGAGGCGCTCCCGAAGGATGTGCTTGTCCTCGCAGTGCTTGTCGCGGCCTCGCTCGCCGCCTTCGGGCTCGGGTATCTCGCGGGGCGGGACGCGGGGGAGTCGGCGGCGCCGGTCTCGATCGAGGTGACCAGGCCCGAGCCCGTCGCTCCAGGGGCCACCGCCGCAGCGGGGCAGGGGAGCGGCGCGTTCGTCGCCTCGAAGAACGGCGCGAAGTACTACCTCCCGACCTGCAGCGGCGCGAAGCGCATCAGCGATGCGAACAAAGTGTGGTTTGCCTCCGCAGCCGCTGCGGCCGCCGCGGGCTATGCACCGGCGGCGAATTGTCCGGGGCTCTAGGCTGGTACACTAAGGGCATGAACGCCGATCTTTCCGACGACATCGCGCCGCCGACGCCACCGCCCTCGACTGCCGACCGCCTCGCGAACGCCGTCGCCGAAGGCGCGCGCACGATGCCCGAGGATCGGCCGCTCCTCGTCTGCAAGCCGCGGCGCATCGAGAGCTGGCGCGTCTTCAAGATCATGTCGGAGTTCGTCGAGGGCTTCGACGTGATCCGCCGCTACTCCTTGGCCGCAACCTTCTTCGGCTCGGCGCGCGCGACCTTCGGCGACGAGGTCTACCAGCACGCGACGGAGCTCGCCGGTCGGCTCGCGAAGCAGGGCTTCGCCGTCATCACCGGCGGCTCCTCGGGGATCATGCAGGCGGCCAACCGGGGCGCCTTCGAGGCCGGGGGCGAGAGCGTGGGCCTCAATATCAACCTGAAGAATCCCCAGTCCTACAATCCATACCTTACTGAGCGCTTCGGCTTCGACCACTTCTTCGTGCGCAAGGTGATGCTCACCTACGCCTCCGAGGTGTATGTCTACTTCCCGGGCGGGTACGGCACGCTCGACGAATTCTTCGAGATCGTCACCCTCGTGCAGACGGGGAAGATCCGCAAGGTACCGCTCGTCCTCTTCGACAAGGAGTACTGGACGCCGCTCGTCGAATTCCTCAAGAATAAGGTCTACCAGGATCACAAGGCGATCGACGAGGGCGATCTCGACCTCTTCCACCTCGTCGACACTGTCGACGAAGCCTACGACTACATCATCAAGCACGTGAGCTGTTAAATACGCGCGACGCTCCGCGTCGCGTGGCAGGGAAGTGTCGGATAAAAAAGAGCAGCGCGGATTTCTCCGCGCCGCCAAATGCAACCGATACTATTCCCGCAGCTCCCCGAGCTCCTGAAGCGCCACGAGCCGATGGTAGAGCCCGTTTTGCCGCAACAGCTGCTCATGCGTCCCGATCTCGGCGATTGTGCCGGCATCGAGAACGCAGATGCGGTCCGCCTCGCGGATGGTCGAGAGCCGATGCGCGATCGCTACGATAGTGATGTGGCGGTCGCGCCGCAACTGCTCGATAAAGTGCTGCACCACCCGCTCGCTCTCCGAGTCGAGGCTCGAGGTCGCCTCGTCGAGAACGAGCACCTCGGCCCCTGCAAGGAGGGCGATGTAGGCCCGGGCGATGCCGACGCGCTGGCGCTCCCCGCCCGAGAGCCGGACACCGCGCTCGCCCACCTCGGTCGCGAGTCCGTCCGGGAAGCGCTTCGCGTCCCGGACGACCTCTTCGAGACAGGCGGCCTCGATCGCACGAGCGACGGAGGCCTCGCTCGCCTCCGGCGCTGCGTACACGATATTCTCGCGTATCGTGCCGTCGAATATCTCGACATCCTGCGGCACGTAGGCAAAGCGCCTGCGGTACCAGTCGCGATCGACAGCGCGAATGTCCGTGCCGTCGATCGTCACCGCGCCTGCCGTCGGGTCATAGGCCCGCAAGAGGAGCGAGACGAGCGAGCTTTTGCCCGATCCGCTCTTGCCGACCAAGGCGAGCATCTCGCCCGGTTCGATCGAGAGGTCGAACTGATCGAAGACCGGCTCGGTCTTGCCGGCGTATCGGAGCATAACCTGTTCGAAGGCGAGCGTACCGCTTGCTAGCTCCGGCACGCTGCCGACGGCCCGGTTCTCGGTCTCGATCGGCTCATTGAGCAGGGCATACATGCGCTCTGCGGCGACGATGTCGCGCATCATCTGCGTCTGCACCTGGACGATGCTCCAGAAGCAGCCGATTGTCTGATTACCGGTGACGGCGATGTACGCTACCGTCCCGATCGAGCTCCATCCGCGGTGGGCGAAGTAGAGCCCGGCAACGGCCGTTCCGACGAGGGTCATGCGCACGATCATCTCGACGACGAAGAGATAGAGCTGGACCTTGATGGTCGCGTCGACATCCATGCGCTCCATCTCGTCGCGAATGCTCCCGTGTCTCGCCAGCTCGCGCTTCTCGACTACGAACGACTGTACCGTGCGCACATTCAAGACGGATTGGCAGAAGAGTCCGACCGATTCTTCCTTCATTCGCTCGTACGTCTCCCACACGTGCTGGAATCGGTTGCGGCACGTCAAGTGGAGCCATATAGCCGGAACCAAAGGCAGGACGAATAGGAGTCCGAGCTTCCAGTCAAGCACGAGAATGAGCACAGCATTCAGGACCAGATAGAAGGCCGACGGCAGGAGCGTCCAGAAACCGCTGCCGATGATGCTAGTAAGCTTCTCGACACCTTTGTTGACCTTGGCGATCTTGCGGCCGGTGTTCTCCCGCTCATGGTAGCCCAGGGAAAGCGCCAGGAGTTTCTCCTGCGCCTCCTGAGGCCAGTAGTTCTCAAGGTGCCAGAGCGACCGAATGAAGATCGACTCCTGCACGAAGCGTCGTAACGCGAGCATGCCTATCGCGGCGACAACCCAGAGCATGACGAGCAAGAGAACGTGCCGATCGAACCCGGTGCGCTCGATCGTCGGGTAATAGTCGAGGAGTGCCTTGAGGATGAGCGGCCAGGTGAGCGAGAGAAATTCGCCGAGGATCACGAGCGCGATCGCAATGGCGATTCGCCTGCGCTCTTTGCCGATGAGTCGCCAGAGCGTTACCAGGCCGCTCGCCAGGTAGCCGAGCGACCGCGGCGGAGTTTCGTCCCAGTCTGGGACGGCCGTGTCAGACATACGCTTCTCCTTCAGGTATAGGTTGCAAAAAGGACAAGAAAGAACCGCCCTGCGCTGTGGCAGGGCGGTTCAAGAAACGAGACTCAAGAGAATCTCACGTCCTGCAGCCACACTGCCCGAATGCGCGAAGCGTCCACGGGCGAAGCGTGTACGCGGACGCGGCGACGGCCCCGCTAAGCGGGGAAGTGCCGAACATGTGGCGAATAGTCATAACGATAAGAGCATACAGACGATCGCGTGACTGTCAAGTTTCCGTAATGGTTCAATACCGGTTCAATACCTTGGAATCACCCAAGGCATATGGCATACACGACAAATCCCAAGCTCCCAGAAGTCAGGCGACGAGCTCGAGAGCTGCTCGCGAAAGGCTGGAGCACCCGCAAAGTCGCCCGGCATCTCGGGTACACGC